>NZ_CAMPQC010000007.1:0-145953 GCF_946902955.1 Corynebacterium sp. Marseille-P8863 | reverse complement strand
CATCGACACCGACTTCAACCCCTCCTGGGCCATCCGACACGGCTGGGCAGGACGAACATAACCCCAGCACAACACACCCAAAAACCACCCATCCCACCCCCAAAAAAGCACACATTTTGTCGCTTAAGTCGACACGCCGAGAAAAGCACACATTTTGTCGCTTAACCCGTCGACGACGTGATCCGCGTGCGTACCGGCGAGCGCGGCGAACAGGCGCCGTAGGGCGCGGCCGACCGAGAAAGCAATACACCCCGTGACCTGTTTGTATAGGTCACGGGGTAACTTTGGGGTGGCTGACGGGACTCGAACCCGCGACACCCAGGATCACAACCTGGTGCTCTACCAGCTGAACTACAGCCACCATCGCTGCGTTTTCAGCAGCGGGAACTACCTTAGTACGCGGTCTCTAAATCACAAAAACGGCTGGTAGGCGCTATTGGCAGCGTCCCTTGCGTGCTCAGCTTCCGGGGTCTCCGGGCCGGGAGATTCCACGAACACGGAGCGGCGGTAGTAGTCCAGTTCGCGAATGGATTCCACGATGTCCGCGAGCGCGCGGTGCGCCATGCCTTTCTCGGGCTGGTTGAAGTACGCACGCGGGAACCAGCGGCGGGTGAGCTCCTTGACGGTGGAGACGTCGATCATGCGGTAGTGCAGGGCCGAGTCGAGGCGTGGCATCTGCTCGCGGATAAAGGCGCGGTCGGTGGCAATTGAGTTGCCCGCCAGGGGAGCGGGGTGCGCCTTATCGCAGTGCTTGTCCAGCAGTGCCAGGACGGCGTCCTCGGCCTCCTTCATGGTGACGGTCGACGCCTTGATCTCGTCGAGCAGCCCGTTATCTGTGTGCATCTTGGTGACAAAGTCATCCATCTCAGCGAGCTCGGCCTCGGTCGCTCCGATGACAATGTCCAGGCCTTCGTCCAAAATATTGAGCTCGGCATCGGTCACCAGTGCCGCCACCTCGACGATCACGTGGCGGTGCGTGTCTAGACCGGTCATCTCCAGGTCGACCCAAACGATCCGGTTATCTTTTGCGTGGATGTCCACGGTTACTCTTCTCCCATCTTTGCGTAAAAACTGCCTACGAGCGGGGCGATCACGCCGCGCGGCCCGTAGGCGGAAACCACGTCCATCGCCTTGGACAGCGGGCCGGGGACCACGCGGCGCTTGTTTGCGCGCATGGCCCGCAGCGTGTCGCGGGCGCACGAGTCGTAGGTGGTCCACAGGAAATCCGGCACGACCTTGTCTACGATGGACTGCTCCTCTTCCGGAATGTACGCGTCGCGCACGGGGCCCGGTGCAAGCAGGGTGCAGTGCACGCCCGAATCTTTGAGCTCGAAGTGCAGGGCCTCGGTAAACGCGTTCACGCCAGCCTTGGTGAACACGTAGGTGGCGTTGTTGGGAATGGGGATGTTGCCCGCGGCCGAGCCGACGTTGCACAGCGCCCCCTCGCCCCGCGGCACCATCTGGTCCAGCACGGCCTTGGTGATGCGGAACACGGCGGTGGCGTTCAGGTTGTACTGGTTTGTCTCGTAGCCCCAGTCCTGGCGCATGAATGGGCCGAAGCTGGCGATGCCCGCCGAGTTCACGCACAGCGTCACCTTGCGCGTCGCAATGTGCGCGAGCAGCGCGTCCACATCGCGCTCCTTGGCCAGGTCGGCGGCCACGACCTCGACGTTGACACCGTGCGCGTCGCTCAGTTCGTGGGCGAGCTCCATGAGCACGCTTTCGCGACGGGCGACGATAATCAGGTTGTAGCCGGCGGCGGCGAGGTCGCGCGCTATTGCCTCGCCGATGCCCTGTGACGCGCCGGTCACCAGGGCATAAGAGTCAATTTCGGGGGCTGGAAAAGTCATGGTCTACAGGGTACCTGGGCTAGTGCTTCTCGACGCCCACCTCACCCCTCGCCAGCGCCTCCAACGCCTCCATGTGCGCCTGGAAGGCTTCGCGCCCCTCCCTGGTGAGCGTGACCCACACCGTGTCCTTCGCCCGAGTCGAGCCGTACTCGCGGAACCGGGTCACAAAACCGGCTTCCTCCAGGGCGTTGAGTTGTTTGGACAGCGTGGCGTCGGAAAGCTGGGTGGCGTCGCGAAGCGTGCTGAAGCGCATTTCGTAGCGCGTCTCGCCTTCGATGGCGCCGCCGGCGTTGAGCGCCGCGCAAATCTTCAAACGGTTGATGGGGTGGATGACGGGGTTAGTCATGGTACTTGTTCCAGGTCAGGCCGTAGGCGGCGATCATGCCAATTGTTGTGGCTGCCGCGACGATGGCACAGGCCACTGTGCCGATTCCTTCAGCGAGCGTCATGAGGGGGTATGCGAGCAGAGGAATGACGACAGCTTTCCAATTGAGCTTCGGATCCTCGCGGACCTCTTGCTTCATCGCGGTGCGCACCCCGCGTTTGGCGGAAAGCTCGATCCAGATGATGCCCACCACACCAGCGAGGAGGATGAGCAAACCCCAGGCGTGCCCAACGAGGGTGAAGTACATGCCGGCGCCGAAACAGAGGCTGGTCGCCACGATGCTCAGCCACGGCACGGGTTGGGATGCCTTGGTGCGCGCTTCGGTGCTGCGGATGGCCTCGAGTGCTTCGCGGGCGGAGGCGGCTGTGTCCTTGTCTCTGTCTCTGGCGTGCTGATTTGTCGTAGTTTGCCGACCCTGCATCTCCATGTTTTTCATAGTGGAAAGTGTATCAGAATGCGGGGCATCGTCAAGCGGGATTACTCCTCGTCCAGCCACTCCGAGAGCGCCTGCGCGGAGGTGCGCGCGTGGTGGACCACCATGCCCAGCTGTGCGTCGCGGGCAAAAACGGCCAGGACCAGGTGGCCGACGGGCGGGTGCGCCACTTTTGCCAGTGCGATGACCTCGTCGTTTGGCAGCGAGACGCTGACGATTGCGTCGCGTCCTTCGCCTTTCGCCTCATTGGGGTCGCGGGAGGGGTCCACAATCGCGGCCTGCGCCCCGGCGGTGCCAAACATCGATGAGTTTAGGGCGCTGATCCGGGCGGCGTCGAGCGCGTCGCCGAGGCCGATCGAGCAGACGTGGGTGCCGTCGCCGGTGCCGAGGACGACTGCGTAGATTCCCGGTACCTGGTGGCGCATGCGCGACATGTATGGCAGAGCGGCGGCAGCCAGGTCGTTCGTAGCGAAATCGGTGCCGCGCACCCGGCGGTGGCGCCCAATCTGAGCTTTGACGTCATCTTTCATGGCTTCTGACAATCCGCCCTCCAGGCCGTCTGTGGCCAACGTGGTCGTCGTGTTTTCAAGCGTCGCGGTCACAGGTAATCCTCCAGTCTGGTCAGGGCGAGGTCAATAACGCGCGCCACGTCGTCGTGCACGCGCGGGTCGGCCGCCACCACGGGAATGTCGGAGTGGCCGGCCGTGGAAAGGAAATCGCGCAGGATCGGGAGCGGGTCGGGCCCATCCGGGTCGATGAAGTTCACCGCGAAGGTGGTGCGGTGATAGGCGTCCAAGCTCCCGATGGTCTCCAGCCAGTGCACGACCTGCTGTTCCAGGAGCTGCGGGAGCCCGAAGAGCCAGACCACGAGCGCTGCGGCCGGATTGCGGGCGGGGGTGCGCGCATCATCAAACTGGTCTTGGCCCGCGGTGCCGAAGACGGCGACGCGCGTGGTGTCGGCGCGGTCCCAGACGCCGAAGTCGATCCCCACGGTGGTCGTTGTCTTGGTCTGCGCGATGAAGTCGTCGGAAGCGTTGGCGTGCGCCTCAGTATTGATGGGTGTCACCGTCGAGATGGTCGCGACTCCCGTCGTCTTACCAACCCCAACCGGGCCGACAAAGACGACCTCGGAATCTGAGTACGCGCCAATGATGGCGTCCGAGGGCATTGTCAGGTGTGGGTCCAGGTCATCGGCGGTGATGTCCTCGACCTTTCCGTGGCGCCGCCCAGTGGCGGGCGTTTGAGTCATATCATTTCCTCAGGTTCAGTTTGGGGAGTGACACTCAAATTATCAGACTTTTCTTTCCATTTGTCTAATATTGCGGTATTCTGTGGTGGCAATCCGGGCCAGCGTGCACTTCCACCGCCCCAAACGGGCGCGTACCTGTGCGCCGTGACCAGCAATTACACGAGAATACGAAAAGGAATCGAATGTCCCAGCAGGAGAATCTCAACAACTTCCTCAACGCCGTCTCTGAGGACCTGAGCGGCTTCATTGGCGCATCTGTCGTCGACATCAACACCGGTATGTCCCTGGTGTCCACCTCCCGTTACCCGGACTTCGACCTGGACATCGCGGCTGCGTACAACTCTGAGATGGTGAAGGCCAAGTTCAAGACCATGGAGGCGCTGGGCATCCAGGGTGGTCTGCAGGACATGCTGCTTACCCTGACCGACCAGTTCCACTTGATCAAGATTCTGGAAAATGACTTGTTCATCTACGTGGCAGTCGACTCCTCCCGGACCAACCTGGCGCTCCTGCGTACGGCCGTGAACGCGAACGTGAAGAAGTTCGGCCTGGCATGAACGCAAGTGCGGCGTGACGTCACTGACGGCGCTGACGCCGCCGACGGTACTGACGCCGAGCTGGTAGAAGCGCCAGACGCACCGGATGTGCCGGAAGCAGAGGAGTACCACGGGGCCCACGAGCTAAGGGAAGACCGGGAAGACGTAGTCGTCGAGAAGCCTGAGGCGACTCCGGAGGTCGACGAAGCGAAGCCGGAAGTGCGGCACGCGCCGCCGCATCGGAAAGCGTGGTGGCTGCCGTGGCGGTAGCCTGGCGTCATGCTTGATCGCGATGAACTGATTTTCAGCCAGACCAAGGCACTTGGTACCGACGAATTTGAAATCACCGACGGGCAGGGCCAGCTCGTCGGCACGGCGCGGCAAACGCGGCAGCTCGCCGATATGTTCCGTGGCTCGCGCGGGGTGGAGGTGCGCGACGCCCAAGGCACCCTCGTGCTTGGCGTGACCGACCCGGCGAATTTCCTCCGGGACTCCTACGAGGTGCGCCTGGCGGAGCCCGACATGGTGCTCGCCACACTGCGCAGCAAGTTTTCCCTGCTGCGCACCAAGCTTGACCTGGAGATCGCCGGCTTTCCCAGCGTGCAGATTGATGGCAAGCTGCTCGCCCTCAACTTTGACCTGACCAGCAACGGACAGCCGATCGCGAGCATCAATGCAGAGTACACGGGCATGGGGCGCGCGTTTATGGGTAAGACCTCGTACCGGATCAGTTTCCAGCCGGGCCTGGATCAGCGTCAGCACGCGGCAATCCTCGGCACCGCGGTGGCGGTGAACATGCTGCGACGGAAGCGCCGAAACTCCTCCTAGCAGCGGTTTTCGCCCCAACGACAAGCGCCCCCAGCAGGACTCGAACCCGCGACCAGCCGGGTAGAAACCGGATGCTCTAATCCACTGAGCTATGGGGGCAGCGCTCACGAGGGCACCCGTACGCCCGGGCGCTCCGTGCAGCCCGCCTATTGTAGCGCAAGGCCAGTTAGGCACCCCAATCAATCAAAAGTAGGGTAGGGGGCATGTCTGAAGTGGGAGTTCGCAAGCGGGCAGTGCGGCCCGCCTGGCCGGTGTACGTTGCAGCCTGCGTGATCGCCGCGGTGGTGGCGGGTGCGGTGGCGCAATCGTTCGCGGGGGCGTCGTTAAGTGCCCTCGGCATCCCTGATCCCGGTGCGTTGACCACTGCCGGCCTGCCCGCGTTGCGCGGCGTCGCCTGGCTACTGTTTGCGCTGTCAGTGGGGTCGTTCTTCCTCACCGCGTGGCTGATCCCGCCGACGCGGCGCGGCGAGGGCGCGGATCTGAACGGCGCGCAGCTCACCGTCGACGGGATCATCGCATCGCGGACCGGCGGCTGGGCGCAGCTTGGCATCGCGCTTATCGGGTTGACGATGATTCCGCTCGTGCTTTCCGACGTCTCCGGCGAACCGCTCGGGGAGGTCTTCTTCCAGCTCAGTGCCTGGTCCGTCGCGCTGGAGCAGGTTGCCGACGCGAAGGTGTGGCTGGTCACCGCCATCATCGCCGCGGTCGTTGGCGTGTGCGGACTCCTGGCGCGCAGCTGGTTTTCCCAGGTGGCGCTGTGTGGGGGCGCGTTGGCGTCGATAATGCCACTGGCGCTGACGGGTCACTCGGCGTCGGGCGGAAGCCACGACTTTGGCACGAACTCGCTGATCTGGCACCTGGTGTTCATGCTCATCTGGGTCGGCGGACTCATGGCGCTGGTGGCGCACGGCCGCAGGCTGGGCCCCAACCTGGAGGGGGCGGCGCGGCGGTATTCCGCGGTTGCCCTGTTCGCGCTGCTGGTCATGCTGGTATCTGGGCTGACCAATGCGCTCATCCGGGTCCGGCTGTCCGACTTGCTCGACTACGCCTACGGCTGGGTGCTGGTGATCAAGTTCGCGGGCATCCTCCTGCTTGGCCTGATGGGGTTCGCGCACCGCCAGCTCACGCTGCCGCAGCTGGGGTCGCGCCCCGGCGCGTTTACCCGCTTCGCCCTCGTGGAGGTCGTGGTCATGGCGGCAATTGCGGGCCTGTCGGTCACACTCGGGCGCACCCCACCCCCGCCGCCGCTGGACCCGGACCTGACTGCGATGCAGGTGGCGCTGGGCTACAACCTTGCCGAGCCGCTCACGTGGGGCAACTGGCTGACGCAGTGGCGCCCGGAGCTGCTGTACAGCGTTATCGCGCTGCTGCTTGCTGTGTACTACCTCCACCTGGTGCGCCGGGTGCCCGGATGGCGCGCGTCTCGCACGGCGTGGTGGCTGCTCGGCTGCGCCACGGTGGTGGTCACGCTGAGCTCCGGGCTGGGGATGCACATGGCGGCCGCGTACTCCACGCACATGACAGTGCACATGATCCTCTCGATGGGCGCTCCCGTCTTCTTCGTGCTCGGCGCGCCGCTCACGCTGGTCCGCGAGGCCTACCCGGCCGGCGAGTTCAACCCGCGCCTGTGGGCGGAGAGCTTCCAGCACTCGCGCCTCGTCCGCGTGATCACCTACCCGCCGGTGTCCGCGGTGCAGTTCCTCGTGCTCTTCTACGTCATGTACGTCTTCCCCTCGCTGTATGAGCTGATGATCTCGGAGCACGCGGGCCACGTGATCATGAACGCCGTGTTCCTTGTTTCCGGCTACTTCTACTTCTGGGAACTTATTGGGCCGGACGAGCTGCCCGCGCGTCACTCGGCGAAAGTTCGCCTGGCGTGGCTGTGGATCGCCATGCCGTTCCACCTCTTTATGGGCGTGTACCTGATGCAGCTCAACTTCGTGCTGGGCGAGGATTTCTACCAGTCGCTGCAGCTCCCGTGGGATCCGGACCTGCTTGATGATCAAAAGGTGGGTGGCGGAATCGGCTGGGCGGCCGGTTCGTTCCCGCTGGTCATCGTGTTTGCGCAGCTGTTCCGCGCGTGGTTCGCGGAGGACAACCGGGAGGCGATCGAATCCGACCGCATGGCAGAAGAAACAGACGACGAGGAATGGCGCCAATACAACGAGATGCTCGCGCAATACAATCGACTCTAGCTGCCATTTTTGAAAAATTGTCCGCCACCCCTTCCTATTTCGTACGTTTCGTGTAAAAATACGCCTAACGGAGCAAGCGCTTGTCGACGCCCCGTTGCACGAAACAAACGTCAAAGTTTAGGAAAGGGGGTGGCTCTTCCATGAGCCACTTGCACACTCACATCCACGGCAACCTGATTGATAACCCAGACCTCCGCGTGTTTAAGGACACCGATTCGGTGCTGTGTAAATTTCGCCTCGCCACCTCGCGCCGTCGCCCGACGGAGGAAAAGGATTCCTCCGGGAAGGTGCTGTGGGAGGACGTGGATCAGCTGTATATCGATGTCGAATGCTGGGGGCAGCTCGCCACCAACGTGGCGGCGTCGCTGAAGCGGGGACTGCCGGTTTCCGTCTGTGGCAAGTTGGTGACGGAAACGTGGCTGGTTGACGCGCCGGAGGGGGCCGAGCAGGAGAAGCTCAAGCGCTCAAAGATCGTGCTGAAGGCGACCCAAGTTGCGTTCGACCTGGCCCGCCACCAGGTCAGTTCGGTGCGTAGCGAGCCCGTTGGCAACACGCTGGCCGGGCAGGAACCGCTTCGGGCGAAGACGACGGAGGAGCTGACGCGAGACAGTCGCGGGGGCGTTACTGACCGGCTGATGAGCGAGGAAGACGCCATCGGGCACGCAAAGCGCGCCAAAGAGCGCGAGCCCGTATTGGTCGGCGCGGCCGCCGGCAGTGGCGGCGCGGGTGGCGCAAACGCAGCAGATTCCGCAGACTCTGCGGATTCCGCAGACGCCGAGGGGGTGCCCTTCTAAGCCGTCACTTCACCCAACGCTGATCTGTCGCTGCTTCCCCGCGCGCGATGCCTGGTCTGGTGCAGGCAGTCAGGCCATGTGGAGGCCCCGAAATGATGTAGTCTGTGGAAAGCATTTACGCCAATTTCGCAGTCGAATTCACAAGAGGGGACTTCACGTGGCTGAATTCATCTACACGATGAAAAACGTTCGCAGGGCCATCGGTGACAAGGTCATTCTGGACAACGTCACCATGGCTTTCTACCCCGGCGCCAAGATCGGTGTCGTGGGCCCCAACGGCGCTGGTAAGTCGTCGTTGCTCAAGATCATGGCGGGAATTGACCAGCCGAACAACGGCGAGGCATTCCTCCAGCCCGGCGCGTCGGTGGGCATCCTGCTGCAGGAGCCTCCGCTGAACGAGGAGAAGACGGTCCGCGAGAACGTCGAGGAGGGCCTCGGCGACATTTTTGAAAAGAAGGCCCGCTTCGAGCAGATCGCCGAAGAGATGGCGACCAACTACTCCGACGAGCTCATGGAGGAAATGGGCAAGCTCCAGGAGGAGCTCGACGCGGCCGACGCGTGGGAGGTCGACTCCAAGATCGAGCAGGCGATGGAAGCGCTGCGCTGCCCGCCGTCGGATTCCCCGGTGACCAACCTGTCGGGTGGTGAGCGCCGTCGAGTGGCGCTGGCGAAGCTGCTGCTGTCCGAGCCGGACTTGCTCCTGCTGGACGAGCCGACCAACCACCTCGACGCGGAGAGTGTGCTGTGGCTGGAGCGCCACCTGCAGGACTACCCGGGCGCCGTCCTCGCCGTGACACACGACCGCTACTTCCTGGACAACGTCGCGGAGTGGATCTGCGAGGTCGACCGTGGCCAGCTCTACCCGTACGAGGGCAACTACTCCACCTACCTGGAGAAGAAGCAGGAGCGCCTCCAGGTCGCGGGCAAGAAGGACCAGAAGCTGCAGAAGCGCCTGAAGAAGGAGCTGGACTGGGTTCGCTCCTCGCCGAAGGCTCGCCAGGCAAAGAACAAGGCCCGCCTGGAGCGTTACGAAGAGATGGCGGCAGAGGCGGAGAAGTACAAGAAGCTGGACTTTGAGGAGATCCAGATCCCGACCCCGCAGCGCCTGGGCAATAAGGTCGTCGAGGTGGAAAACCTGAACAAGGGCTTCGACGGGCGCACGCTGATCAAGGACCTCTCGTTCACCCTGCCGCGCAACGGCATCGTTGGCGTGATCGGCCCGAACGGCGTGGGTAAGACCACCCTGTTCAAGACCATCGTGGGTCTCGAGGACCCGGATTCCGGCGACGTTGAGGTGGGCTCGACAGTCGAGCTGTCCTACGTGGACCAGAACCGCGCCAACATCGACCCGGAGAAGACGGTGTGGGAGGTCGTCTCGGACGGCCTGGACTACATCCACGTTGGCCAGAACGAGATGCCCTCGCGCGCGTACCTGTCCGCCTTCGGCTTCAAGGGTGCTGACCAGCAGAAGCCGTCCAAGGTCCTCTCCGGTGGTGAGCGCAACCGCCTCAACCTGGCGCTCACGCTGAAGCAGGGCGGCAACCTGATCCTGCTCGATGAGCCCACCAACGACCTCGACGTGGAAACCCTGGGCTCGCTGGAAAACGCGCTGCAGGCATTCCCGGGTTGCGCCGTGGTCATCTCGCACGACCGCTGGTTCCTGGACCGCACCTGCACCCACATCCTCGCCTGGGAAGGCAACGTTGAGGAAGGCCAGTGGTACTGGTTCGAAGGCAACTTCGGCGATTACGAGAAGAACAAGGTCGAGCGACTGGGCGAAGAGGCCGCGAAGCCGTCCCGCGTCACGCACCGCAAGCTGACGCGCTAGGCACACGCTTCTCGACGCCACCCGGCCTCCCGCTTCACGCCCCGCCCCGAGAGCCAGCTCACACTGGTTCCGTGGCGGGGCGTTGGTTGTGGGGTAGCATGTCGGCAGTACGTGCACCGCATACCCGCGAAGTTTGGAGTGGAGAATATGGCTGAGCAACCAGGACACGGCGAGACCGCAGGCGCGAACGGCGCCGGGGCCCCGCATACTCACAAGGTTTCGCTGCGCTGGGGCGACTTTGACCGGTACGGCCACGTCACCAACTCCGCCTACATCGAGCTCGCCCAGGAGGCGCGCCTGGCGTTTGCGCAGCAGTTCTTCGAGGCGCAGGGCCACGAGTTCGTCGTGTTTGTCCGCCGCGTTGACGCGGACTACATCCGCCCGCTGCTGCCCAACACGACCGAGGTCACCGTGGACACCGAGGTTGTGCGGCTGGGCAACACCTCCTTCACCACGCGCCAGGAGATTAAGGACGCGCAAGGCCACATCTGCTGCGTGGTGGAAACCGTGCAGGTCACCGTGGACACCGCGACGACGTCCCCGCGCCAGATCACCCAGAAGGAAATCGGCATCCTCACCCGCGTTGCCTCGAGCATCGACGAAGCTGGCGAGGAGTAAATGGAGTCCCTCCGCATTACGGACGGCGCTCCGGGGCTGACAGCGCTGATCGGCCGGGCCACCGGCCTCGACGCCTCCGCGTCGGCCCGGTTCCAGTCGCTCGACGCAGGCGCCCCCGCGGTCGACGTCTATGTCACCACCCCCTTCGACTGCATCGCGTCGCGCCGGGTGAGCGGCGAGGCCTCGCGCGATGGGGCAGTGGTGGCGGCGAGCGATCTGCTGGCTGCGTTGCAGGCTGGCCGCGCCGAAGTCGGTGCGGCGCGGGACCCCAACTGGCCCGGCGCGCTGCCCCCGCGCGAGGGCTTCACGGTGCGTGACGAGGTGCCAGTTTCGGTGGCGCGCCAGCTCGCCGACAAGGGCCGAGAACTCGCCCGCCAGTTTTCCGGGCCGATGGGGCCGCCGAAGTCGCTGTTGGACTCGACGGTGCTGACCGCCGACGCGGAGTCTGCAAGCCCGGTGGAGATCCCCATGCGAATGATTTTTACCTGCACGTCGCTGGGGTTCATCCCCGGCTTCGCTGCCCCCATTGACATCCCGCGCCATCTGCGGGTGTCCACCGCGGGGCGCTGGGTGCGTCTCGACGCCCCGTTTGGGTCCGTTTACCACTCAACGGGACTCGGGCTGTTCGTCTAAGCACGCTCGTTTAGTACGCGCGCGGACCCTGGTTGATCATCATGTAGGCGACGCGCTGCATGTGGTTCCACAGGGCGAAGCGGTACGCCTCGGGGAGCTCCTCGTCCGAAAACTGGTTCAGCGAATTTTCCATGAGGTGTAGCCACCGATCCGCCTCTGGCTCGCCGATGGGGAAGGGGAAGTGGCGGCGCCGCAGCATGGGGTTGCCGCGCTTTTCCTGGTAGGTCCGGGGACCGCCCCAGTACTGCACGAGGAACCAACGGAGCCGGTCCTGCGCGCCGTCCCAGTCCTGGTCCGGGTACATCGGGCCGATGAGGTCGTCTTCTTTGACCTGGTTGTAAAAGCCTTCGACGAGGCGTTGGAAAAAGTCGGCGCCAAGGGCGTCGTAAAGCGAATGCTCCTGCGGGTTACTGGTCATTGGAGGGCCCTCTTTCGGTGATCTTGTCGCGCGGGTCATTGCGCACGAGGGTGGGTTCGGAGCCCGGCAGGCGGACGTCGGCTTCCTGCATTGCCTCGAGGATCTGCTCGTACATGAAGCGACTCACGTCCCACTGCTCGCCGGGCATGGTGTTTACGGTAACGCGGTAGGTGAGGTGGTCGGTAGTGAAGCTGGATACGCCGAGGAGCTCGGGCTCGCCGATGATGTTGCGGCTGACGCGCTCGTTCTGGGCAGCGGCGCGGGCAGCATCCAGGATCACGTCTGCGGCCTTCGATGGGTCGGCGAACAAGGAGACGGGGACTTCCATACGGGCGACCGAGAAGCGGTCTGAGTTGTTGCCAACCTGCTCGATGTCGCCGTTGCGGATGTACCAGAGCGTGCCGTCGATGTCGCGCAGCGTGGTGATGCGCATGGTCATGTCCTCGACAGTGCCCTCGACGTCATTGACGGCGATGACGTCGCCCACACCGTACTGGTTCTCAAGCAGGATGAACATGCCGGACAAGAAGTCTTTGACCAGCGACTGCGCGCCGAAGCCGAGAGCGACACCGACGATGCCTGCAGAGGCCACGAGTGGGGCGACGTTCACGCCGAGCTGGTCCAGGATCGCCATGATGGCCCAGACCCAGATGACAATGGCCACCGCAGAGCGACCCACGTTTGACAGGGTGCGGATGCGAGCCTGCCGGCGCTGCTCCTGCGAGCGCGCCTGTGGCGAATCAACGTCGCGCTCCCCGCGCCGGAAGGGCACACCGCTGCCAGGGTTCTTGATTGCGTTTTCGGCACCGCGGCGGATCAGGCGGTTGAGCACCCACTGCAGCACGGAGGCCACGAGGATGATCAGGAGGATCCACAAGGGGCGGGTGACAAAGTTTTGCTGCGTGTCGGGGTCGTTCCACCAGGTGGAGAGGCCGGAGACGGCGCTGTCAACGCGCGCCTCGGTGTCGTTCGATGCTGCTGCGAGAAGTGTTGTTGTATAGCTCATCAGGTGCAATCTTAACCGGCTGGATGTGCCGGTGCTGGCCAGACGGAACGAACGTCCTGTGCATAAAATTCGCCCATTCCGCACCCAAAATGAACCGCTTGGTCTACACTTCGGGGAAACTTCCCCTCGCCGCACGGATGCGTCGCACGGAGGGGCCGCGACGACAAGAAAGGTACCGCGATGACCTCTGGGTTCTCCACAGATTCAATTCACGCTGGGTACGAGCCTGACAGCCTGTACGGACCGATCAATGCGCCGATCTACGCCTCCACCACATTCGCGCAGGACGGGTTGGCCAAGCTCCGCGGCGGGTACGAGTACACGCGCGTGGGTAACCCGACCGTGACCGCGCTGGAGAAGACCGTCGCCGCGCTGGAGGGGGCGGACTACGGCGTGGCGTTCGCCTCCGGAATGGCGGCGATTGACTCCCTACTGCGCATCCTGCTCAAGCCCGGGGACCACATCGTCATCGGGAACGACGCCTACGGCGGCACCTACCGCCTCATCCAACAGGTCTTCACGCTGTGGGGCGTGGAGAACTCGGTGGTGGACATTACGGACACCGACGCGGTCACTGCGGCGATCCAGCCCAACACCAAGGTGATTTGGGTGGAGACTCCGACGAACCCGCTGCTAAACATCGCGGACATCACGGCAATCAGTAGGGCCAAAGGTGCAGCAACCCTCGTCGTGGACAACACGTTCGCCTCTCCCTACCTGCAAAAGCCATTCGAGCTGGGCGCGGACGTGGTGCTGCACTCCACCACCAAGTATATCGGTGGCCACTCTGACGTCGTTGGCGGCATCGTGTGTGGCAAGGATGCGAATCTGGAGGAGGACCTGCGCTTCTTCTTTGGCTGGGTCGGCGCGATCCCGTCACCGTTTGATACCTACCTCACCGCCCGCGGCCTGAAGACGCTTGCGGTGCGCATGGACCGCCACTGCGATAATGCCGAGGCGGTCGCCGATTTCCTCCAGCGCCAGGACTGTGTGGCCAAGGTCCACTACCCGGGGCTTGCCTCGCACCCCAACCACGAGGTGGCGAAGCGCCAGATGACGCGCTTCGGCGGCATGGTGTCCGTCGAATTCCAGACCGAGGAGCAGGCGAAGGAGTTTTGCTTGTCGACGAAGCTGTTCTGCCTCGCAGAATCGCTCGGTGGAGTAGAGAGTCTGGTCGAGCACCCGGCGACCATGACGCACCTGGCGGTCAACGGGTCGGCGCTCGAGGTCCCGCCGGAGTTGGTTCGCATCTCGGTGGGCATCGAGGACGTGGACGATCTCATCGCCGACCTCGAGCAAGCCGTGGCGGCGTTGTAAGCCGGACGCTAGGAAGCTCGGTGCGGCGAGTTCGCCTGGTGACCTCGTTATACCTGCGGGTGCATAAATTGCATCGAAGTTAGACCCCTAATAGGGGGTAATTTCAAGGTTTTTCATGCATGGCATGCATGTCCGGTCGGAATGTACCTTTTGGGGGTGATCGGGGGGAGGTGTGCACCCGTTTGGGTGTGTGCTGCCGGGGTCGGAAAGGGCGACGTTCGTCCAAATTTAGACCATTGATTTGACAACAACTGTCGGTTGGGCGCGTAGAAAGAATGCAGGGTAACTGCATCCTTTGTTGATTAACGTTGATCGAAGAGAAATTTACACAGCCGTTTTCAATAATTTTGACGGCTGCGTGTAAATGCACGTAAATCAACGGCCGAATTGCTCGTCTTGGGAGTTTTCCCATTGCGCGAGGGAGAGCGAGGGAAGGTATCTATGGCGACGAAACCGGCGTATCTCCGTATCGCGGAGACGCTGCGCACCAGGATTGAGTCTCACGAACTCAAGCCCGGTGACAAGCTCCCACCCGAGCGCGAGCTAGTCGACCAGTTCAACGTCGCCCGGATGACAGTGCGGCACGCGCTTGATGTGTTGCAGCTTGAAGGCATCATTGAGCGCAAGCGCGGCCGAGCCGGGGGCACGTTTGTGCGCGCGCTGCCGCCCGTCGTGGACCTCAACGGGTCGACCGGGTTGGCGGCGCAGCTGGAGGAGAAAGGTGTGGACATCGTCTCCAAACTGCTGTTTTCCGGACGCATCACCCCTCCTCGGGTTGTTGCCGCGGCCTTTGGAGACACCGAAACCGACGCCGAGCTCGGCGACGGGGCCAGCGACGGGGCCAGCGACAAGGTGTATGCGGAGGAGCGTGTGCACTATGCCGACGGGGCCCCGGCGTTTTCGGAGACACTCTACGTGCGCCCAAGATATGAGGAAGGCTACGCCGTGAGCAGCCTGACTTTGACGGTGGACAGGCGGCCGGAGGCAGCAACGCTGCGCGAGGACGTGGTCACCCCCGGCGTGGCTACAGACGTGGAGCGCGGCCGGCTCCAGATGGCGGCGAATGCGCCACTGCAACGCGTGACCCGCAAGCTGTACGAGGGGAGCCTCGTCGTCGCCTACGCCACCATCGTCGTCCGGCCGGACGTGGCGCAGCTCCGCGCGGTCACGCGCTTCTAGCGCCGCGCCTTAGCAACCCTCGCCAGTGCCTTCAGCGTCTGCAGCGCCTTCAGCGTCCGCAGCGCGGTTGCGCACGGCGCGCGCGACTCGGTCCTGGCCCTCGGCGAGGATGCGCTTGAGGCCGGCGGACACGGAGGCGTCGTCAAGCAATGCGTCCGCCTTGCGCACGGCCTCCTCGGAGATCGCCCAGGTCGGGTACATGCCCTCGAGGGTGCGCTGCGCCATCTCATTGGTCAGGCGGTCCCATAGCGCCGGCGCGACGCGGAAGTACTCGTCGGTGAACGCGTCGAGCTCGTCACCGTTGAACTTCAGCCCGTCCATGAGGTAGCGCGCCTCCAGGTTGGTCAGGTCCTCGTTGACCAGCGTGTCCCACGCCCATCGCTTCTCCACGGTCGCGCGGCACCGCAACCGCGAAATCACGCCCTCGGACGAGGTGTCCTCTTCCTTCTCCGCGTCCTCGAGCGGCGCTTCGCCGGCGGCGATGAGGCTGGTCAGGGCCAGCCAGCGCACCTCCTGGTTGTCCGAGCGCTCGAGCAGCTGCTTGAGGTAGTCCACCGTCTCCGGCGTCGGGGAGAGGCGGGCAAGTGCGCGGTCGAAAATTGCGGCCGGCTCGGCGCCGCGGAAGGCGTCGTTGAGCAGGCGGAAGCCCTCAGGCTGCCAGGCGGGGTCGACGTACTGCTTGACCGCCAGGGTGGCCTGGGCGAGCAGGCGCTCCTGCACGCTCGGCTGGTCCTCGGCGGCGCCGTGCTTGGCCACCAGGCGGACGAACTCGCGGGCCGGGAGCTGGCCGTCACGCACGGACTCCCACAGCGACGACCACACGAGGGTGCGCGCCAGCGGGTCGGTGATCTCCCCCAGGTGATCCAGGGCGAAGCGCTGGTGCTCGGGGGTCAGGCCCATCTTGCAGTAGGTGAGGTCTTCGTCGTTGACCAGAGCCAGGTCGTGGTCGACTCCGGCGAGCTCGGGTACCTCGGTGCGCGCGCCGTCGACGTCGAGGGTGACGTGGTGGGTGCGGGTGACGGCGCCGTCGATAAGCGAATAGAGGCCCACGGTGACGCGGTGGGTGCGCATGACGTCCGATTCCTGCACGACGGTGAAGGAGTCCTCGGTGATTTCCGGGCGCAGCGCGGAGACACCGGTGGTGCGCAGCCACTGCTCGGACCAGCTGGACAGGTCGCGGCCCGAGGACTTCTCCAGCGCGGAGAGTAGGTCAGCGAAGGTGGCGTTGGCGTGGGCGTGGTTGGTGAAGTGCTCGTGGACGCCGGCGAAGAACTCGTCGCGGCCGACGTAGGCCTGCAGCTGCTTGAGTACCGAGGCGCCCTTGGCGTAGGTGATGCCGTCGAAATTCTGCTCCGCTGTCTCGATGTCGGGCGCGTCCGCCGCGATCGGGTGCGTGGTAGGCAGCTGATCCTGCTGGTAGGCCCACGCCTTCTCCACGGCGGCGAAAGTGGTCCAGGCGTCCGGGTACTCGCCGATCTCGGTCTGCGCGATGGCGGCGGACCAGGTGGCGAAGGACTCGTTGAGCCACAGGTCGTCCCACCACTGCATGGTGACCAGGTCGCCGAACCACATGTGCGCCATCTCGTGCAGGATGGTGTCGTTGCGGCGCTCCAGGCGGTACGGGGTGGGCTCGGAGGTGAACACGTACTCGTCGCGGAAGGTCACCGCGCCGGCGTTTTCCATCGCGCCCATGTTGTACTCGGGGCAGAAGATCTGGTCGTACTTGCCAAAGGGGTAGGCCACGCCGAAGTTCTTGTGGTAGTAGGCGAAGCCGTCCTTGGTCTGGCGGAACAGGCGGTCGGCGTCCAGGTGCTTCATGAGGGAAGCGCGGGCGTAGATGCCCAGCGGGATTTCGCCGTGCTCGTCGGAGTAGGTGTCGGTGACGTGCTCGTACTCGCCGCCGATCACGGCGATAAGGTAGGTGGACAGGGGGTAGTCCACGGTGGCGGACCAGGTGTTGCCCTCGCGCGTGGTCGGCGCATTGAGGACCACGGTGTAGGACTCCGGTGCGGTCACCGCGATGTCGTAGGTGGCCTTGATGTCCGGCTGGTCGAAGCAGGCGAAGACCTTCATCGCCATCGCGGGCTCGAACTGGGTGTAGAGGTAGTCCTTGTTGTCCACCGGGTCGGTGAATTTATGCAGGCCCTCGCCGGTGCGGTTGTAGGTGATGGTGGCGTCGACGCTGAGGGTGTGTTGGCCGTCGGTAAGCGAAAGCTCGCGGCCCTCGACGGGCGAGCCGTCCAGGGTGGCCGTGAACGAGTCCGCGACCAGGTCGAAGGAAGTTTCGCCGGCACGGGAATCGAAGGTGACCGTGGTGCGCGAGCGGAACTGCTCGGCGCCAGTAACGTCGAGCTCGATGGAGTAGTGGACGTTGGAAATGAGGGCGGCGCGGTGCTGCGCGTCGGCCCGAGTCAGATTTGTTTTCATGGCCCCAACATACTCGGACGCACGAAGTGGCTACTGTGGGGGCCAACCGCTCACACGAAGGAGAATGTAATGACCCAACAAGTCACTTTTTGGTTCGATGTTTCTTGCCCATTTTGCTGGCTGACCTCCCGCTGGATCAAGGAGGTCGAGCAGGTGCGCGACATCGAGGTCGAGTGGGTGCCGATGTCCCTGAGCGTGCTCAATGACGGCCGCGACCTCTCGGAGTCCTACGCCCGCATGATGGAGGCGAACTGGGGCCCGGCCCGCGTGTTCACCAAGGTGAAGGACGAATTCCCCGACAAGATCGACGAGCTGTACACGATGATGGGCACGCTCGTGCACACCGAGGGCCAGGGCGGCAAGCAAGGCTTTGGCGGCTACGACGAGATCATCGGCGTGGCCCTCGACGCGGTCGGTCTGCCGCCGCAGCTGGCGGATGTGGCCAACTCCGAGGTCGTCGACGACCAGCTGCGCGCCTACCACCAGCAGGCCATGGACAACGTCGGCGACGAGGTCGGCACGCCCGTGGTCAAGCTCGGCGACACCGCCTTCTTCGGCCCAGTGATCACCCGCGTGCCCAAGGGCGAGGAGGCGGGCAAGCTTTTCGACGCCTCCGTGTCCCTCGCCTCCTTCCCCTACTTCTTCGAGCTGAAGCGCTCGCGCACTGAGGACCCGCAGGTCCGCGAACAGGCGTAGGGGCCCTGGCCGGGCCGGGCGGCAGGTAGGCTTGTGCACATGCGAATTTACCTTGGAGCAGACCACGCAGGTTTCGAGCGAAAGAACCAGATCAAAGCCCACCTGGAGCACGCAGGCCACGAGGTCATCGACTGCGGCGCCCACGAGTACGATGCCGCCGATGACTACCCGGCGTTTTGCATCGCCGCCGCTGAGGCAGTGGTGGCGAACCCAGGCTCGCTCGGCATCGTGCTGGGCGGCTCCGGCAACGGCGAGCAGATCGCCGCGAACAAAGTGAAGGGCGCGCGCTGCGCCCTGGCCTGGTCCGAGGAGACCGCGAAGCTGGCACGCGAGCACAACAACGCCCAGCTCATCGGCATCGGTGGGCGCATGCACACCGAGGAGGAGGCGCTGAAGATCGTCGACGCCTTCGTCGCCCAGCCATGGAGCGAGGAGGAGCGCCACCAGCGCCGCATTGACATCCTGGCGAAGTACGAAGAGACCGGTGTGGCTCCGGAGGTGCCGGGTAACCCAGCGCAATCCTAAAATCCCGGTTACGCTTCTGTGCATGAGCGCACAGCCCGAGCACTACATCATTACGCAGGGCGGGGCCGCATGCCCCGTGATTATCCACGTCCCGCACTCCTCGCGCGAGATCCCCGAGGAGGTGGCCGCTGACTTCGTCGCCACCGACGCGCAGCTGGCGCAGGAGCTCGACCGCGTGACGGACGACGGCACGCTTGAGCTCGCCACCGCCGCCCGCGAGCAGTCCGGGGTGGACGCGTGGATGATCGTGAACAACCTGTCGCGCCTGGTGGCGGACCCGGGGCGGTTCTCCAACGAGCGCGACTCGATGGACGCCTCAGGCCGCGGCGCCGTCTACATGAAGCTTGGCGACGGCAACCTGCTGCGCCCCGCGGGCTTTGACACCACCGAACTGCGCGCGAAGTACTACGAGCCCTACGCAGAGGCCGTCACCGAGCTCACCCGCGGTCGCCTGGACGCCCTCGACGGCGCGGTGATCGTGGACGTGCACTCCTACTCCAACCAGCCCGACGAGTACCAGATCCACCCCGGCACGCTGCTGCCGGACATCTGCATCGGCACCCACTCGATCCATACCCCGGCGCTGCTTGCGGACGTGACCGACCGCGAGTTCACCGCCGCCGGGTTCAACGTGGAGCGCAATACCCCGTTCACCGGCGTGTACATCCCCGTCGAGTTCACCCAGAACATGAAGGCGCTGGGCGTGATGATCGAAGTGCGCAAGGACATCCTGAGCGGCGAGCGGGCGGCCGACGTCGCGGCGGCGCTGGCCAAGGTGATCCGCCACGCGGAGGAGATCGCCCAATCCGAGGTCGGCCGCCCGCTCTAGACCGAGCTACCGCGGCGGCGCGGGAACGCCGAGTGCCCCGGCCATCCGCGCAAACGCATCGCGCTCCAGCGCGCCAGAGCCGGCGGGGATACTTGCCCAGACGTTCACGCCCGTGACCACGGGCAGCTCCTCAAGGTTGAGCCGCGTCGCCAAGTCCGGCTCCGCGGGCAGCATGCCGCCGATAAGCCCGGCGACGCGCACACCGCGGCGCGTCGCCTCGCGCACCGTCAGTTCCGCGGCGTTGAGGCTGCCCAAGCCCAGCGAGGTCACGACAACGACGGGTGCGTCCAGCTCGGCGGCGATGTCGGCGATGGTGTAGTCGTCTGCAAGCCGCACCAGCAGGCCGCCCGCGCCCTCCACGAGGGTGACGCCGCGGCCGCCGTCCTCGGCGTCGAGCGCCCGGATCCAATCGCAGACCTCGCCCAGCGGCGGGACCTGCATGCCGGCGCGCCGGGCCGACAAGTTGGGGGCGAGCGGCTCGGGGAAGCGGACGTACTCGTGCGTGGCCACGCCGGTGAGACGTTCGACCGTGTTGGCGTCGCCGGAGCCGTCCGGCTCTCCGGTCTGCAGCGGTTTGGCCACGCGCACGGCCGTCCCATCCGCCTGCCACGCCGATGCGAGCGCCGCGGTGGCGATGGTCTTGCCCACGTCAGTGTTTGTACCGGTGATGACAACAATCATTGGTCCTGCTCCTGTGTTTCCTTGTGTGCGGCTGCGGCCGCGTCAGCGGCCGCGACGACGGCCCGACCGATCTGCCGGACCTGGTCCTCGGTGCATACAAACGGCGGCATGGTGTAGATGTTGCGCCCGAACGGCCTGATCCACACGCCCTGGTCTACCGCGGCCTGCGTGGTGGCGGCCATGTCCACGTCGAACGCCATCTCCACCACGCCGATCGCGCCGAGAACCCGCACGTCGGCGACGCCGGCGATGTCGCGCGCGGGCGCAAGTGCCTGGGTAAGCCAGGTTTCGATGTTGCGAGTCTGCTCGCGCCAGTCGCCCTCGGTGATGATGTCGGTCGCCTCGGCGGCCACGGCGCAGGCGAGCGGGTTGCCCATGAACGTTGGCCCGTGCATGATCGCCGACGGCTCCATGCCGGCTGCGACCTCGTCGGTGGTGAGCACCGCGGCGAGCGTCATGAACCCGCCCGTGATCGCCTTGCCCACGCACAGGATGTCGGGGACCACGCCGTTGTCGAGGGTGGTGAAGAGCTGACCGGTGCGCCCGAAGCCGGTGGCAATTTCGTCTGCTAGCAGGAGTGCGCCATGCTTCGTGCAGAGCTCGCGCACGCCGCGGACCAGCTCAGCGTCGTGGAAGCGCATGCCGCCGGCACCTTGGACGACGGGCTCGATCACCACAGCGGCGACGTCGTCGGTGATGAGCTGCTCAAACTCGGCGAGGTACGCGGCGCGTGCGTCCTCGCTCGCGCCGCGTACCGGCGGGGCGGGGGCGAAGCGCTGCTCGGCGAGCACGCCCTTCCACATGGAGTGCATGCCACCGTCGGGGTCGCACACGCTCATTGCGGCGAAGGTGTCGCCGTGGTAGCCGGAGCGCCACGTGAGCAGCCGATTGCGCTCCGGGTGTCCGGTGCCGCGGGCGTACTGCAGCGCCATCTTGATGGCCACCTCCACCGACACCGAGCCGGAGTCCGCGAGGAAGACGCGGCTGTAGTTCGGGCCCGCCTCGCCGCTGGTCAGCTCGAGGAGGTTTTGGGTGAGGCGCGCTGCCGGTTCGTGGGTGAGCCCGCCGAACATCACGTGCGACATGCGGTCGATCTGTTCGTGGGCGGCGCGGACCAGGCGGGGGTGTCCGTGTCCGTGGGCTGCGGCCCACCAGGACGACATGGCGTCGATAAGCGTGCGCCCGTCGGCGAGCTCGAGGGAGACGCCGTGGGTCCGGACGACGGGGAGGTTGCCGGAGCCGGGCGCGGCGTAGGGGTGCCAGATGTGCGCGGTGTCGATCGCGGTGATCTCGTCGGGCGTCATGGGAGCCTTTCATTGCTGCAGCTGGTGGCGATATTGAACACTGTACAAGGCGGCGTGTAGGTTGGGTCACATGACCTACTTTTCGGTGCGCATGCGCGCGAGCTCCAACGGCCGACACATCTCTGGCGCGGAGCGCATCGTGCCCGCAGAGCGCGTGTCGTCCACCTGCGCGCAGCTTGCGCAGCGCGCGCTGGACCACCCCAAGGGCGTGGCGGCCGAAACGCACCTCACGGTGGAAGCACTCGACCCCGAAGCGATCCGGCGCGTCCCCGCGCTCGCCGTGGAGGTGGCGGAGTGCGCCCACCCAGGTGAGGCGCAGCAGGTGATCCGCGCGCTGCTCGCGCCGCTGACCCCGCACGCCGACGCCCTGGTCCGCGGCACGTTCGCTGCACGGGACATGCGCGGCGCCATGCTCGTGTGCGCGGGCACCGGCGCGCGGCTGGAACCCGACCGCGAGCGCGGCGTACGCGTGAGCCACGTGGACGCCGTGGACGCCACCTGCACCACAGTCGCGCCCGGCAAGGACGCCGCCCGCGAGGCGCTCGTCCTCAGCAGCAAGGTCGCCGCGCACCCCGACGTGCTCGCGGAGCTGTGCATCTCCGATGACCCCGACTACACCACCGGCTACGTCGCCCACGCCGGCACGTACACGCGCATCCCCAACATCAAGCCGGCCGGCTCGCCCGCGGGTGCGCGCGCCTTCCTCGTCCGCGAGGGCGCCGACACCGCCGCGCTCATCCGCTACCTGGAGCGAGAACCGGTGTTGGTGCGCGTTCCGTCGCAGGAGGACGCGCAGTGACCCCCGGCCAGCCAACGCGGCCCGAGACGCTTACCGACGTCGCCGCCGCCAACCTCGATGACTGGTGCGCCCGCGGCCTGTGGCGCAGCCCGTCCGTCTTCGCCACCGCCCAGCGCGTCGAGGCGAGCCTCCGGGACGGGGCACACCGCACCGACGCGGTCCTGTTCAGCTCCTCGAACTACTTGGGTCTCGCGGAGGATCCGCGCCTGGCCGACGCCGCCATCGCCGCGATCCGCACCTATGGTGCGGGCTCGGGCGGCTCCCGCCTCACCACCGGTACCAACGAGCTCCACCTGGCCACCGAGGCCGCGTGCGCGCGCCTGACCGGCTACGACGACGCTGTCCTGTTTGCCACCGGCTACCAGGCCAACGTGTCCACCCTCCAAGCCCTCGCTGCCGCGTGCGCGAGCGCGGGCGGCCTCACGATCGTCTCGGACGCGCGCAACCACGCCAGTATCATCGACGGCTGCCGCCTAGCCAAAGCCAGCGGCGCCGAGGTCCGCGTCACCCCGCATCGCGACGTCGGGGCCGTCGCCCGCGCCCTGTCCCAGCGCACGACCGCCCACGCGCTCGTGGTCACCGACGGCCTGTTCTCCATGGACGGCGTCTGCGCGCCGCTGCCCGCACTGCTCGAGGTCTGCCGGGAACACGGCGCCTGGAGCATGCTTGACGACGCCCACGCCATCGGCACCATCGGCGCCACCGGCCGCGGCCTACCCGAGTACTTCGGTGTGCGCCCCGACATCCAGCTCATGACCGCCAGCAAGGCGCTCGGGGCGGAGGGCGCAGCCGTCGCACCCAGCGCGCCGGTTGCCCAACTCCTGCGCCAGCAGGCGCGCTCCTTCGTCTTTTCCACCTCACCGGCGCCGGCGACCTGCGCGGCGATCACCGCCGCGGTCGAGGTCCTCGAATCCGATCCCAAGCCGGTGCAGCGCCTGCACGCCAATATCGCCCGCTGGTACGCCAACCGCGGCGAAGGCGCGATCGATCCCGCGGGCGCCGGCCCCATCATCCCGGTCCACGTGGGCGAGGAGGACGCCGCGATGCGGGCGTCTGCTCAGCTGCTCGAGCGCGGGTTTATCGTGCCCGCCATCCGTTGGCCCACCGTGGCCCGCGGGCAGGCGATCCTGCGCGTTACCCTTATGGCGACGCACACGCCAGCGCAGATCGACGCCCTGTGCGCCGAGCTCGCGGCGCTGGGAATTGAAGGCTACATGTCCGCGTAGTGCGCGGGGTGCGGCCCGAATCGGCCGAACTCCTCCTCGTCAAGCGCAATCATGGCGGCCATCTCGTCGTGGCTGAGCTCGAAGTTGAAGATGTCCAGGTTCTCCGCCATGCGCTCCGGCGAGTTGGTCTTGGGGAAGACGATCACCCGGTTCTGCAGGTGCCAGCGCAGCACCACCTGGGCGGGCGTCTTCCCGTGCGCCTCGGCGGCGTCGGTGATCTCCGGGTAGTCGGAAAGGTCCAGGTTGCCGCCGCCCAGCGGCGCCCACCCCTCGATGGCCACCCCGTGTACCCGCATCGCGTCGAGCTCCTTCCACCGCTGGAACAGCGGGTGCAGCTCGACCTGGTTGACCGCCGGGGTGACGTCGGTGGCCATCTCGAGGTCGTGGATGTGGCTGGGGAGGAAGTTCGAGACGCCGATTGAGGTGGTCAACCCTTGCTCGCGCAGCTGGACCATGGATCTCCACGCGTCCACGTAGGCGCCCTCCGAGGGGACCGGCCAGTGGATCAGGTACAGGTCCACGTGGTCCAACCCCAGGCGCTCGAGGGACTCGGACAGCGCCGCGTCGGCGTCGCGGTGCCGGTCGTTCCACAGTTTCGTGGTCACGTACAGCTCGTCGCGGGGCACGCCGGAGGCGGCAATAGCGCGGCCAACGCCCTCCTCGTTGTGGTAGATGAAGGCGGTGTCCAGGTGCCTGTACCCGGCCTCGAGCGCGGCGAGGGTGAGTTCCTCAGCGCGGGCCGGGTCGACGCGGTGCAGCCCGTAGCCGAGTTGGGGGATCAGGGTGCCGTCGTTGAGCTTGAGCTCGGGAATCGTTTCCGTCATGGCCGACATCGTAGTCGGGCGGGGTGACGGGGGCGTCGATAAGCGAATGCCCCTAGCGCTGCGTCACGTTGCCGGTGCGTGCCGCGATGGGCGCGACGAACATCGGCCGGGCGAGCGCCCAACCGCCCGCGATGACCGCGATGGCGATGACGAAGAGGATCGTGCCCGTCCACCCGGTCGGGTCGTCGGTGGCGGCGAACATCGCGTTGAGGTTGCCGCGCACGCCCGTGGTGAATACGAGCGCGACGTGGATGATCACGAACAGGACGAAGAACAGCATGGTGGGGAAGTGGAGCGCGCGAGCCACGCGCATGGAAATGAAGTTCCACTGCCTCGGCCACAGCGGGCTCATGCGCGCACCCGAGATGATCGCCAGCGGCGACGCCACGAACACCACCAGGAAGTACGACAGCTCCTGCAGGGAATTGTAGAACACCCACGGGTTCTCGTTCGGCCAATCCAGGCTCAGGTATTGGATACCCGCCGACACCGCGTTGGGGAAGGTCTCCCAGCTCGTGGGTACGATTCGCATCCACTGGCCGGTGGCAAAAAGCAGGACGTAGAAGATCACGCCCAGCACAATCCACGCCAGATCCAGCACGATGTGCAGCCACAGGTTCACCGAAATCTTCTCGCGCGGCCTGCTCCGCGGCGCCCAGTACGCCTCCGGCTTCTTCTCGCGACGCTGCGTCAGACCAGTCTTGATGATCATGGCCATGAGGAACATGTTGAAGAAGTGCGACCACGTCAGCCACGCGGGGAAGCCCTCCGGCGCGCTTTCCGGCAGCGGCTGCGCGCCGCTGTAGCGCGCAATGAAGTCCGCGCCCGTGTCCGTCCCGACGAACCAGCGCGCAGCCAGCACCCCAATCGCCGCAAGCACAACAAGGATACCGCCCCACAGCCAGGGTTTAGTGCTGTGCGGAGTGCTTTTCGACGCCTCCGTGCCACCCCCCGCACGCTTCGCCGTCGACCCGGCGGCAGCGACAGGAGTTGCGGGTGTGGCAGGTGTTGCGGGTGCCGCCGGGGTGACGTGCGCTGCCGACTCTGTCGACTCTGCCGGCGCTGCCGGCTCTTTGGCCGCAGAATTATCCGCGTCCGGTGCAGGTGCTTCCGCCTGTGCCGGGACCTGGGCGGTTTCCGCTGCGGGCCAGGGTTGGCCGCCCGGGGTGCGGGGCAGGCCGCGGCGCAACGGAACGGTGACGTACTCTGCGGCCGCAGAGTGATCCGCCTCCGGTGCCGGTGCTTCCGCTTGTGCGGAAATCTTCGGTGCTGGGACCTGGGCGGTTTCCGCTGCGGGCCAGGGTTGGCCGCCCGGGGTGCGGGGCAGACCGCGTCGCAGCGGGACGGTGACGTACTCTGCGGCCGCAGAGTGAGCTGGGTTCGGTGCCGGGTCTTCCGCCTGTGCGGAATGTGTCGACGCGCCGCCCTTGGGCTCCGGCACCTCCGCAACTTCCACCGGCGGCCACGGTGCCCCGCCGGAAACGCGGGGCAGGCCCTGACGTACGGGTACCTGCATAGAGCGCCTACTTCCTGGACTCGATCTCGGAGATGATCTCGGGCACCACATCGAAGAGGTCGCCGATAATGCCAAAGTCGGCGATCTCAAAGATGGGGGCGTCTTCGTCATTGTTGATGGCAACGATGGTGCCGGAGGTCTGCATGCCCACCAGGTGCTGCACGGCGCCGGAGATGCCCACGCCGATGTACAGCTTCGGGGACACCAGCACACCGGTCTGACCGATCTGCGCCTCGTAGGGGACTTGGTCCTCGTCCACCGCGGAGCGGGTCGCGCCGACGGCGGCGCCCAGGGCGTCCGCGAGGCCGCCGACGAGCTCCTCGAACATGTCGGCGTCGCCAAGCGAGACGCCGCCGGCGACGACCTTGTCCGCCGTGGTCAGCTCCGGGCGGGAGGAGGTGCGCTCCACCGGGGTCGACTCGACGACCTCAGCGACGCGGCGCTCGCGTGCGTCACCGGTGACCTCGATGACCTCCGCGTTCGTGGCTGCCGCGCGCGTGTCGACGCTGCCCAGACGCAGCGTGACCACCGGCGCGGAGTGGGTGGCGGCAGCGACGGCGGTGAACGCGCCGCCGTAGTTGGAGTGGTCGGTGACGATGCCCTGGTCGTCGCGCCGGACGTTCGTAGCGTCGGTGAGCAGCGCGCGTCCGGCGCGGATGGCCACGCGGGCGGCCAGGTCGCGGCCGCGCACGTCGTGGGCGGTGAGAATAGCCTGGGGGTTGAACGTATCGATGGCGGCCACGGTGGCGTCGATAAGCGAAAGCTCCGAGGTCGCGACCTTGGTCGCCCCGAGACCGCCGAGGGCGTCGGCGTGGTCGGCGCTGCGGGCGAGGACAACCGGGGCGCCGAGCGTGCTAGCAGCGCCGATGAGCTCTGCGGCTGCGGGGTCGGGCTGGCCGTCGAGCGTGTCGGGCAGGACGACGAGAACCGGATCTGTGGTGGTCATGGTGGGCTCCTAACTAGATAAGGTTCTGAGACTCGAGGAAATCGACCAGCTTGGCGGCGGACGAGCTCGACGCGTCGATGATCTCACCCTGCTCGCGCGGCGGGCGGCGGTCAATACTCACCATGATGGCGCGGGCCGGAGTGTAATCCTCGGCGTCAACCCCAAGGTCATCGAGCGTGAGCGTGGTGAGCTCCTTCTTCTTCGCCGCCATGAGGCCCTTGAAGTTGGGGAAGCGCGCGTCCGCGAACTCGTCGGAAACCGCGAGAACTGCGGGCAGCTGCGCGCGCAGCGTCGACGTCGCGTGATCGCCCGCCTGCGTCGCGGTGACGGTGTCACCGTCCACATCGAGCGAGGTGAGATTGGTCAGCGCGGGCCAGTTCAGCAGCTCGCCCAGCATCGGGGCGATCACACCCGAGCCGCCGTCCGAGCTCATCGTGCCCGCAACGACGAGGTCGTAGTCACCGCGCTCGATCAGCTTTGCCAGCACCGTCGCCGTCATCGTCGTGTCCGCGCCGACGAGGCGGTCATCCGTCACCATCGTCGCTTCCTGCGCGCCCATCGCGATCCCCCGGCGCACGGACTCCGCCGCCTGTGCGGGACCGACCGAAAGGACCTCGACCTGAACGTCGTCTTTCCCCAGCTTCTCCGCAATGCGCAGCGCGGCCTCCACCGCGCGCTCGCCAACCTCGTCGGCGGCGACGTCCCCCGAGCGGTCGGTGAGACCGGTCTCCAGGTTCATGTCGCGGTCGCTGTAGGTGTCCGGGACTTCTTTCAGCAACACTGCAATGCGCACTGCGGCTCCTTATATATAGGGCGGTTGAACGTCAAGCAGTTTATCGCACACAGCTCACTGGTCGGGCAGGGCTTTGGCTATCTGCGTGTTAGTCCCCGCCACCGCCGTCGCCGCCCCCGTCACCGCCGTCTCCGCCGAAGAAGCCGCCGAACCAGCCGCCCCCGCCACTGTCGCCGTCACTTCCGTCGTCGCCGCGCCCCCGGTTGTCGTCGACGTCGAACCGGCCGCCCCTGCTTTCGTTGTCAAAGGTGGCGTTGCCGGAGGATGGGGTGCTCGACCAGTCGTCACTGCCACCTCCGCTGCCTCCGCTGCCAGATGCGGACTCCATCTTCTTGCGGGGATCTTCCTCGGCCTCCGCGTACACGGAGGAGGAGAGTGCCGCAGCACCCGCGGCCCACGTGCCCGCGACGAGCGCCTGCTTCCACCACGGATCGGAGTACCAGCCGGCCGGCACCGGGCGACCCGCGACCGCGCCGCCGGGGTAGAAGTGCGGAGTGCTTACCGACGGCGTGGGTGATGCCAGCAGCGTCGGCCCGTCCTCCTGCCGGATCATCCGTTCTTCGCCCACTCTCCCCGCCTCGAGTTGGCCCCGGAGCTTCGGGAGGGGCGACTCCGTCGCCATGCCCATGATCTCGCGTGCGGCGTTGAGGTAGTGCATGCCCTCCAGCGCCGCGTTGCGGGCGGCGCGCACCTCGTCAGGTGCTTGGGCGTACGCGAGTGCTTTTTGCGCCGCGTCGTGTCGCTCGTTTGCGTCCGCCAGCGCCTGCCGGGACGCCTCGTCCTTGCCCGTGAGTCCCGGCAACTGCGTGCCGAGGTGGTCCGTCCAGCGTTTTGCATCGGACTCGGCGGTGTCGAAAAGCACGCGCTCGCGCGGGTCGTCGCCACTGCGGTTCACGATGAAGGCGCACAGCGCGATGCCGACGATCAAGAAAACAAACGGCCACAACACGAACGTCACATCCTTGGGGAGGTCGAGGTTTGTTTCCACCGAGAGTATGTGCGCCGGGATGATCGCGCAGCAGCGTATGCGGCGCGGGTTTGGTTTCGCTGAGGCCCTGCGCTACACTTTCCACAGCGATTTCGCGCTGATTTCGCGTTATGGGAATGTCGTATAGTGGCTAATACCTCAGCCTTCCAAGCTGAAGACGCGGGTTCGATTCCCGTCATTCCCTCCACTTTCTCCCGGTAAAACCGGTAGTGCGGGACGCCGCCCTCAACGCTCGAGCACCCTCACCTCGCGTTGGTCAATCCCGGAAGATGATCCGGAATATTCTACCTTTTCCACGTGTGTGCGTAGCTCCGCGCCCGGGTCGAGCTCGGTCCCAGACTCAATTCCGTTTCCGCAGGCGTTGATCTCTTCCGGCTCGAACCATTCGACGGAGGAGCTTCCATCCGTAAAGATGAGCCCGATGCCGGTGTGGGTTTCCCATGCGCTCGGGTTGCGGTTGATGCTGAAGAAGTCTTGCTCGTCAAAGCCGAGCGCCGCGGCCTGCGACGCGTCGTGGTAAGGGCACCACGCGAACGCCCGATCGACGGTTTTGCCGGTCGACTCGTGGGCGACGTCTGCGAGGGTGAATGGGTCGTCGTGAAGCAGGTGCTCCCGCAGGTCCTGGCTGGGCGCGCATGCAGCGAGGGGGAGTAGTGCAAAGAGCGCGACAGTGCGTTTCATGGCTACCTCCTTGTTGTTTTGCCATAGTAATTGCTTGTCGACGCCACCGCACTCGGTTTAACGGGGCCTTAATTCCATATCGCGTACGCTGCACGCTACAATTGCTTGGCGTGAGTTGGTAGGGTGCCCCACCATCCTGCTTTACCGCAGCTCATGCCGTAAAAATTGCGGGGCGTGGCGCAGCTTGGTAGCGCACCTGCTTTGGGAGCAGGGGGTCGCAGGTTCAAATCCTGTCGCCCCGACAAGAGCAAGCCCGCTCCTCGTGAGCGGGCTTGCTGCACATACGAATCTTTTTCAATCAACTAGTACAGGAGTTACTTCGTGAAGACTTCCGTCGATAAGCTCAGTGAGACTCGCGTCAAGCTGAACGTGAGCGTCCCCTTCGACGAGCTCGGTAAGGAAATTGACCAGGCTTACAAGTCCATTGCACAGCAGGTCAACATCCCGGGCTTCCGTCGTGGCAAGGCTCCGCGCCAGCTTATCGACGCGCGCTTTGGCCGCGGCCCCATCCTCGAGCAGGTTGTCAACGACATGGTGCCGCAGCGCTACGAGCAGGCCATCGCGGAGAACGAGCTGACCCCGCTGGCCCAGCCGGAGCTGGAGATCACCAAGATCGAGGACAACGACGTTGTCGAGTTCACCGCTGAGGTTGACGTCCGCCCGGAGATCACCGTGCCGGACTTCTCCAAGATCGCTGTGACCGTCCCGGCCATCAAGGTCGACGACGAGGCCGTCGAGGCAGAGCTGGACAACCTGCGCTCCCGCTTCGGCGAGCTCAAGGACACCAAGCGCAAGATGAAGACCGATGACTTTGCCATCATCGACCTCGAGGCAACCGTCAACGGCGAGAAGCTCGAGGACGCTTCCTCCGAGGGCCTGACCTACCAGATCGGCAGCGACGACCTGGTCAAGGGCCTGGACACCGCGCTGCGCGGCATGAAGACCGGCGAGGACGCCGAGTTCACCGCCACCATCGAGCAGGGCGAGCACAAGGGTGAGGAGGCCACCTTCAAGGTCCACGTCCAGCAGTCCAAGGAGCGCAAGCTCCCCGAGCTTGACGACGATTTCGTGCAGGAAGCTTCCGCATACGACACCGTCGACGAGCTGCGCGAGGCTACCAAGTCCCAGCTGGAAGAGGACACCAAGACGAAGCAGGCTGCGGACATCCGCGACGAGGTCCTCAAGGCCGCGCTCTCCGAGTCCACCTTCGAGCTGCCGGACTCCGTTGTTGAGGAGCAGGCGCACAACCAGCTGCACCAGCTGCTCGGCCAGATGGCGCACGACGAGAACGCGCTGGCTCAGCTGCTCGAGGCACAGGGCACCACCCGCGAGGAGTTTGACAAGCAGACCCGCGAGCAGGCAGAGGAGTCTGTGCGCACCCAGCTGTTCCTCGACGCCGTCGCTGAGGAGGAAAAGCCGGAGGTCTCCCAGGAGGAGCTCACCGACCACATCCTGTTCACCGCGCAGTCCTACGGCATGGACCCGAACCAGTTCGTGGCCCAGCTGCAGCAGTCCGGTCAAATTGGCAACCTGTTCGCAGACGTGCGTCGCGGCAAGGCCCTCGCCGCAGCCATCTGCCGCACCTCCGTTACCGACGAGGACGGCAACACCATCGACCCGAACGAGTACTTCGGTGAGATCGAGGATGAGGACGAGGCTGCAGAGTCCACTGAAGCTGCAGAGTCCAACGAGTCCGCTGAGGCGACCGAAGAGAAGTAAGTGGTCACGGGGGCGTCGATACGCTGCCCCTGCCCAGTGAAGCCACTGCCCCACGTGCGGGCGGTGGCTTTTTTCGTGCGCGGGCGGCGCGAATCGGAGGCGCGTACGCCGGTAGCGAACAGGGTCCACATTGCGCGCGGCCCCGAGTAGGGTAGGGGCATTGACTCAACGGAAACGAAGGATTAAAGGAGCGTCATATGACATCCCCAGCTAACGGCATGAACCTCGGAGACTCCGTCTACGAGCGCCTGCTGCGTGAACGCATCATCTTCCTCGGTCAGCAGGTTGATGATGAGATTGCGAACAAGCTTTGCGCGCAGATCCTGCTGCTGTCCGCGGAGGACCCCACGCGCGACATTTCGCTGTACATTAACTCTCCCGGCGGCTCCGTGACGGCCGGCATGGCGATCTATGACACGATGAAGTACGCGCCGTGCGACGTGGCTACGTACGGCATGGGCCTCGCCGCGTCGATGGGCCAGTTCCTGCTCTCCGGCGGGACGAAGGGCAAGCGCTACGCGCTGCCGCACGCGCGCATCATGATGCACCAGCCGTCCGCAGGCGTCGGCGGCACCGCGGCGGACATTGCGATCCAGGCGGAGCAGTTCGCGCAGACCAAGCGTGAGATGGCTGAGCTCATCGCCGAGCACACCGGCCAGACCTTCGAGCAGATCACCAAGGACTCGGACCGTGACCGCTGGTTCACCGCCCAGCAGGCGTTGGAGTACGGCATCGTCGACCACGTCATTGAGAACGTTGCGCAGACCGACGGCCCAGTTGGTAACTAACCCGGAACACCCTCAACGCAAAGGACTGAACTTATGACTTTCCAGATGCCGAACTCCCGCTACGTCCTGCCGCAGTTCCTGGAGGAAACCTCCTTTGGTACCAAGCAGATCGACCCGTACGGCAAGCTCTTTGAAGAGCGCATCGTCTTCCTGGGCACCCAGGTGGATGATACCTCCGCCAACGACATCATGGCGCAGCTGCTGGTCCTCGAGTCGCAGGACCCGGACCGCGACATCACCATGTACATCAACTCGCCGGGCGGCTCGTTCACCGCACTGATGGCGATTTACGACACGATGCAGTACGTCCGCCCCGATGTGCAGACCGTCTGCCTCGGGCAGGCCGCGTCCGCAGCTGCCGTGATCCTCGCCGCCGGTGCCCCGGGAAAGCGCGCTGCGCTGCCCAACTCCCGCGTGCTCATCCACCAGCCGGCCACCCAGGGCACCCAGGGGCAGGTCTCTGACCTGGAGATCCAGGCCAACGAGATCGAGCGCATGCGCCGCCTCATGGAGGACACGCTGGCCCGCCACACGGGCCGCACCGCGGAGCAGGTCCGCGAGGACACCGACCGCGACAAGATCCTCACCGCCCAGGAATCGGTGGAATACGGGATCATCGACCAGGTCTTTGACTACCGCAAGCTCAACGCCTAACGCTTCGCGCGGGTGCTTCCCGCGCTGCACACAACAACGCCACCCGGCAGTGAACCGGGTGGCGTTGTTTGCGCGCGGACTATCCTGTATTACGCACAGAACGGCACAGCGTTCTTCACGGCCTCAGGCGCTTGCGCAAACGGCTCGCGGGCCCAGCACACGCCGTTCTCGTTCGACCCAGTCGGGTCCACGCTGGTCCAGGTGCCGCCGTCGGAAGTCCAGAAGTACTCCTGCTCGTTTTCAGGCGTGATGGTGCGCGCCCAGGTGCCGTCGCAGAACGTGCTGTACTCCTGGTTGCCGCTGCCCTCGCCCTGCGCCGGCCACGCGCACCCATTCGAGCCGTCATCCACCGGCACCGTCTCAGTGATCACCTGCTCTTCCACCTCGTCCTTTGCAGCTCGGCGGGTGCTGGTCTTGCGCGTGCTCGTGGACTTCTCGGAGGTCTTCTTCGTCGAGGTCTTCTTTTCCGAGCTGGACTTTTCAGAGGTCTTCGACGAGCTCGTCGACGACGCCGTCGTGCTCGTCGCGGGGAAGTCGATCACCGGCTCCGCCAGGCGAGCTTCGTCGCCCTCGGAAGACGAGCAACCCGCCAATACCGTTGCAGCAACGAGCGCTGCGAGAACAGACTGGGTACGGTTGCGTTTCACGAGCAGATCCTTTCCGGCGACGATGAACGCTACTAGCGTAGCCGATGCGGCCTAGAGAAACGCGGTCAAGGCCCGGTTGAATTCCTCGGGACGCTCGATGCCAACTTGGTGCGAACCAGGGTCGATCACCACCGACGTCATCGGCCCCGCGACACCGCGCGCGATCTTCTCCAACTCTGCGGGAGGCGTTGACGGGTCCTGTGCTCCGGCGATCGTTAGCACCGGGCAGGTGATCTCGCCCAGCCGGTCGGCGAAGTCCCACTTGGCCAGGGCATCGCCGTTTTGCGCGTAGCCTTCACCGTCGATGCCGGACACCATGTCATGGATACGCTGCACCTCGTCCGGGTGCGATTCCCGGAAAGCGTCGGTGAACCAGTTGCCCATCATCCCGTCAGCCAGCGCCGCTGTGCCCTGCTCGCGGGAGAGAGCGGTGCGCTCGGACCACTTGTCTTGCCCACCAAGGTAGGTGGCGGTGCACGCGAACACGGCCTTGTCCACGCGGCCGCTGGTGGCGGCAATGTACTGCGCCAGCGCCCCGCCGAGCGAAAGTCCGACGATGCTGAAGCGGTCCACGCCCGCCTCGTCGAGGGCGTGGAGGATGTCGGACGCGAGGTCGTCGATAAGCGATGCCCCGGGCGCAACCCGAGCCTTGTCGGACTTGCCGTGACCGCGGTGATCCACGGTGACGACATGGAAGGCACCCTCGAGGGCGGGGATTTGTTTGGACCAGGCCTCGTGCGTCGTGGCGATGGAGCTGAGCAGCACCACTGTCGGGCGAGTCGGATCCCCGTGTTCGGTGACGTGAAGGTGAGTCATTGTCTGCGTCCTTTCCGCTGAAATGCAGGTCCGGCAACCATTGTTGCGCAAAACGGGAACCAGCGTGGGCGTGCGCCCGTTGGTTTGACGTAGGAACTACACTTGAAACCTAACCTTTTGGTCAGTCTGTGGCGGGGGCACGTATATTGCACGGAAAGACCGCACGGCGATTGCACGAACGGGAGTAAATAGCGCACATGGCAGCAACACACGACGGATCGGATCTGCTCAAGTGCTCGTTTTGCGGAAAGAGCCAGAAGCAGGTCCGCAAGCTCATCGCAGGTGGCGGTGTGTACATCTGCGATGAGTGCATTGAACTGTGCAACGAGATCATCGAAGAGGAGCTCGCGAGCTCGCAGCAGGGGCAGGCTGGTGACCCGGAGCGGCTCCCGCGGCCGTCCGAAATCACGGCGTTTTTGGATCAGTACGTTATTGGGCAAGACCAGGCAAAGCGGACGCTCGCTGTCGCGGTGTACAACCACTACAAGCGCATCAAGGCAGAGTCGCTTGCATCGACGGCGCGCCGCCGCGAGGAGGACGTGGAGATTTCCAAGTCCAACATTCTTCTGCTCGGCCCGACCGGCTCCGGTAAGACGTACCTTGCGCAAACGCTGGCGCGAATGCTCAACGTCCCGTTTGCTATCGCGGACGCGACGAGCCTCACCGAAGCCGGGTACGTGGGCGAGGACGTGGAGAACATCCTGCTGAAGCTGCTGCAGGCGGCGGACTTTGATGTCAACCGCGCGCAGACCGGGATCATCTACGTTGACGAGGTGGACAAGATCTCGCGCAAGTCGGAGAACCCGTCGATCACGCGCGACGTCTCCGGCGAGGGCGTGCAGCAGGCGCTGCTGAAGATCCTGGAGGGCACGGTCGCGTCGGTCCCGCCGCAGGGCGGGCGCAAGCACCCGAATCAGGAATTCATTCAGCTTGATACCACGAACATCCTGTTCATCGTGGCCGGCGCTTTCGCCGGTCTGGACAAGGTCATCGCGGAGCGTGTGGGCAAGAAGGGGATCGGTTTCGGCGCAGAGATCGACTCGAAGGCGGAGCGCGACGAGGCTAACCTACTTTCCCAGGTGCAGCCGGCCGACCTGGTGAAGTTTGGACTGATCCCCGAGTTCATCGGCCGTCTGCCGGTGCTGGCAAGCGTGGAGGACCTGGACCGCGACGCCATGGTGCGTGTGCTCACGGAGCCGAAGAACTCCCTAGTGAAGCAGTATCAGCGCCTGTTCGCTATGGACGGTGCCGAGCTTGAGCTGGATGGCGAGGCGCTCGGGCTCATTGCAGACAAGGCGGCGGAACGCAAGACCGGCGCTCGCGGGCTGCGCGGGATCATGGAGGAGTTGTTGGTGCCCATCATGTACGACCTCCCCGACCGTGAGGGCGTGAACCGCGTGGTCATCTCCGCGGACGTGGTGCGGGGCGAGGCCGAGCCGCAGTACCTGACGGACGAAGAGCAGCGCTCGGCCTAAGTGCGCCGTGTGCCCCGGCCGCAGCGCGCGTTAGTAAATACGCGTTTCCGGGTCGCCCAGGTAACCGGCGCTCACACCCGCGATGGTGTGGACTTCGGGTAACTCCGCCGCGTCCGCCGCAGGCGTCGGTTCCAAGTAGCTGTCGTACCCGGACGGGGAAATGTTGGTGGTCAGGAACGCGATGACCGCGTCGATGACCATCCTGCGCAGGCCAGTGTTGTTGCGCTCGGAGCGAAAGTTTATGCTGCGCAGCCCCTCCGAGACGTCGCCCAAGGCAGTGGGGAAGAAGCTGAGCGAGACGAGCAACACCAGTACGTCGTCGGCCGAGATTCCGGGGCGGAACGCGCCCGAGTCCTGGCCGATGAGCAGGAGGCGCTCCAGGTGCAGCGCGACGGTGTCGGTGCGCTGGGTGAGTACCGACGTGGTGCCGTCAAGCACCGGGTCCAACTCCTCGCGCAGCAGGATGCCTGCGGAATCGGGGTTATTCTTGACGGCCGTGTAGAGCGCGTCGATGAACTTGCGCATCCCCTCGACAGGTACAGCGTAGGAGCGATTCAGCACGTGCTCGGGTGGGGTGAGGCGCTCGAGGGCGCGCAGCGTCGCCCGCGTATACAGCCCTTTTTTGTCCCCGAAGTTGTAGTGGATCTTGCGCTTGGACATGCCGGATTCCTTGGCAATCGCGTCCAGCTTTGTGTCGTGAAACCCGTCCGCGGAAAACATTCGCAGCGCGGTATCGACGACCGCGTCCAGCGAATCGGAAGATGCGGCGCCGGAGTCGGCCCTCGCTTCACCCGTATGTAAGGTCTGGGCAGCCCCGTCAATTGCGTCAACTGCGTCAGCCGCGTCACTGCTCTTGTGCTGTTGCGTCACAGGGTCTCCTTCGGGTCATGCAGGGCGGGCAGGGGTCGGTGCGCGTCAACGCCAAGGTCATACGTTTCCATCGTGCACCACATGCGCCCCCGATGTCTCCATTCGAAGCGAAAACCACAGAAGCTAGCCAAAGTTGTGCCCAAATGGGGGGAGCAGCGCGAGAACCCACCGGCGTCGCGTTTCTATACTCGTCGGGTATGCGATCGCGTCGTCTGCATCATGAGGGTCATCGCAGGGCCATTTCAGACGGCGAGCAAGCAGTCGAGCACACATCCGAGCCAAGGAGTCATGATGACGAAATCCCCGGTACAGCCCGTCAACGTTGTGGTCACTGGAGCCGCAGGCAACATTGCTTACTCGCTGCTCTGGCGTGTCGCCTCCGGCGACGTCTTTGGCAAGGACCAGCCGGTCAACCTCACGCTGCTGGAGATCCCCGCTGCCGTGCGCGCCGCGGAGGGGACCGCGATGGAACTCGCCGATTCTGCACTCCCGCTGCTCAACACCATCACTGTCGCTGACAACGCGGCCAAGGCATTCGAGGGAGCGAACGCGGCGTTCCTGGTCGGCGCCAAGCCGCGCGGAAAGGGCGAGTCTCGCGCCGACATGCTCGCGGCCAACGGCAAGATTTTCATCGAGCAGGGCAAGGCGCTGAACGACGCCGCGGCGCAGGACATCCGCGTCCTCGTCGTCGGCAACCCCGCCAACACTAACGCCTACATCGCTTCGAAGTCGGCCCCGGACATTCCCGACGATCGCTTCAATGCGATGATGCGCTTGGACCACAACCGCGCGCTGTCCATGCTGGCACAGCACCTCGACGTGCCCTCCACCGCGCTCGAGCGGTTGGTGGTGTGGGGCAACCACGCAGACACGCAGTTCCCAGACATCACCTACGCCACCGTGAACGGCGAGCCGCTGGCCAACAAGGTGGACCGGGACTGGTACGTCGACGAGTTCATCCCGCGCGTGGCCAAGCGCGGCGGCGAGATCATCGAGGTGCGCGGGAAGTCCTCCGCGGCGTCGGCGGCGTCTGCCGCCGTGGACCACATGCGGGACTGGGTGCAGGGGACCGATGGGCGTTGGGTGACGGTGGCGCAGGCGTCGACAAGCGAATACGGCGTCGACGCTGGCCTGGTCTTCGGCGTGCCGGCAGTGGGGACCGGCGGGACGTGGGAGCCCGTCGCAGGGCTGGAGGTGAGCGACTTCCAGCGCGAGCGCATCCAGGCGAACGTGGACGCGCTCAGGCAGGAAGCCGAAGTGGCTGACGCGCTGTTCTGAGCGGGGGCTATGATGGGCAACCGTGAGTGAAGCGACGAATGATTTAGTAGGCAAGAACCGCGCGGACGCCCTTCCCAAGAGCTGGGAACCGCAGGACCACGAGTCCACGCTGTACGAGAAGTGGGTGGACAAGGGCTACTTCACGGCGGACCCCGCATCCGACAAGCCCGCCTACTCCATCATGCTGCCGCCGCCGAACGTGACCGGCCAGCTGCACATGGGCCATGCGCTCGACCACACGCTGATGGATTCCCTCGTGCGCCGCAAGCGCATGCAAGGCTACGAGGTGCTGTGGCTGCCCGGCATGGACCACGCCGGCATTGCTACGCAGACCAAGGTGGAGGCGAAGCTCAAGGCCGAGGAGGGCAAGGACCGCTACGACTACGGCCGCGAAGAGTTCATCGAGCGCGTCTGGGAGTGGAAGCAGCAGTACGGCGGCACGATCACCACGCAGATGCGGGCGATCGGCGATTCGGTCGACTGGTCGCGGGAGCGCTTTACGCTGGATGATGGGCTGTCCAAGGCGGTGCAGACCATCTTCAAGCAGCTGTACGACCAGGGCATGGTGTACCGCGACTACCGCCTGGTGAACTGGTCGCCGGTGCTCGAGACCGCGGTGTCGGACATTGAGGTGGTGTACAAGGACGTCGAGGGCGAGTTCGTCTCTATCCGGTACGGCTCGCTTGACGACGATGCGCCGCACCTCGTCGTGGCCACCACCCGTGTCGAAACTATGCTGGGTGACGTGGCGATCGCCGTCCACCCGGACGACGAGCGTTACGCGCACCTCATCGGCGAGGAGTTCGACCACCCGCTGCGCGACGACCTCACGGTCAAGGTCATCGCCGACGACTACGTGGATATGGAGCTGGGCACGGGCGCGGTGAAGATCACGCCGGCGCACGACCCGAACGATTACGAGATGGGCCTGCGCCACAACCTGGACATGCCGATCATCATGGATGAGCAGGCCCGCATTGCCAACACTGGCACCCGCTTCGACGGTTTGAGCCGCGAGGAAGCGCGCGTCGCCGTGCGCGAGGCGCTCGCGGAGCAGGGCCGCATTGTCAAGGAGATCCGCCCCTACATGCACTCCGTGGGCCACTCGGAGCGCTCCGGCGAGCCGATCGAGCCGCGCCTGTCGCTGCAGTGGTTTGTCAAGGTGGATGAGATGGCTAAGATGTCCGGCGACGCCGTGCGCAACGGCGACACGGTGATCCACCCGCAGTCGATGGAGAAGCGCTACTTCGACTGGGTAGACAACATGCACGACTGGACCATCTCGCGCCAGCTGTGGTGGGGGCACCGCATCCCGATCTGGTACGGGCCGGAAGACGAAAACGGCGAGCGCGACGTGGTGTGCGTCGGCCCCGACGAGGAACCGCCCGCCGGCTACGAGCAGGACCCGGACGTGTTGGATACCTGGTTCTCCTCCGCGCTGTGGCCGTTCTCCACGATGGGCTGGCCGGAGAAGACGCCTGAGCTGGACAAGTTCTACCCGACCTCCGTGCTCGTCACCGCGTACGACATTCTGTTCTTCTGGGTGGCGCGCATGATGATGTTTGGCACCTTCGCCGGCAAATTCACCCCGGAAATCCTCGGCGAGGGCAAGGGCGGCCGACCGCAGGTGCCCTTCACGGACCTCTACCTGCACGGCCTGGTGCGCGACGAAAAGGGCCGCAAGATGTCCAAGTCCCTGGGCAACGGCATCGACCCGATGGACTGGGTCGGCCGCTTCGGTGCGGATGCGCTGCGCTTCGCCCTGGCCCGCGGCGCGAACCCGGGCGTGGACCTGCCCATCGGCGACGACCACGCCGTGGCCGCCCGCAATTTTGCCACCAAGCTGTACAACGCCACGAAGTTCGCGCTGATGAACGGCGCCGGTGTCGGTGAGCTGCCGCAACGCCAAGCGCTTACCGACGCCGACCGCTGGATCCTCGACCGCGCCGAGGAGCTTCGCAAGCGCGTCAACGCCTACCTGGACGACTACCAGTTTGCCAAGGCCAACGAGGCGCTCTACCACTTCGCCTGGGACGAGCTGTGCGACTGGTACCTCGAGATTGCCAAGACCCAGATCCCGCGTACTGATGCTGACGCGTCAGCGGAAGAGCAGCAACGGGGCCGCACAACCCAGATCGTGCTGGGCCGTGTCCTCGACGTGGTCCTGCGCCTGCTGCACCCGACCATGCCGTTTATTACCGAGGTCCTGTGGACTGCGCTGACCGGTGAGGAGACCGTAACCACGGCTGCGTGGCCGACCGCAGACGACACCAACGGTGGTGTGGAGACGGACCTCGACGCGCGCCGTCGCGTCGAGGACTCCATCAAGCTCATCACCGAGCTGCGCCGTTTCCGCGCCGACCAGGGGGTGAAGCCGTCACAGAAGGTGCCGGCGCGCTTGGACTTCGCGTCCGCGGATCTGGCTGGCCAGGAGGACATGGTGCGCCAGATCGCTCGAGTAGAGGCGCCGGGTGAGGACTTTGCTGCGTCGGCAAGCATCGAGATGCGCCTGAGCCAGGTCAACCTCGACGTGGCGCTGGATACCTCCGGCACGGTCGACGTGGCTGCCGAGCGCAAGCGCCTGGAGAAGGAGCTCGCCGCCGCGCAGAAAGAGCTGGACACCACCGGTGCGAAGCTGTCCAACGAGCAGTTCCTGACCAACGCGCCGGAGCAGGTCGTGGAAAAGATCAAGGTGCGGCAGAAGGTTGCGCAAGAGGAATTCGAGCGCGTGACCGCGCGACTGGAAACGCTGCCGGAGAAGTAGACTGGCTCGCATGAGCGAGCAGTACGACCACAGCGACAACACCACCCACGGCGACGAGCAGGAACGTGACGAGCTCACGCCGGTGCGTGAGCGCGACACGGAGTTCGGCCGTATCTCCATGACGGACAGTGGCATGACGCTGAATCTGGGTGGTACTCGGGATCTGGGTGATACTCGGGCCGCCGACAGCGTCGAGCCCGACGGGTCTCCGGAAGGCTCGGAGAACGACGAGCTTGCGCGCCTCGCTGGGCTGGTGGGGATGCGCGTTGGGCAGCTGGCGAGCGACGACGGCGAGCCGATCAGTCGGGTTCCTGAGTACTCCGGGGATAGCGCTGCACTCACGCGGGTCAGCGAGAAGCTTGATGCTCGCGCCGGTGCTGCCGACCCGAACCCGAGCCTTGACCGCGTTGCCGCATTGATGGATTTACTCGGTTCGCCCGAGCACACGCTGAAGGTGATCCAGGTCGCGGGCACGAATGGGAAGACGTCGACCGCGCGGATGACCGAGTCGTTGCTGCGCGCACTGGGACACCGCGTGGGGCTGTTCACCAGCCCTGAGCTCACGCGGGTGACCGAGACGATGCTCATCGACGGCGCCGAGATCGCGCCGGAACGCTTCGCGGAAATCTTTGACGAGCTCGAGCCCTTCGTGGAAATGGTCGACGCGCAGTTTGCCACCCCGCTGAGCCGCTTTGAGGTGCTCGTAGCCATGGCGTTCGTGGCGTTTGCGGACGCGCCCGTCGACGTCGCCGTCCTGGAGGTCGGCATGGGCGGGACCTGGGACGCGACGAATGTGGTGGACGCCGATGTCGCCGTGATTACCCCGATCGGGCTTGACCACCAAGCGTTCCTTGGCCAGACCATTGCCGCGATCGCGGCACAGAAGGCCGGGATTATTAAGCCCCGCGAGGCGGACGCGTTGAGCGCGTTGAGCCCGGCGGAAAACATTGCGGTGGTCGCCGAGCAGGAGCCGGACGCAATGCACGCGATTCTCGAGCGTGCGGTGGACACAGAGGCAATCGTTGCTCGGAGCGGCAGCGAGTTCTCGGTAGGGAAGTCCACGGTTGCCGTCGGCGGCCAACAGCTCACGCTGCGCGGACTCGGTGGAGAGTACGACGGCATCTTCCTCCCACTCGCGGGCGCCCACCAGGCGGCGAATGCGTCGCTTGCGCTCGCCGCGGTGGAGGCGTTCTTCGGCGTGACCCGCGAGCACCCGCTTGATGCCGACGCCGTTCGCGCGGGATTTGACCAGGTGACGGTCCCGGGGCGGATTGAGCGGTTTGGTAAGGACCCGGTCGTGCTTATCGACGCCGCCCATAATCCCCACGGCGCCCGCACCCTCGCCTCCGCACTCGAGCGGGACTTCAACTACACGGGTCTGATCGGCGTGGTGTCGATTTTTGGGGACAAAGACGCACGCCAGATGCTGACAGCGCTGGAGCCCGAGCTGCGCGAGGTAGTGATTACTCAGAACTCATCCCCACGTGCGATGGACGTCGACGAGCTGGCGGAGGTGGCGTACGACGTGTTCGGTGATGACCGCGTTCGGATCGAGGCGCATCTGCCGGCGGCGGTGGAACTGGCGCGCGAGGTCGCCGAAGAGTCTGGCGAAGACGGCATGGGCGTGTTGGTCACCGGGTCCATCGCCACCGCCGGTGATGCCCGCACCTACCTCACTGCGCTGGACGCGCAGGAGCCCGAGGCGTAGTGCGGTGGGCTGCGACGCTGCCTGGCTGGTGACCAACCGCTGGCTGCACTGGGACAAGTTTGAGTGGCAGTTCGGCGCTCTTGCGCGTGCGGCCGGCGCGGTCGGGCTTGATTTGCGGCGAGTGAGTAGCGATGAGGTTGTCGCCGCGATGGGCACCGGTCCGCTGCCGCGCGTCGCGCTTATCCAGGACAAAGACGTTGCCGTCGTCGCACAGCTCGAAGCGCTGGGGGTGCGCACCATCAACACCGCGACCGCGATCGCTGCGTGCGATAACAAGGCGTACACGCACGCGGTGCTTTCGCACGCCGGCATTGCGCACCCGTGTACGTTGACTGCGCCGCTGGCGTACCGGAACTTATCGGCCGCGGAATGGGAGGAGAGCGAATTTCTCGCTGCCGTAGACCTTCAGTTGGGCTACCCGGTCGTGGCGAAACGTGCAATCGGCTCGTGGGGGCAGGGGGTCGAGCTGATCCACGCCCCCGCGGAGCTGGTCGCGTTCCTCCGCGCCGCTCATCCTGCGCCCGTGATCGTGGAGGAATACATCGCTGAATCCCACGGCCACGACGCCCGCATCTTCATGGTTGGTGAGACCCCAGTTGCTGCGATGCAAAGGTTCGGCCAGGGAGGTGACTTCCGCGCCAACGTGACCGGTGGCGGTCGCGCGGTGCCGTGGGATCCGCCCGCGGACTTCGTGGACACTGCACGCACAGCGATGGGCGCGCTCGGCCTGGATATTGGCTCGGTCGATTTCCTCCATGCGTCCAGTCCGCTTGTCGGCGAGGTGAACTCGAACGCCCAATTTGCCTCCCTCACGGAGGTGACGGGAATCGACGTCGCCGCTCGAGTAATTGAGTACTGCGTCCAGGCGCGTTGATCGAAGCGCTTGTCGACGCCACCGCGCACCAGTTATGGCCCAACCGTTCTCAGCGATACGATGAGGGCATGGCTGACCAGAACAACACCCGGCGCTCGCGCCGCGGCGCGCGTCGCGAGCCGGATATGAGCCCCCTCGGCCCGGGCAAGGCCCCGGTCAAAGACCCGATGACAGGCCTGACCGGCGTACTTTCCGGCACGCTCGTGATGGAAGCGATCACGATCTTCCTCATCCTCACCGTGATTCTCAAGGTTGAGAACGGGGAGCTCTGGACCACGTTTAACTGGGTCTACGTCACCGTCATCGGCCTCGCGCACGTGGTCGTTGCGTTCTTCCAGAAGAAGCCGGTGATGCTGTGGGTGGACCTGGCGCTCCAGATTCCGCTCATCTTCGGGTTTTTCATCCACTGGTCCGTCACTGCCGTCGGCATCACGTTCGGCGTGGTGTGGTTCTTCATCATCAAGCTGCGCTCGGAGATGCTGCAGCGTATGCGCGCCGGGTACCTAGTTACCCAGCACCTGGGCACTGCAGAAGACCCGGCGCGCTAGTCTGCGTGCGGCAGGTCGCGCAGCTGGGTGCGGAGGATTTTCCCGGCTGCGCTACGGGGGATCTCTTCGACAAAATCTACGACGCGCACCTTCTTGTACGGCGCGACCCGGTCAGCCACGAACCGCATGACACCGTCGGCTGTGAGGCGGGCAGACGTGGCTGCCGGTGAGGGTGCGGGCACGACGAAGGCGCGGGGGACCTCGGTGCCATTGAGCACAAAGGGGGTGACGGCGGCGTCGACAATTGCTTCATGCTCGAGCAGCGTGGCCTCCAGCTCGGCCGGAGCGATCTGGTAGCCCTTGTATTTGATCGTGTCTTTGGCGCGTCCGATGATGTAGAGCTCGCCGTGCGTTCCCACGCGCGCGAGGTCCCCGGTTTGAAACCATTCACCGATCGGCTCTTGCCCGAGGTAGCCGCGCATGAGCTGTGGCCCGGCGACGGATAATTCACCGTCGGAACCGATGCGGAAGCGGGTATCGGGGAGCGGGAACCCCACCGAGTCCGGAGGCGTTTCGCCGCGCACGCCAACAAAGGTGACCGGCGACGTCTCGGTCATTCCGTACCCCTGGATCACGCTCGCGCCCAGTCGCGACTCCACCGTTCGTGCCACCGTGGGGTCGAGTCGATCCGCGCCGCTGATGATCAGTTCGAGTGCGTTGAAGGCATCGGCCGGGGCGGTCTCGAGGACGCGCGCGAGCGGCGGGGCGATGAATGTGAGCTGCACGGCGAAATCGCGGTGCGCGCTCACAAAGCGCTCCGGATCAAAGCGCTGCATCGTGAGCACGTGATGCCCCAGCATGAGCGGGGTGAGCAGCAGCGCGGTCAAGCCATAGATGTGTGAGAAGGGCAGCGGCGACATCGTTGGGGTGTGAGTACCCACCCCACTTCGTGCAATCGCTGCAGCAAACTGGGTCATGTTTGCGCTTACCGACGCCCCCGTCAACCCCACCGCCTTCTGCATCCCCGTGGTGCCCGACGAGTACGGAACGAAGGCGAGCTCTTGTGCATTCGCAGCACTGACTGCGGGCGTGTGGTTAGCAGCGTCGCGGCGTGGCCAACCGGCGGGAGTCGTGCCGCGTATCAGCGCTTGCGCCTGCTCCATCCGGATGAGGCCGAGTTGTGGGTCTGCGCCGGCGAGCTCGGCGAGATGTCTCGCTTCATGGTTGCGAAGTAGCGGGCCGATCAGACTGGACGCTGCACCCGCCTGGGCGATGCCGAGGATCACGGCCGCAAACTCCACCGAGTTTGGGAGTTGGACCGCGATGACGGGGGAGGGTGATGTTGTGGCGTGGGCCAGTACGCGCGAGACGTTGTTAGCGAGTGTGCGGAGCTCGCGGTAGGTCACCGTCGTGCCCGTGGACAGGTCTGTCAACGCGGGTGCGTCAGGAAGGCCTTGGCTAAGCGCGAGCTCATGGAGCGGAACATGCTGGTACATCCCCCTAAATCTTAGTAGCTTGGAGGGCATGCGATTCTTCCTGCTGGTGCTTGCTGCGGTGATGTCGCTTGTCGCCGTTGGTGCGTCGTTGTTTGCGTGGCCGAGTTGGGTCGGCGCCGCTGCGATCGTGATCGCGGGCGGTGCTTTGGCATGTGCGCTGTACATGAAGTATCAGGACATGGGTGCCCCGGATCTTTCGCTTGACCCGGAACAGCGTACGACAATTATGCGGATGATCCGTGAGGGAAATGAAGATGGTGCGGTTCGGCAGGTGCAGTTGTGGAAACGTGACGCGACGCCCGCAGATGCATCGCGCATCGTGCGAGAGGTTTCGGTAGAGTCTGGTCCATGACCGAACGTACTTTGATTCTTATTAAGCCGGACGGCGTTGCCCACGGGCACGTCGGTGAAATCATTTCCCGCATCGAGCGCAAGGGCTTGAAGTTGGTGGAGATGGATCTGCGTACCGCGGACCGCGAGACCGCCGAGAAGCACTACGAAGAGCACAAGGATAAGCCGTTCTTCGGTGACCTCGTAGACTTCATCACCTCTGCGCCGCTGGTTGCTGGCATCGTTGAGGGCGAGTCTGCGATCGCTGCCTGGCGCCAGCTGGCAGGCGGCACCCACCCGGTGGAGAAGGCGACCCCGGGTACCATCCGTGGCGACTTCGCGCTGACCGTCGGTGAGAACGTGGTGCACGGTTCCGATTCCCCGGAATCTGCAGAGCGTGAGATCGCCATCTGGTTCCCCAACAAGTAACCAACCACACCAAACTTTCGACAACGCTACCCCCGGAAGAGCGCATCCTGGGGTAGCGTTTTTCTATGCTTTCCTGGGCAAAACTCGTAAATCATTCAGATGATTTATTGCGACTCAATACATATGTCACAATGCATAGGAAAGCGTCACGCTGCGATGAGTCCATCGTATGCTTTATCGGAGAAAGGCTCGGAGATGGTCAACGACAAGCCAGAGCAAGAACGTGCAAAAGCGAAGCGCGCGTCTATTGAAAAGGCCACGATTGATCTTCTCCTGCAGGAGGGAATGTCCTCAGTCACTCATCGGCACGTGGCCGCGCGTGCTGGGGTGCCGGTTGGCTCGATTGGTTACTACTACGAGAGCCGTGAGAAGCTCATCCAGACGTGCTTTGAGCGATTCCACGCCGTACAGGCGGCGATCCTTGAGGAGGCGCTGAAGGACCCCAAGATTCGAGAAGATCGGCGTGAGCTCGCTGCAGCGACGCTGGATCTTGTGACCTGTGGGCACCGAGACTGGGTGCGCGGGATTATTTCCGCAACCGTCGATGCCGAGCGCGAGGCACCCGCGTTGCAGGAGATGGTCAAAGAGCAGTTTTACGAGGCAGTCAACGCCATCGACGCACTGCTCAAGTACGCGGGCGTTACCAACGCGGACGGCGAAGCAATTCTCGGAGCAATTGTTGGGTCATCCCTTGTTGTTGCGGGTTGGGATAAACCAGTCGTCGAAACAACTATTGGCGGAGTTGTGCGCTTCCTCGAGCTTGCGGAGGGGCCGCAGAGCGAGAACCACTAGCGGTTGGTCAAGAGGACTGACCGTGGACAGGGCGGGGTAAACGCGCGGGGCGGGGGCCTGTGCCACAATAGATGGCAAGCATCGCGTCGTTGACGTCCTTGACGATATTCACGTTGTTGACGTTGTTGACGCCGCGCGTGCTGACAAACTTTGACATTGAAGTCCCGCGCATTCGCGCGGCACTGTGCGGCGGCGGCAGGAAATGCCAGCGCCCGGTGCCCGGCGCAGAAGCTGTGCGGGCAGACGCATAACAGGAGAATAGGTTCGTGGCACAGAACGAGGAATCCACGCCAAAGAAGCGCCGCAGCACGAAGGCGACGGCGAAGAAGTCGACAAAGCCGGCCAAGAAATCGACAAAGAAGTCAACAAAGAAGGCTCCTGCGAAGCGCGAACAGCCAGCCAATGAGCCAACGGTCAACCCCTACGCGACGTTTGACCGCTCTCGCCTCAAGGACAAGATGCGCGTCTTCCAGTTGGCCAAAGAGCTCAACGTGCCTTCGAAAGACCTGGTCGTTGCGCTGTCGGACATGGGAGTAGTCAAGGTAGCGCAGTCCTCGCTCACTCGCGCGGAGAGCGAGCAGCTTCTCGACGCACTGTCTCCCGACACCAACGCACCCCAATCAAGCGACGCTGGGGACGAGTCTTCCGACGCGGACGAGAAGATCCGACACCGCGTACGCAAAGACGTAGAGAACGAGATCCACCAAATTGAGGACAAGGTCAATGCCGAGTTGGCCACCGCAGATGAACCGGGCACGGATCCGAGCGGCGATGCTTCCGACGAGCCGCTTACTGACGTGGAACCTGACGTGACGCCGGCGCCAGAGGACGAGTCGGTCACCGAGTACGCTCCGCTGTTCAAGGCTCCGACTCGTTCGCAGCGTCGACGCGCTCGTCGTGCAGCGCAAGCTGCCCGTGCCGCTGACCGCGAGGTGGCAGAAGGATCCGACGGACTGGATGACTCGGACGCCTCATCTTCTGATTCTGGGGACGGTACCTTGCGCACAGCGGAAGGAGGCTCTGCGGACTCCGCGCGTAGCGGGCGGCAGAAACGGAACCGCGGCAACGCAAAGGCGAGCAAGGCCAGCGATTTACGTGGGCAGGAAAACGCTGATGGTGCAGAGCGTGGCGTCGATACGCAAGAGGCTGAGCAGATAGACGAACCGAAGGCGATCAAGGGATCGGCTCGTCTGGAAGCGAAGCGACGTCGTCGCAGTGAGCGGAGTGCGGAGGAGCGTAAGCGCTCGCGTATCGTCAGCCAGGCAGAGTTTCTTGCGCGGCGCGAGTCCGTGCAGCGCACCATGGTGGTGCGGGACCGCGAGCGGCACTATGGCACGGGAATGGTGACACAGGTCGGGGTGCTCGAGGACGGCCTGCTCGTTGAGCACTTTGTTGACACAGAAGACCAGGTCACCATGGTTGGGAACATCTACCTTGGGCGCGTGCAAAACGTGCTGCCCAGCATGGAAGCCGCGTTTATTGACTACGGACAAGGCCGAAACGGTGTGCTGTACGCGGGCGAAATCGACTGGAAGTCTGCTGGACTCGGGGGTCGCGCGCGACGAATTGAAAACGCGCTGAAGTCCGGCGACCAGGTCGTTGTTCAGGTCACCAAAGACCCGGTTGGGCATAAGGGCGCCCGTCTGACGACCCAAATTTCGTTGGCGGGGCGGTTCCTTGTCTATGTTCCGGGAGGACGGACAGCCGGGATCTCCCGCAAACTTCCGGCCCCGGAGCGTAAGCGCTTGAAGGAGATCCTCCACAAGGTTGTACCTGAGGAGGGTGGGGCGATCATCCGCACCGCTGCCGAAAACATCACTGAGGAAGCTATTGCGGCGGACGTGCAGCGCCTTCACAGCCAGTGGGAGGAGATCAAGGAACTCGCCGAACGTGAGAAGAAGTCTCATGGCGCGAAGCCGGTGACCCTTTATGAGGAGCCGGCACTATTGATCAAGGTCGTGCGGGATCTTTTTAACGAAGACTTCAATAAACTCATCGTTGACGGCAAGAAGTCGTACAAAACTATTCGCGCGTACGTTGAATCCGTCGCGCCTGACTTGCTCGGACGCGTCAAGAAGTACCGCAGCAAGAAGCACGATGGACGCGATGCTTTTGAGACGTACCGCGTGGATGAGCAACTCGAAAAGGCTTTGGCTCGGAAGGTGTGGCTACCGTCCGGTGGCACCTTGATCATCGAACACACCGAGGCGCTGACGGTTATCGACGTCAACACCGGCAAGTACACCGGATCCGGCGGAAACCTCGAGGAGACGGTGACAAAGAACAACCTCGAAGCAGCCGAGGAGATTGTTCGCCAAATCCGCCTGCGCGACATCGGCGGCATGATCATCATCGACTTCATCGACATGATCCTGCCGGAGAACCAAGAATTGGTTGTTCGACGTCTCAAGGAATCACTGGGGCGCGACCGCACCCGCCACAATGTCTCCGAGGTAACTTCTCTGGGTTTGGTACAGCTCACTAGAAAGCGTCTTGGGAATGGTCTTCTTGAGACGTTCTCCGTACCCTGCCACTGCTGCGACGGTCGAGGCATTCTGCTGACCGAAGATCCAGTTGTTGAAGAGAAGCGAGCGCGATACGGGCGCGTCGATTCCAGGCGACTCCCGACCGGGCAGCACCCTGCGGCCAGAGCGATGCATTCTGCGCTCTCCGAGGCACCGAAACCCGTAGAGAAGGCGCTGGATGACGAGGCCATCGACGAATTGGCGGATGCCGTTGTGGCGGCAGAAAAGGAGAAGGAGGACGAGCCGAAGACTTCGTCGAGGCGACGCGGTCGTCGCGGCTCCGGTCGAGGTCGTGGCCGAAATCGTTTGCAAGCGCCTGAACAGACCGCATCAGACGCCGAGGAGCACCGAGATCAGCGCGGCAGTGAGGAAAACACTGTTCTTAGCTCGGAGCCAGCAGAGAACGACGGCGTCAACGAGGCCGGAAGTGAAACTCAGCAGTCCGATGGTGGCAATGAGCGTGGTGGACGCAACAGGCGCAGGCGACGTCAAGCGCAGCGAAAGAATGCGAAGGCCGAGCACTCGAAGCCAGTTGAGGCGTCGGGCGGACCTTTCGGGGATGCCGACGACGACAACGATCATGAAGACGCGCCGGCGCAGCGAACCTCGCGAGCAGGGCGATCCAAGAAGCGTCGCAGCGCTCGGAGAGCAGCAACCCGCAGTTCCTCGATCGAGACTGAAGCTCCTGCGCAGGGAGAAAACGAGAACACTGGCAACTCGCGGCAGAGCTTTGAAGATGCAGTGGCGGACTTTGAGAAGTCACCGCGGCGTCGACGGAAGACACGGGGCAACTCTCGCTCCGATCAACGGCCACAACGCAACGAGTGGGACGACGATCCGCAGGCGAGTGAAGCCCAGCAACCTGTAAGGCGAGGCACGACGGATCAATCTGGTACGCAAGACCGAGGGGCGAACGCCGGTGAATCGACGGGAAAGCGTGGGAGCGCCGAAACTTCCCGTGATGCCTCTGGAGGCCGTCGTCGCCGTCGAGCGGTACGGCGGACGAATCGGAGTGAGTCGTCCGAGGACGGTTCCGCGCCCAACCCCCGACAAGATGGCGGGCGTAACCCTCGCAATGCCGGCGCCCGCGAGGACACCAGCCACCAACGCGGCACCCGTGGACACGAAGGTAAGGACAAGGACTCGGAGCAGCATGGTGAGGAGGCAGGACGCCAGCGAAGCCGGCGCGGCCGCCGACGGGCCGCGCGCAAGCGCCGCTCCTAGCGCCCGAGGTCGTTGAGGCACAGCGCCCCAGGTCGCGGTTTGGAGAAACGCCCCGGCTCGGTGTAGTCTTTGGCAGTCGTTGTTTTTGGGGCGTGCCGCCTCGTTGCCCAAGCATGCGGGCACGGCGGATCGATCAGGTCCTGAAGCACTGAAATGTAGTTCCATGCGTCCACCGAAGCATGCCGGCGGATGCGCGAGTAGAGATAAGGGGTAACCCTCTATGTACGCGATCGTCAAGACCGGCGGCAAGCAGTACAAGGTTGCCGAAGGCGACCTCGTCAAGGTCGAGAAGCTGGAGGGTGAAGCAGGCGACAAGGTTGCACTCACCCCGATCCTTCTCGTTGATGGCGCAGACGTCACCTCCGGCGCAGACGCACTGTCCAAGGTCAATGTTGAGGCTGAGATCGTCGAGCACGGCAAGGGCAAGAAGATCGACATCCTCAAGTACAAGAACAAGACCGGTTACAAGGTCCGCCAGGGCCACCGCCAGCAGCTGACCACGGTCAAGATCACTGGCATCAAGTAAGACTTACTTTTAAGGAGATAGACAAATGGCACACAAGAAGGGTGCATCCAGCTCCTCGAACGGTCGTGACTCTGAGTCCAAGCGCCTCGGCGTGAAGCGCTTTGGTGGCCAGCAGGTCAAGGCCGGCGAGATCCTCGTCCGTCAGCGCGGTACCAAGTTCCACCCGGGCGACAACGTCGGCCGTGGCGGCGACGATACCCTGTTCGCGCTGAAGCCGGGCGCTGTCCAGTTCGGCATCAAGCGTAAGCGTCGCATCGTGAACATCATCCCGGCCGATGGTGAGGGCGTCGCCTCCGAGGTCCTGGAGCAGGCAGAAGCTGCAGGCGTCGTTGAGGACGAAGCCACCGCGTAAGCCAAAGTTGGCAACACGCTAGGCCGCGTGGCCCCGATTTCGGGGCTACGCGGCTTTTTGCATGCCTGGAGAATCTGCCGGAACGGTGGTGTGACCTGGAGGGCCATATCCCTCGGCTACAAGCGTAATGCGGCCTAATGAGATCAACTCGCGGTCGGCGAAATCGGATCCGTGAACTACTGATCCATCCGCGAGCCGCACCCCGGTGGAACAGGCGCTTCCTTTCATAATGGCCTGCAAGTCACTCATCGGCATAACCGCGTGCGCGCGATCTTCTGCCGAGTGATCCTGCCTTTTTCCGCACAGCCAAAGAATTGGATCAAGTGGATCACCGGTTTTATTGGTGCCGCTCCTGAGCGTATTGACGACATCCTCTAGAGCGCTGGAATCGCCTGTAAACGTCACAGTCGTCTTCGCGCCGGAGCGCCTTACTCGCACCCCGTCCTGGGGGCTCTGGGTCGGTTTATATGCCTTCTTGATTCTCCGCGCTGTGCGACGGACAACGTCTGTGTCACCTGCAGTATTGCAGAGTTCTACGCGGAATTTCCACCGCTGTGTCGGATCTTTAATACTGCGAGAAGCACGGAAAATGAGCGCTAGAGTTTCGACGCAATGTTCGTTGTTCGCTGCGTACTTTCGGCACCGTTTCTGGTATCTCGTGTGCACTACCGGGCGAAAGAGCAGCTCCGCGAGGTCGAGCACATCCATCGCGTAGTCCTCTGGCATCCCTAGTTGAACGAGCTCGCCGAGTGTTTTATTTGATCTGGCAACCCACTCGGCGAGTTTGATGCCATTGCGACGGAACATAAAGTAGTTGCTAATTTCGTTTGAGTAGTCCATACGGCGAAACTACCGAAACGTTGTGCGGGTTGTCAAGGGGTTGCGAAAATGCATAGTGGGCGCACAAGCATGCGGGGCTGACGTAAAGTGGAGCAGAATTCGCGAAAAGGAGTGTAGATGCAGGCAACCACGCACGATGATCTCGCAACCCTACTTGAGCAGCTTCCTTTGGGTGGAACACTGACGGTAACACCTGGGGAGTACTCAGTCGGAACACTTCGCGTTGTGGGGCGCACCGTGCAGGCGAGTGGTCGGGGTGTAATCTTCCACGGTCGCGTCGTACTTGCCGATGGTGCGGCATTAGTTGGTGTGAGCGTGATGGGGCCGAATGAGGCTAACGCCGTCATTTGTAACCGTGGACAAGCAACCCTGAGCTACTGCACTGTGCGAATCCCGGCAGTTTCGACGTACCCTGCTGTCGGGGTCAAAGATGCGCAGCTCAACGTGGTGAATTCTGATGTACGTGGCAGCGACGCCAAGAAGGCGATCCTTGGCGCGCAAAATGCTCAAATCGCAGTTGAACGATCCCACACCGACGCGCTCGAAATTCTTTCAAATGTGAGTGCAACGATCGCTTCGTCCACAGTGGGGACCCTCATCATTAATAAGGGCGGACGTGCCCACCTCGGCGAAGGCGTAGCCATCAAGACTCCGGCAGGTAAGAGAATTGCAGCTGTCGCTGGCGGAGGTGTGCTCGAGGGGCAGCGCGCGCACGTCGATACGAGCCGCCCCGAGATCTTTGTGAAGGACGCTACGGTCCGGATTCCGCAGATGAGCAGCCAAACTGGAGAGCGCATTACCGTCAAGGCTTCCGGTGGCGCGACGGTTGATGTTGATCAGAGCTCATGCGTCGTGGAGCGGGAGAGCGCTGACGAAACAGAAGTTCGGTGGAGTGCTTCCGAAGGTGCGGACTTTGACCGCGTTGTAGCCCCAAGGCTTGCGCCAGAGGCGACGGTGATTCTTGAAGCCGGGGAGTACCGGATGCAGTCGGTGCCGGAAAAGATGCGGCACTTCACAATTCGAGGGGCTGGTCGCGACGAAACCACGATCGCGGTCACCGGCGCGCTTTGCGCGAAAAACGGCGGCACCGTGCGCATTGAGGACGCAACGATTCTGCAGGCAGATGGGCAAAATTGCTTCAACGTGTTTGACCAGTCGTTTGGCGAGCTAGTTCGTACGCGTGTCGTCACCGCGCAACGGTCGAGCAATATGCCCGCCATTTTTGCCAGGGGCAGAAGGCTCTTGCTTGAGGATGCGATTGTTGAATCTCCCGCGGGTGTAACAAATGCGACGCTCTCGGTGAGCGGAGGGGAACTTGTGGCCAAGCGGTCATTTCTCGGGTGGTCGCAGATTCTCGACGGTGTGCTGGCCGTATTTGAAAACACGCGAGCGTTCTCGATCATGGCTGAAAACTCGCGGCTATCTGGTTCCTTGGTGCTCCACCCGTCGATGGCAAACTTCCGCCAGCTCGTCCTCCAAAACGGCAGTCGAGGCGAGTTCGATGAGCTCACTCTCTTTGCCTCCTACGGTGAGTTTCTGGTCAATGGCTCCGTGCTCAGCGTCGAAGATACAAAGCTCACGCAGGGCGCGCAGATTGCAATCTACTCCCAAAATGGCAGCCAGGTGGACGTCGACGTTGCTGCCGTATTCGAAAGCGTCGATGGACAATGGAAGCAGGTCCAAGCGCCCACGCCGGTTAACGGGCCCACGTCAGCAAACTCGGGGAAGAGCGGTCAAGTCAGCGGAAGTTCCCAAGGAAGCGGCGCTGCTGGGGCTGTCGCCTCGGCACCTGGCGATCCGATGGCGCAGATCAACGAGCTCATCGGCCTTGCGAGCGTGAAGCGGCAGATCGCCTCCTTTATGGACCGCGTGAAATTCAATCAGCGCCGCAATGAGCTTGGCCTCGCGTCCGAGCCTGTGGTTATGCACTCCATGTTCCTCGGTAATCCGGGTACAGGTAAAACGACCGTCGCTCGCCTTCTTGGCCAGGCGCTGTATAGCGCAGGAGCAGTGCGCACGAACACTTTCGTCGAGGTTGGACGTGCGGACCTCGTTGCGGAGCACATTGGTGGCACCGCCCAGAAGACGAACAAAGTGCTTGAAGAAGCCCGCGGCGGCGTCCTTTTTGTGGACGAGGCCTACGACCTTCACTCTGAGGGAGGCAACGACTTTGGCAAGGAAGCCGTGAATGCGATCCTGACATTTATGGAGAACAACCGCGAAGACATCGTGATTATCTTTGCAGGTTACACAGACAAAATGCAGGACTTCCTCTCAATGAACCCCGGTTTGAAGTCCCGCATTCCGAACCGGTTTGACTTTGAGGACTACTCCGCCGACGAGCTTGCACAGATCGGTGCGGCGAGCTTGGCAAAGAAGGGCTACACCTTTGATGAGGAGGCGTTGCATTCGGCGATCCGACGTCAGTATCGACGTTCCGGCGACGGTTCGAATGGCCGTTGGGCGAGAAACTTCGAGGATAAGCTCATCAGCTCCATTAGTAGTCGACTCGCACGCGAATACGCGGGTGATCTGTCGAAGGTGACGAATGAGGAAATCACCAGCGTGACTGACGCCGATATTCGCGCGGTTTCGGGCGGAGAATCGAGTGGCCAGCGTGTCGAAGAGCTGTTGGATCAGCTGGAGAGCCTGATTGGCCTCGAAGAGGTCAAGCAGTGGGCGGCCGAATTGGTGCGCGTCGCGGAAACGAATCAGCGCCTCGAAGCACAAGGTCTGCAGACGTCGTCGCCGACCTACCACATGGTCTTTTCTGGCAACCCGGGTACTGGCAAAACGACCGTTGCGCGTATCGTGGCGGAAATTTTTCACGCACTCGGTATTCTGGAATCCCCCACTGTCAAGGAAGTCACGCGCTCTGACCTCGTCGGATCGGTGATTGGCGCGACTGAAAAACAGACCACCCGTGCGCTGGATGAGGCGCTCGGCGGCGTCCTATTCATCGACGAGGCGTACCAGCTCACCGCAGCAGGCGGCGCTAACGATTTCGGTCTGCAAGCCGTAGAGACACTGCTCCCTCGCCTGGAGAATGACCGGAGCAAGTTCATCGCCATTCTTGCCGGTTACACCAAGGAGATGGACGAGTTCATGAATGCAAACCCAGGCTTGCGTTCGCGTATCCCGAACTCCATTGAGTTCCCCGATTACTCGCCCGTCGACGTCGCGCGCATTGTGGAAGCAAGCATCACCGGCAGGGGCTGGCTTGTCGACGCTGACTTGCTCACCGATACTGTCGTCGCAGCCTACGAAGCACTTCCGCCTGCGGAGCGAAGCAACGGCCGCTGGGCCCGCAATTTTGCAGACCGGCTGGAGCACCAGCACAAGCTGTGGATCAGTCAGAACAATGTGTCCGGTGAGGAGCTTCGTCGAATTTCAGACGACACCGTTCGCGCGGTGGCGGGTATCGGCGAGTAGTCGATACCCGACCCGGTACCCTGCAAGTGAGAAGCACGAAATCACGGAAAGGCGGGCGTAACCATGGCGCAGTTTGTTGATCGTGCGGTTCTGCACCTGCAAGCGGGCGACGGTGGGCACGGTTGTGTCTCCGTGCACCGCGAAAAGTTCAAGCCACTCGGTGGGCCGGACGGCGGCAACGGTGGACACGGTGGGGACATTGTCCTCGAGGTGTCGACCCAGGTGCACACGCTGCTCGACTTTCAGTACCGGCCCCATGTGAAGGCTGAACGTGGTGCAAACGGCGAGGGCGATCACCGCAATGGCGCCCGGGGCGAAGACCTTATCCTCCACGTGCCCGTCGGCACTGTCGTACGCAGTGAAGATGGCGAGATACTCGCCGACCTCACCGTCCCGGGGACGAAGTTTATTGCCGCAGAAGGCGGTTTTGGCGGGCTGGGTAATGCAGCACTGGCCACCGCGAAGAGGAAGGCCCCGGGGTTCGCACTGAAGGGGGAACCTGGTGAAGCGCATGATCTCATTCTTGAGCTGAAGTCTGTCGCAGATGCGGGCTTGGTGGGTTTCCCATCGGCCGGTAAGTCATCCCTCATTTCAGTACTGTCCGCTGCGAAGCCGAAAATTGCGGACTACCCGTTCACCACACTTGCGCCCAATCTCGGCGTGGTCGACGTCGGCGACGACACGTTTACCATCGCCGACGTGCCGGGACTTATTCCGGGTGCCAGCGAAGGGAAGGGGCTCGGTCTTGATTTCCTTCGCCACATCGAGCGAACCGCCGTGCTCGTTCACGTGGTCGATGTTGCGTCACTTGAGCCTGGGCGCGATCCGATCTCGGATATTGAAGCACTCGAGGCCGAGCTTGATAGCTACGCCGAGGCACTCGACCATGATTCCGGGCTCGGGGACCTTCGCCAACGGCCAAGGGTCATCGTGCTGAACAAGTTGGATATTCCCGACGCGGCGGAGCTTGCAGAGTTCCTGCTCAGTGACATCAAGGACAAGTTTGATTGGCCGGTGTACTTCGTGTCCACAGTGACTCGCGCGGGGCTCGAAGAGCTGAAGTGGGCGATGTGGGACGTTGTGAAGAAGTCGCGTGACGCGCAGCGTAAAGCAGCTCGAAAGGCCGCCGGTGCGAGCGGCAACGCACTGGGCGCGGAGCCGCAGATCATCCGACCACGCGCAGTGGGGAGAAATGGGCGGTCCGGTTCCGGCATCACTGTCGAGCGCGATCCGCTGTACCCCGAGGGCTGGATTGTTACGGGCGAGAAAGCTGAGCGATGGATCCGGCAAACCGACTTTGACAACGACGAGGCAGTGGGCTATCTCTCCGACCGTCTGGAAAAGGCTGGTGTTGAGGACGAGCTCCGTCGGATCGGCGCCAAGGAGGGCGATACGGTCACGATCGGTGAAATCTCGTTTGATTGGGAACCGATGCGTGGCGGCGACCCGACACTTGCTGGCCGCGGTGGCGACGCTCGCCTCTACGACACGAATCGCGTCTCCGCGGCAGAACGCAAGCGTGCCTCGCAGGCTCGCCGTGGCCTGATCGATGAGTTTGATTACGGCGACGGTGAAGAAGCCGAGCGGAAGCGCTGGGAGGGCTAGCAACCCATGGCCTCTGAATCCCAGCTGCGTGCACAAATTGCTGCGGCGCGCCGGGTCGTGGTGAAGATTGGTTCGAGTTCCTTAGTCAATGAGGATTCGGCAGTCAGCACTGCGAAAATCGACGCGCTCGTGGATGCAATGCATGCACGTATGAGCACGGGAACAGACATCATCGTCGTCTCGTCTGGTGCTGTTGCGGCCGGCTGCAAGCCGCTGGGTCTGCACCAGCGTCCGCGCGATCTGGCGACCAAGCAGGCCGCCTCAGCAGTGGGACAAGTCCATCTTGCTCAGGCTTGGGGGTCGTCTTTTGCACGCTACGGGCGAACCACCGGCCAGGTGCTGCTGACGCAAGCAGACGCAGGGGCACGCGAGCGTGCGCGCAACGCGCAGCGGACCATTGACCGGCTGCGGCAGCTTGGCACGGTGCCAATCGTGAACGAGAACGATACGGTCGCCACGACAGAAATGCGATTTGGTGATAACGACAGGCTCTCGGCCATCGTAGCCACGCTGACTTCGTCGGACGCACTCGTGCTCTTGTCCGACGTCGACGGGTTGTATGACCGAAACCCCTCCGACCCCAATGCAACGTTCATCAGTGAGGTTCGCAGTGGCCGCGACCTTGAGGGAGTCGCTGCGGGCGACGGAGGCGCGTTCGGAACCGGGGGTATGGCGGCCAAAGTGTCGGCGGCACGGCTCGCGGCGCGGGGTGGGGTACCGGTGTTGTTGACGTCGGCAAGCAATATTGACCAGGCGCTCGGTCCGGCCGATTGCGGGACGGTATTCCATACACGACCGGAATCGCAGTTACGGGCGTGGAAGTTCTGGGCGCTCTATGCTGCAGACGCAGAGGGCGTGCTGCGCTTGGACGCCGGCGCGGTTGACGCGGTGACTCGGGGTGGGACGAGTTTGCTCGCGGTGGGTATTACTGATGTCGAGGGCGATTTTCACGCAGGCGACATTGTAGAGATCCTCGGCCCTGACTCCGAGGTCGTTGGGCGCGGTGAAGTTGCATTTGATGCTGCAGAACTCCATGGGATGTTGGGCAAGCACACTACCGAGCTGGAAGAAAACAAGCGTCGGCCGGTAGTGCATGCGGACTACCTTTCTCAGTACGCGAGCCGCCTGTAGCGATTACTGTGGGGGCATGAAGTACGCATTTTTGCCCTCACCGTGGAAAGAGTCCGCGGACCACCTGCGCGCAGCTGGTCATGAAATGGTCGACCTTTCGGAGAACCCTGACTTGCTAATCTTCCGCGGCGGAGCGTCGGATTTCCCCGCTGAACTGCCGGAAAGCGTCAAGGTCGTGCAGATTGGTTACGCGGGTGTTGAGCAGCTGCTTGAAGCTGGAATTCTTGCCCGCCACGCTGGGTGCGGTGTCCGTTTCGCCAACGCAGCTGGAATCTACGACGACACGGTTGCAGAAGCGACGCTGGCACTGCTCCTCGCTGTGCTCCACCGCCACAAGGCAGTGTCTCGCGAGTGGAACCAGGAGCAACTCTTTGGCGAAACTGAGTACCTTTTTGACGCGAAGAAGCTCGCGATCATCGGCGCGGGTGGCATCGGGAAGAAGCTCATCGAATTTACCGCGCCGTTCGGCGTCGAAATTACCGCGGTGAATCGGTCAGGCCGTGACGTCAGTGGGGCTGATCGCACCGTTGCCATGGGGGATGTCGAAGCGATGGAAGTTGTGTGGTCCGAATCCGACTGTGTCGTTCTCCTGGCGCCACTGACTCCGGAAACTCGGCACTTGGTTGATGCCACGGTGCTGGCGAAGATGCGGAATAACGCGGTGATCGTCAACGTAGGGAGGGGAGCGCTGATTGATACGGAGGCGCTGACAACAGCCCTGCAAGACGGCGCTATTGCGGGTGCCGGCTTGGATGTGACGGACCCCGAACCGCTGCCTGCAGACCATCCGCTCTGGGAGATGGATAATGTGGTGATTACACCCCACACTGCGAACATTCCGCGCTTCATGGCCCGCCGGGTTGGCGCGCTTGCGGCCAGAAACTGGGAGTTATTTGCCGCGGGCGAATCGATGAGCACCGAAGTCGACGTCGAGGCGGGATACTAGGATGAGTGGAAACACAACAGCGGATGGCACTGCCCAATCCGGTGACGAAACGGTGTCTGTGGAGGAACTCGCGCGTGAAGCGAAGCGGGTCGCGCCGCTGCTTGCGAAAATATCGACCGCGGTGAAGAACCGCGTTCTCATTGCTACCGCGGGTGCTCTAGTGGAGCGAGCGGACGAAATCCTGGCAGCCAACGAGAAGGACGTCGAGGCGGCGCGCGCCACCGGTATGTCAGAGGCGATGGTGGACCGCCTGTCACTCGGCCAACAGCGTGTCAAGGCGATGGCCGCCGGCCTAGAGCAGGTGGCGAACCTCAGCGATCCCATCGGCGAGGTGCTCCGAGGGCATACGATGCCTAACGGCATCCGCATGCGACAGGTTCGCGTTCCACTCGGGGTGATGGGCATGGTCTACGAAGCGCGGCCCAACGTCACCGTTGACGCATTCGGGTTGGCGTTGAAGGCAGGCAACGCTGCGCTTTTGCGGGGCTCGAAGTCGGCGGTTCATTCCAACTCCGCCTTGGTGAACATTATCCAGGACGCCCTCCACCAGTTCGACCTTCCGCGCGAAGCGGTGCAACTCCTGCCGTGTGAAAGCCACGATTCGGTGCAGGAGCTCATCACCGCGCGCGGTCTGGTGGACGTTGTTATTCCGCGCGGTAGCGCGGCGCTTATCGATGCAGTCGTTCAAAACGCCACTGTTCCGACTATTGAGACCGGTACCGGCAATTGTCACTTTTACATTGACCGTGACGCCCAACTCGACGACGCCATCGCAATGCTTCTGAATGGCAAAACCCGCCGGTGCTCCGTATGTAACGCGACGGAGACAGTGCTTATCGACGTCGCGCTCCCGGACGCAGACAAACTCCGAATCGTCCAATCATTGCAGGAAGCGGGGGTGACGGTGCACGGCGACGTCGAAAAGCTTGGCGCGTTTCAGGCGCAAGGAATTATTGAGGCTACCGAGGCTGATTGGGCTGAGGAGTACCTTTCGATGGACATTGCGTGCGCCGTGGTTGAGAGCGTCGACGGTGCGATTCAGCACATCGCTGCGTACAGCAGCGGGCACACCGAGGCGATCGCGTCGCTGAACGCGTCGACGCTGCAGCAGTTTGCCGATTCGGTCGATGCTGCGGCAGTCGTGCTGAACGCTTCGACTGCCTTTACTGATGGCTTTGAATACGGAATGGGCGCAGAGATTGGTATCTCGACCCAGAAGTTGCACGCGCGCGGACCGATGGCGCTTCCCGAGCTGACCAGCACAAAGTGGATCTTGGAGGGGGCTGGTCAGACCCGCCCGTGATCGTAATGAGACATTGACGGCAACTGACTATATGCTCATTGGCGTGTTAAATTCTCATGCCAATCTCCGCGCTCGCCTCTGCGCGATTGTCATCGCCCTGGTTGCCGCAATTACCGTTGTCGCGACTCCGCTGAGCCCGCCCCCAAAGGCCGAAGCGCAGCACCGATGCCCAGCCGTCGCCTTTGTTGCCGCACGCGGGTCCGGACAAAACGACCAGATTTTCCGCACAAGCTACTCCCCGCAGGCGCCGTGGGTGTCGAACGGCTGGGAAGGGCAGACGATCCGTGCCTTCCTCCGCCACGCTGAGGGGCGTTACGCGGCCACGCACGGCGGCAATTCCCTGATGAAGGACGTCGAAGTACTCGGCCTTGAGCCGCGTTTCTACCCGGCTGTGTACCCCGAGTATGAGGTCCCCAACGTCATTGCACCGACGACAGCGCTGCAGGCGTTTAGCCTCGCAATGCAATACTCCGTCCCCGTGCTCCGCATGGCGATGCGCGCCGGGAACGAGTTCCTCGACTCTGTGCAGGTTGGTCGCACTGGCGTGATGGCCATGATCAACGGGTACGAAGCCACGACGGGCTGCCACCCGCAGTACATCCTGTCGGGATACTCCCAGGGCGCGATGATCATGCTTGAGCACGAGCGTGAGCTCGCGCGGCGCGGCCAGCTCGCCGGTGTGGTCTACTTTGGCAATCCGAATACCGCTGCCGGTGACCCGTCCACCGTTGGCGTGCCGGGCGGTGGCGCGGGTGGCATTCTCGGATTCCTGCCGTTTAACTCCCGCACGGCCGCTGGCACTGGCAACCGCGTGAACTACTGCCTGCCCCTCGATGGTGTCTGCGACCTTTCCGTGCAAACGCTGCGCGCTTCTCAGGGAAACGGCGGTAATCACGGGCGCTACTTCATCTGGAGCTCCCGGTGGGACAACCAGGTATCGGACTCGTTCGGCAGGTTCGTGGACCAAGTCCGCTACTAGGCCAGTTACCGCGGTCCGGTCAGAAAAGCGGAGTCATGGCATCATACGAACGACGTCCCGCGTACGCTAAGCAGCATGGACGACGCTTTTGCAGACTCGTTGGATGATGCCGCGCGCATTGGCATCATGGGCGGCACCTTCGACCCCATCCACCATGGGCACCTCGTCGCCGCGAGTGAGGTCGCGGACCGCTTCCAGCTCGACGAGGTGGTGTTTGTGCCCACAGGTAACCCGTGGCAGAAGGCGGGACGCACAATTACTGCCGCTGAAGACAGGTATTTGATGACGGTGATCGCCACAGCGTCAAATCCGCGGTTCTCTGTCTCTCGCGTCGACATTGACCGGGGAGGGCCCACCTACACGATGGACACGCTGCGTGATCTCCGCGAGCAGTTTCCCAACGCGCAGCTGTACTTCATCACGGGAGCGGACGCGCTGAGCTCGATTATGTCGTGGCGCGACTGGGAGCACATGTTTGAGCTCGCGGAATTTGTCGGCGTGACGCGCCCCGGTTACGAGCTCAGCGAGGACATGCTTCCGGAGGAAATTCAGCGGCGCGTGCATCTGATTGAGATTCCAGCGATGGCGATTTCATCGACCGACTGCCGGGAACGGTCAGAACAGGGGAGGCCAGTCTGGTATCTGGTTCCGGACGGCGTCGTGCAATACATCGGGAAGAACCAGCTCTACCAGTAAGTGGCACTTTGCGCGCTCATCGTGGGAGAATGGGGGCGCATTATTGTTATCAGCGAAAAGGAATTGCTTCTTGAGTGCAGCGCAGGTCTCCATCGATCAAGCCACGATTGCCGCAAAGGCGGCCGACGAAAAGCTTGGCACGAACATTGCCGTCCTTGATGTCTCCCAGGTCATGGGCATCACGGACATTTTTGTAGTCGTCTCTGCAAGCAGTGAGCGGCAGGTCGCTTCCATTGTCGATGAGGTCGAGTCTGAGCTCACTGCGGCTGGACTCGAGCCGAAGCGTCGGGAAGGGAACCGTGAGTTCAGGTGGGTGCTGCTTGACTACGGCAACTTTGTGGTGCACGTGCAGCGCGAAGCGGAGCGCGAGTTTTACGGCTTGGACCGGTTGTATGCCGATTGCCCGGCGATCTCGGTTGAGGGCATCGCGCCGTATGAGCGCCCGAGCGACTTCGGAGACGTCCGTGAGGTAGAAACCTTGGAAGACCTGCCGCTTGCCGGTGAGGTCGCGGAAGACGAAGACTAACGCTTGACGACGCCCCACCCCGTCAGCAACCAACGTTGTTGAACCCCTTTTTAACGCGCCACATTGATTACGAGCAAAGGAGCGCCGATGCAGCGCCGGCTAATTCTGCTGCGGCACGGGCAAACTACATATAACGCGACCAACAGGATGCAGGGACACCTAGACTCCCCGCTTTCGGAGACCGGTTTGGCGCAGGCGCGGTCGGCTGCGGAATTGGTGGCCAAGCTCGGAGTGTCAAAGATTGTTGCTTCCGATCTCCAGCGTGCGGCAAATACTGCGCAGATCATCGCGGATCGGCTGGGGCTTCCCGTGTCGACTGATGCTCGGCTCCGAGAGACCCACCTCGGCGAGTGGCAGGGCAAGTCGCACGCAGAAGTCGATGCGGCCCACCCAGGTGCGCGGGCTCGCTGGCGCAACGATGCCGCGTGGGCACCACCAGAAGGGGAAAGCCGCGTCGAAGTTGCGCAGCGCGCGCGTCCGGTTGTTGAGGAGCTGCTTGCAGAATACGACGCGTGGGATGACTCCGCGGTGCTCCTGGTTGCGCACGGAGGGACGATCTCGGCGCTGACAGCGAACCTGCTGGGACTTGACGTGTCACAATTCCCATTATTTAAGAGCCTAGGCAATACAAATACAGCGCGCCTGTACGCGATGCCTGCCTACAGTGAGCCCGATGCCGGAATGCAGTGGTACCTCGAAGCCTGGAACCAAGGGCTGGTCGTGCCATGACGGTGCGCGTAGTCGTTGATTCTGCAGCGGGACTCTCGGAGGAGCTCCTGCGAGAGTTGGATATTGCCGTGGTTGACCTCCACGTGATGGACGGGGACGAGGGGGCGTCGACAAGCGGACTCACCGCTATCGAGCTTGCTGCGTGCTACGGCCGCCAACTCGAGCGTGGAGGCGACGACGGCGTCGTCGCCTTGCATCTGTCGAAATCGTTTTCTTCAACGTGGTCCGCGGCTGTCCAGGCGGCGGGAGTCTTTCCTGGAAACGTGCGAGTGGTGGACACAAACGCTGCCGGTATGGCAGTTGGAGCCGCCGCGATGGCGGCGGCAACGATTGCACGTGAGGGAGCTGATTTGGACGAATGCGAGGAGATGGCACGGTCCACGATCGAGCGCTCCGAAACGTGGTTGTACTTGAGCCAGCTTGATGACCTTCGTAAGAGCGGGCGGCTTTCAACTGGCACGGCGGTGCTGTCTGCAGCACTGTTGGCAACGAAGCCCATTCTTCGGTTGCACGAGGGAAAATTCGAGCTGGCGGGGAAGACGAGGACGCAGACGAAGGCGTTTGCCAAGCTGGCAGAACTTGTGATGGAGCGCGCTGAGGACCTCCCTGTGTTTGCTGCGGTCCAACACGCCGAATGCGAGGACGCTGCTGAGCAGTTGGCGGAAACACTCAGAGAGGTGCTGCCAAACGGGTCACGCGTACTTGTCGCGCCTCTGGTGGATGTGCTCGCAGTTCACACCGGTAGTGGGGCTATTGGACTTTCGGTCGTCTTCTCTTCGCAGGGGCGGCCTGCGGCGTAATTCGCCTGCGTGATCTTCGTCGGTGCCCCACGGGCCAGATTCACTTACTTGCGATGTTGAGTGAATAGTGCGTTTCCTCTTCCGATTGATTCGAATATTGCGTATTATCGCGATATGGAATCTTTAGCAAGAATTAAAGAACTCACTCGTCCGACGGGGGAAGAGGATCTCCTCAACGTAAAATATCCGCCGCCTCGCATCCAGGTGGCTCCAAAATATGCCATCAGCGCGGTGGTGCTCGTATTTCTGGCGGTCGGTGGGTGGGCCATCACCCGCCCACCCTCTCACAGCGAGTCTGTTCCCCAGTGGGAATCGACTGCAACTGAAGCAGAATCCAGTGGCCAAATCGTGGTTTCCGTGATCGGGCAAGTGGAAAACCAGGGGCTTGTCACGCTGCAAGACGGAGCCCGAATCGCGGATGCCGTTAACGTGGCACGGCCAACCGGTGACGCGGACATCTACCAGCTCAACCAAGCGCAGTTGCTCGTCGACGGCCAACAGATCCTTGTGCCAAGCAAAGGCGCGCCGCCGGTTCCTCACGAGCTCGGAGCTGGCGGTGCCCAGTCGGGCGGTGCGCCTCCGGCGGGTGGCGCAGGTGGGCTCGTTTCACTCAACTTCGCTACAGCAGAAGAGCTGACCAGTCTTTCAGGTGTTGGTGACGCCACAGCGGCGGCAATTGTTGCCCACCGGGAGTCAAACGGCCCGTTTGCCAAGCTGGAGGACCTCATGGACGTCAAGGGGATCGGCCCAGCCAAATTTGACGCCCTCAAAGACCAGATCACGCTTTAGCTATGCAGGAACTCCGACTCGCTCCGGCAGCCCTCGTCGTGTGGGGAGCAACCATCTGCTGCCTGCTCATCGGCCTGCTCCCCGCAGGCTTCTTTGTAGTGGCGACAGCATTGGTGTTCTTCTGTGCGCGGCAAAAGGGGCAGGCGATCCTGGTCGCCGGACTTGGCGCTGCATCCCTTATTGGTACGTCTCTGCGTATCCGTATTGCAACATCCTTTGCACTGAGCCACGAGGTTGGTCGCAGTGCAGAATTCCCCGCTACGGTGCTTGGCCAGCCTAAGCCGTTGAGCTCGGGCGGGTTCCTTACAAACGTGAGCCTTGATGGCTACCCAGCGAAGATTCCAGTCTTCGCACCGGAGTTGGATGACTCTGTCGTTTCAGGCGCAAGCGTAGCGGTATCTGGCCAGGTACGGGAGTCCACGTTTCCTGGGATCGGGACGGTGACAGTAAACGGCGAAGTGGACACTGTTGCTGCGCCGCGCGGTTTTGCCGCGTTTGCGCACCATGTCCGTGCGACATTTGGACAATCTGTGCAGGCAAATGTTGGGGATGCTGCGGGAGGCCTCATCCCGGGAATGGTACTTGGAGATACGCAATATCAAACCGAGGCTGAGCAACAGGCATACATTGATACGGGGCTGAGCCATCTGTCTGCGGTGTCCGGCGCGAACGTAGCGATTGTGACAACGTTTGCGATCGTCGTCGCATCGCTTGTAGGCCTTGGATTGCGGGGGCGCCTCATTGCCGCGGCGATAGCACTGTCGCTCTTTGCCGCGCTGATTGGTCCGGATCCGAGTGTGCTGCGTGCGTCCGTGACCGGACTGGTCGGTGTTGTGGCGGTGGTGGCGTCGGCAAGAGTCGAGCCCATTCACGCGTTGTGTTTGTCGGTGATCGTCTTGATTTTTATCGACCCAGACCTGGCGGTGCATTTCGGTTTTGCGCTGTCCGTCGCGGCTACTGCCGGGATTGTCGCGCTCAACCCACTGCTTTACCGCGCCCTTGCAGTTACCGGGTGGCCGGACATTGTGGTTCGAGCGCTGGCTGTAGCAATTGCTGCTGACCTTGCGACGATACCAATCATTGCGCTGATGTCGGGACAGGTATCGCTTGTCTCGGTGGCTGCGAATGTCCTCGTCGCCCCAGTGGTTCCCCTCATCACGGTCCTCGGCTTGATCGCGGTGGTTCTCGCGTTGCTGCCAGGAGGCCTCGAGGTGGTGCTCCTGCGCGCAATGGAACCGTTCGCGTGGTGGGTCCACAAGGTCGCAACATGGGGATCGGAGATGCCTTTTGCGCTTATCGACGCCACGCCAGCGGCCGTACTCGTCGCCTACGGATGGATCGTCGCGGGGCTGGTCGCGGGACGCCCGAGACTGACGTTAGCCACAATTGTGTCGTTGATCCTCGTGATGCAGGCCCCCTTTTCCGGGCATGGTCGCACGCTTGATCCGAGGCAGCTTACTGCACACGTCGTAGAGAGCAAGGAAGACGTCGAACCAATTCCGGCAGGAACCCAGGTTGTGGTGGTGCTTGAATCCGGGCGGCCACACTCGCGGCCCGTGCAAACGGCATCTGGTATCCCGGTGCTGTTTCCCAACCGTGATGGTCCGGGGCGACTCTACGCCGATGGCACGCAGGAGCTTCGCGGTTCCGGCCCCTAAGATGGTGGACATGCTCAACCCCGTGCACCTCGTACTCGGTGAAGAGGCGTTTCTTGCGGAGCGCATCACCAACGAGATCATCGACCAGATTGGCCCTGCTGCGGAGGTCTCCACGCTGCGTGCAGGCGACGTCACCGAAGGCGAAATCGCGATGGCAACAAGCCCATCTCTCTTCGCCGAAGAACGTGTCGTGGTGGTGAAAAAAGCAGAAATAGCGGGAAAAGAGCCCACTCAGGTGCTCCTGAACGCGTGCATGGATCCTGCCCCGGGCATGACGCTCATCATCGAGCACACCGGCGGTGGGCGCCAAAAAGCGATGGTGAAGAAATTTCAGAAAATCGCTGAAGTACATCCTGCAAATCCGGTTGGCCCTCGAGACCGACCCGCATGGGTTACGTCCGAGTTTCGTCGTCACGGCGTTCGCCCGCATCAGGACGTCGTCGCCGCGCTGCTTGAATCTGTGGGATCTGACTTGCGGGAGCTGGCGTCCGCTGTCAGTCAGCTCGTGGCGGACACAAACGGCGAAGTCACGGTCGAAGCAGTCCGTCAGTATTACACGGGCGTTGCAGAAGTAGCCGGGTTCGATATTGCGGAACTCGCGCTGCAGGGCCGTGCGGACAAAGCACTGGCGTCAACGCGCCGGGCGTTGCAACTGGGCACGGATCCTGTAGCTATTGCAGCGGCGTTGGCGTATAAGGTCGGCGACCTCGCAAAGTTGCAAGGGGAGCGTGGGGACCCAAATCAGCTTGCCAGGGTTGTCGGTATGCCACCGTATGGGGTGAAGAAGACCATGCAGCTCGCGCGACGGTGGTCCTCTGAGGCAGTGTCGCAGGCCGTGATCATCGTGGCAGACCTGGACGCAGAGGTGAAAGGCAATGGCGGTATTCCCGAGTTTGCGGTGGAGAACGCTGTCCGCCGCCTCGCACAGCTCGCGTGATAGTTTTTCGGTATGACCATTGAGCGCACGAGCAATCCTGCCCACCAAGACGAGAAGATTCCCGAGGAAGTGCGGGAATTTGCCACCAAGATGTTCAACTTGGCACGTTCCGGCGACGTATCGCTCTTGGACTACGTTGACGCCGGAGTGGATGTGAATTTGTCCAATCAGGACGGCAATAGCTTGCTCATGCTCGCCGCCTATTCAGGGCATGTGGATGTGGTCCGTGGTTTGCTCAGCCGTGGAGCAGATGTTGAACTCCTCAACTCCCGCGGCCAGAGCATTCTCGCCGGTGCGGTGTTTAAAGGCGACGAGGACATGGTGAGCGTGCTGCTTGCCGCCGACGCGAGCCCAGAGGCAGGGCAGCCTTCAGCGCGGGAAACTGCGCGTATGTTTGGCCGCGAAGATCTGCTGGGACCGACCGCATGATCGGGTTCGGGGACCTGGCTGTCATCGTCGGCCTGAACTTGCTGGGTGCGGCATCACCGGGGCCGGACATCATTCTGATTACGCGGACAGGGACTCGGTCGCGCACCCATGCGTGGGCCACGACTCTGGGGACGCAAACTGGGGTGCTGCTGTGGTGCACGTTGACAGTGATCGGTGCGACTGCGCTCCTCAATGCATTTCCGTGGGCACTCGAGGCCGTGCAGGTATTGGGTGGCGCTTTCTTGGCATGGATGGGGATTGGCAACGTACGTAGCGGTTGGGCTGAGAGGAGGAAGCCTCCACCAAATACGGTTGAGGCTGCACGCCGACTCGGCACGCCACGGGCCAGCTACATTCGAGGGCTGACCACGAACCTGGCGAACCCGAAAATTGTTCTCGGCCTCTCAGCGATGATCGCCCCGCTACTGCCGGCGCACCCTTCGGCGCTGACGGCGGTTGTCGTTATTTTGGCGCTGTGGTTGAGCTCTTTCGCGTTGTTTGCGGCGTATACCCAGGTCATTTCTACAGAGCGCGTCCGGCGCCGGATGTTAGGGGCAGGCCCCTTCATTGACATCGGCGCTGGCTGCTTCTTTTTCGTCGTCGGTGTTGTGCTCTTTCTACGCGGCGCACTCGCATTGGGGCAGTAACGCGCAATGCTGCGGCATAGTCCCCGCAGCACCGCTTTGGCGCGGCGTTAGAGCTCGTTGAGGACGAAATTTACGGACTCCGTCGTCGCGTCAGGGCTGGTAAACCACGTGTGGCCGCCACCGTCGACGCGCTCAAGTCGAGTGGACGTGAGACAACTCGTGGGCTCAAAACTGGTGGAAAACGCTCCGGGGGTTTCAATGAGCTGCGTCGAGCAACCGTTCTTCCGGCCAAACGTAGCAAACACACGGTCGACGGGTTGAAAGTGCGCGCCGTGTCGGGTTCCGCCGAAATACCCCACGACGTCGTCGTTCGTCCCGTGCAGCAGGAGCGTCGCCACGTCGCCGGACGTGCAGTTGCTCACGGTCGGGTCGTAGTACGCACCGGCAGCCGAAGCAACTGCTTTGACCAATTCTGGTGCGTGGCACGCCAACGCGGCAGCCATGCCACCGCCGTTGGATAGCCCGATCGCAGCAACGTGGTCCCGCTCGCCACCGAAGTTGGTCGCAACATCGTCGATCGCGGCACGGACGAAGTCGATGTCGTTGTCCACAGTCGTGTCAGCGTATGGTGCGCCGCCCCAAGCATTGTTGATTCCTTGCGCATAGATAATGATTGCGTCACGAGCGACCGATTCCAGTCGCATGTATTCACGCGAGCGCTCAGCAGAATGCTGCCAACCGCCAAAGGCGATGATGACCGGGTAGGCATCGCCTTGGTGATAGTGGGCGGGCAGTACGACGTTGAACTCGCGGGTTCTACCGCCTGCCTGCACGGTGCGACGTCGGAGCGACCCTCCGCCTTCATAGTCACCGTCGGGAGCAGCGTTCTTCGACGACCCCTCGGTGCCCACAATCGGAAGCGCAACGCCCAGTACCGCGATGAGTGCGATGAGGACGCCAATGCGCTGCGCCACCACCGGATCTACCCCGGGAAGCTGAGGGAAAGCTCCGTTCAGGCCGCGTGGCGGGCTCTTGAGAAGCTCTTCTGCGAGCGACGCATTCGTGGCAGGCAGGACGCCGACCGAGGCGTCCTGCGGGCGGCTCTCCGCAAGGGTATCCGCAGAGGCGACGGCAGGGAAGCCGTCCTCCTCGCTGAATGCAACCGCGGTGCTGAGGGCGAGTGCAGTGGTCAATGCGGCCGCACTCATTGTTCGTCGCCACGATCGTGGCAGGCGCGGCGCTCGGGGATTGGACGATTGGGAAATGATCACCCGGCAATCGTAATCCAACCTGGGAGCAAGTATTGCGCCTCCCGTGCGCGAATATGAAAAAGCTCCCGCGCCGACCTTGCGGCCGGGGCGGGAGCGACGACGCTCAGCGTCAGTTACGCCATCTTGTTTAGGGCGGTAGCCATGTTGGACTTCTTGTTCGCCGCGCTGTTGCGGTGGTAGACGCCCTTGGTCACAGCCTTGTCAAGCTTGCGGGAAGCCACGCGGAGCTGAGCCTCTGCGGCAGCCTTGTCGCCGGACTCGACAGCCTCGCGGAACTTGCGGATCTCGGTGCGAGTGGCGGAACGGATGGACTTGTTGCGCAGACGACGCTTCTCGTTGGTGAGAACGCGCTTCTTCTGCTGCTTGATGTTTGCCATGATGTACCTCTTGGTCTTTCGTAAAAACGGATCGGTTCGTGTCGATCTCCCGGAAGCGGGGAAGAAACTGCCTGGCTGTAGCGACCCTCGTCGGCGTGCGCCGTGCGTTGGTCTACGCGGACCCAAGGTCCTGACCGCGTCGTCAAGCAAGCCCCGAAATGCCCCGGGCTGAAACAACCACTCAAACCTAGCAGTTCAGCAGGAGAAACCCCAAAACGTGCGCTACTCCCAGTCGAACCTGTCGCGCAGGCGGTTTGCTACACGCTCGAATCGGCGCTGCGGGATGATGGTGCCGGAACGGTGCAGGTCAATTTCCGGCACAATCATTGTCTTGTCCAGGCGCACCCAACAGGGCTTTCCAGAGGCGTTCCATTCGCCGGCACCGATGCCCAGCCAGCGTTCGTCGCTGGCGTGCTCGGCTTCGGAGGAGATGAGCAAGCCGAGAACTTCGCCGCGTTCGCGGCCGACGACCAGCATCGAGCGTTGCCGTGGCGGGTGTGAGGGGACGGTGACCCAGACAACCTCGCCGGGTTCGGCGTTGCCGTCCATATCGGGTGCGTAGTAAATGTTGCGCGGCAGGTGCGCCGTCGGCCTCACCGTGACGTAAGTGGCGGTGCGGGGCTCGTGCGCCGGGTTGCGGGTCCCCAGGCGCTCGTTGAGTAACGCGAGCCCCTGGTCCAGCGAACCTACGCGGTGCTCGTCTTTGCTCCCGCGGTTGCGCCTGATCAGCTTGGACGTTGTCGCCTTGATCGTGTTCAGCGGTTGAAAGCTTCTGGGCCTTTTGGCCGGGCGCGGCTTGTCGCCCTGAGGGGTGGGGTCTCCGTGTGATTCCACGCTGCTGAACCTTCCGTCCGTGTTGCTGGACACTCTAGGCGTTCGCAGCGGGCGGGACAAGTGGTTTCGCGTGGGTTGTGCCCGGTAGGATGGTGAAACTATGGCTGCCACTACGAAAAATTTTGCGGAAGAGACGTTTACTTCGCCCGAGCGGATCCGAAACTTCTGCATTATCGCCCACATTGACCACGGCAAATCTACCCTCGCTGACCGGATTTTGCAGTTGTCAAACGTGGTGGCTGCGCGCGAGATGCGCGATCAGTACCTAGACAACATGGATATTGAGCGCGAGCGTGGCATCACGATCAAGGCGCAGAATGTGCGCCTTCCTTGGACGCCGACGACCGGTGAGTACGCCGGCCAGGACACGGTGCTACAGATGATCGATACCCCCGGCCACGTGGACTTTTCCTATGAAGTTTCGCGTTCCCTCGACGCGTGTGAGGGCGCAATCTTGCTTGTCGACGCAGCGCAGGGGATCGAGGCCCAAACCTTGGCCAATCTGTACATGGCCATGGAGAATGACCTGGAAATCATCCCCGTGCTGAATAAAATCGATCTGCCCGCCGCAGACCCGGATAAGTACGCGGGGGAGATTGCCAACATTATCGGTTGCGAGCCGGAGGACGTGCTGCGCGTCTCCGGGAAAACCGGCGAGGGCGTGGCCGAGCTGCTGGACAAGGTGGTCGAGCTCGTTCCGCCGCCGACGTCGGAACACGGCCCGGACGCGCCTGCGCGCGCCTTGATTTTCGATTCGGTCTACGACACCTACCGCGGTGTGGTCACGTACGTGCGCATGATGGACGGCAGGCTCGAGCCGAATCAAAAGGTGCAAATGATGAATACCGGCACCACGCTGGAGATCCTCGAGATCGGCGTCGTCTCTCCAACCATGAAGAAGACGAAGGGGCTGGGCCCGGGCGAGGTTGGCTACCTGATCACCGGTGTGAAAGATGTGCGCGAGACGCGCGTGGGTGACACGGTGACCTGGGCGCAGAAGGGCGCCACCGAGGCGCTGGAGGGCTTCGAAGACGTCAAGCCGATGGTCTACTCGGGCCTGTTCCCGGTCAGCCAGGAGGATTTCCCAACATTGCGTGAGAGCCTGGAGAAGCTCCAGCTCAACGACGCCTCCTTGACTTGGGAGCCCGAAACGTCGGTGGCCCTGGGCTTCGGCTTCCGCTGCGGATTCCTCGGCCTCCTGCACATGGAGATCACCCGCGACCGCCTCGAGCGCGAGTTTGACCTGGACTTGATTTCCACGGCACCGTCGGTCACCTACCGCGTGATCGCCGAGGACGGCACTGAGCACCTCGTGCACAATCCGTCGGATTGGCCGGGTGGCAAGTTGCAGCAGGTCTTCGAGCCGGTGGTCAACATGACGATCATCGTGCCGCAGGAGTTTGTCGGCTCCACGATGGAGCTGTGCCAGTCCAAACGCGGTCAGATGAAGAACATGGAGTACCTGTCCGAGGACCGCGTAGAGCTGCGCTACATCATCCCGCTCGGCGAGATTATTTTTGACTTCTTCGATATGCTCAAGTCGCGCACGAAGGGCTACGCCTCGCTCAACTACGAGGAGGCAGGTTGGCAGGAGTCGGACCTGGTGAAGGTAGACATCCTCCTACAGGGCGATCCTGTGGATGCGTTTTCCGCGATCGTGCACCGCGATTCCGCGCAGTGGTATGGCAACAAGATGACGAAGAAGCTCAAGGAGCTCATCCCACGCCAGCAGTTTGAGGTGCCGGTGCAGGCGGCGATTGGTTCGAAGATCATCGCCCGCGAAAACATTCGCGCGATGCGCAAGGACGTCCTGTCGAAGTGCTACGGCGGCGACATCTCGCGTAAGCGTAAGCTGCTGGAGAAGCAGAAGGCAGGTAAGAAGCGCATGAAGGCGATCGGTTCCGTGACGGTGCCACAGGAGGCGTTCGTCGCGGCCCTGTCTACCGACGAGGGTTAAACGCGGCAATCAGCGCCGCGGACACCACCGTCGCGACTGTGCCCAGGGGAGCGGAGCTTATCGACGCCCCCATCACCCACACGTTTCCTACCAGGTGCAAAACCCACGCGGCCTCGATTCCGTCGGTGCGCCAGGTCAGCCACGCCGCGCAGGCGGCAAACACGGCGACGTCGACAATCGTGCCGGTCCCGCCCGTGTGCAGCGCGACGAACGCGAGCGCGGGCAGGCCGTAGGCGATAGCAGGGTGTGCGCACCAGCGCCCGAACGCGCCCGAGCCAATGATCTGGGGGAGCGCGGCGCGGAACACGAGCTCTTCTGCTGCCGATTGCAGCGTGATCACGGCGCACAGCGCACACACAAACGCAACCGAGCGCGTTTCGTTCAGCGGGGTGGATTCACCGCTGACTCGTGCCCATAAGGCGGCGCCTGCCGTGGCGGCGGCGTAGACACCAATCGTGAGGGCGAGAGCGTGCCCCGCTACGGGCCACCTGATACGCCGCGTGGTTGACACCAATGACGCGGGGTGGCGTCCGGTGCATGCGGCGGCGAGGGGCGCCGACGGCAGCGTCGCTGCGAGAATCAGCAGCGGCTCAAAGAGTGCTCGCTGCGCGGGGTCGTCGAGCAGGATCCCGCGCGAGCTGCACAACTGGATGGCGAGCGCGGCGACGACGCCGAAGGCGGTGGCAAACGCCGCGAGCAGCGCGAGCTCTGCTGCGCGAACCCACGTGCTGCGCCCGGGGCGCGCGTCGGCGGTGCGATGGAGCGGTACCGTCATGCGCGCACGCTGCTGCCAGCAGTCGGAGTGACCGTCAGCGAGAGTTCTGCAGACGCACCCGGGGCGAGCTCAACACCTTCGCGGTTTTCGCCCAGGAGCGCGGGTTCGACGCAGACGAAGCGGGTCCAGTCGTCCGCGTGCAGCCCGTCGGCGGCGGCGCATTCCTCAGGGCCTGGGTTCCACACCACGACGTGGTCGGTGCCGTGGGTGCGGAAGGTGAGGGCGCGGTGGTCGTCGATAAGCATGCAGTCGTTGGTGGTGCGAACGACGCTGTCGACCTCCCGGCCAAATGCGAGATCGCCGTCAATCCTGCGCGCTTCACCCGCGACCTTGTCAAAGTACGGCTGGTCGGCGAGACCGGTGACGCGTGCGCGCGCGGTGTCGACGGCCCAGTAAGGGTGGAGCGCGAGCTGAATACGGCGAGACTCCTCGTCCTCATTGACCGCACGCAGCGTGAACGCGGGCTCGGGGCCGCGGCGGACGGTGTAGATCAGGCGGAGGCGATCGTTGCTGAGTTCCGCAGTGGTGGTCTCGCCAGTCTCCTCGATGACTATCCACGGCAAGGCGCGCGCCCACCCGTGCATCTGCGGGCCCAGCGTTTGTGCGAACCACGGCGCAACCACGGGGACGCCGCCGTGCTCGGGCCCGGCGGACGAGTTGAACAGGAGGTCGCCGGTGGGGTGGGGGAGGGTACGCAGGTGGGCATCGGTGGTTGGCATGGGGGCAACCTTACTGCCGATGATCGGCAGCGCGATGAGTGCGAGGGCGAACGCGCCAAGTTGGCCGACGATGGGCAGCAGGACGCGCGCCGATTCCAGATCAATAAGACCGGAGAACCTTGCGTACGAGACAGTGATGTTATTGACAATGTGCAGCGCCACCGAAAGCTCGATCCCGCCCGAGCGGTGGACCAGCAGCGAGGCAATCAGCGCGAAGACCACAATGGTGACCATGCCGCCGCCGCCCGCAGTGTGCCCCACGACGAAGATTGGCAGGGCCAGTAGGTATGCGAGCCATGGCGAGCGCATCCACGCGCCGAAGCTTTGCACCACCACGCCACGAAAAAGGAGCTCCTCAGCGAGACACTGCAGCGGCACCAGGCTGAGCACGATGGCGACGCTCCAGAAGAAGGTCGGGTCCAACGGGGTGGGAGGCGCGCCGTATATGACGATGTCTGCAGCGAGCGTGAGCAGGCCGGGCGCCGCAAACACTGCGAGCCCGGGCAGGAAGTAGTGCCACCGGAACCGCCGCTCGACCGACCACAGCGCGCGCACGTCGCGTCCTGAGGCCCACGCCGCTACGAACGCGGCCGGGACCGTCATCGCGAGTGCGCCGAAGCCAACCAGCATCGATGTGGGTGTGCCGTCCGCAATATGACCGATACTCTCTTTGCCGTTGATGAGAATGAACGCGACCACCCACACTGCCTGGAGTGCGACGAACAGTGCAGCGGCGACTGCGATCTCAAGAAGCGGGCGCCACCACCGGTACGGGCGGATGCGGTCGCGGCGTGCGAGGCGGTGGAAGGCGGGGATCATGCGGGAAGTGTCTACGATCGCAGGCATGGAGTCAACTGTAGAGGTCACCCGAGGCCAATGGTCCGTCTTCGCTCGCGTGTTGGGAGACACCGACGCCCCAGCGTTGCTGTTCTTGCAGGGAGGGCCGGGCTCGCCCGCGCCGCGCGAGCGATTCGCGTGGATCGAAGAGGCGCTGCGCCGCGGTTATCGAGTCGTGCTGCTGGACCAACGCGGCACGGGCCGGTCGACGCGCGTCGACGCCGCCACACCCGAGCTCATCAACGCCGATACGCTGGCGCAGCTGCGTGCGCCGGAGATCATCAAAGACGCGGAGGCGATCCGAGAGGAGCTCGGCATCGAGCGCTGGGACGTACTGGGGCAGTCCTTTGGCGGGTTCTGTTTGCTGCACTACCTGTCGGTCGCGCCGGAACATATCGGGGTGGCGATGTTTACGGGCGGGTTGGCGTCGATAAGCGAGGGCCCCGACGCGGTGTACGAGGCGACGTTTGCGAAGCTGCGCGCCCGCCACCGCGCGTTCAACCGCAGCCACCCGGAGGCGGAGCGCACGATGCGCGAGGTGTGCCGTCACCTTGAGGCCGCCGAGGAGTGCCTGCCGACAGGGGAGCGGCTCACCCCGCGCCGTTTCCGCACCGTCGGCATTGAGCTTGGGCGCGAGGGCGGCTTTGCGACGCTCGCGAGCCTCCTCGAGTCACCCTTCCACCCCAACGGACGCCTGCGCACCGACTTCCTCGCAAGCGTAGGGCAACGCGTCAGCTTTGCCCCCAACCCGCTCTACGCCGCTATCCACGAATCCATCTACGGCGGCACCGTGCCGGGAGCGACGAACTGGTCTGCCGAGCGGGTCTCGCGCATCATCGCGGGGTTCGGTCCCGACGCTTCGCCGGACGACGACGAGTTCTACCTCACCGGCGAACACATCTTCCCCTTCCAGTTCGACGAGGATCCCGCGTTGCGCCCGTTCAAGGACGCGGCGCACGCACTCGCGGAGAAAACGGATTGGGGTAACCAGTACGCGGGCGTCATCGACGGCGCGTCGGCGCACGAGGCTGCGGGCGGCAAGCGCGTTGCAGCCGTCTACACCGATGACATCTTCGTACCTCGCGAGCTGTCGCTGGCCACCGCGGACGCGCTGGGTGTGAGCGTGTGGGAGACCGCAACGTACCAACACGACGGCCTTCGGCGACACGGGACGGAGGTCATTGGGCGGCTGCTGGAGATGGCTGCGCAGCGGTAGTGCGTGTAGGGTGCACGCGCGGTTGCGCGCGGGCTATGATCGGGGCATGCAACGACCGGTTCCCCGCGAGCAAGTGCAGTTGAGTCCCGCCGAGGCGCACGAATTTGAGGACCTCACGGCCGTGTTTGAGCGAGTTGAGGAGCACCTGCTGAGTTGGTCTCTGGTGCCCCGCATCCGCGACTAGCGCGCAGCCCCCGGCAGCTCGTCACCGGAGTTTGGGTACGACGGCTGGGCGCCTGGGCGCTGGACCGAAAACGCGCCGACGCGCGCCGCGTAGGCGGCCGCGTCATCCAGCGAGTCGCCGGCGACGAGCCGGAAGCACAGGGCGCCAGCGAACGAGTCCCCGGCACCGACAGTATCTACCGCCGTCACGCGCGGGCTCGCGATGTCGCGCAGGCCGTCAGCATCGGCGACGAGCGCGCCCGCCGCACCAAGCGTGAGGACGACCGACGCAACCCCCGCGTCGAGCAAGCGCTGCGCCAGTTCGGGCGGGGTTCCCGAGCCGTCGAGGCCAAGCTGCGCCAGGATCAGGCCGGCCTCATGTTCGTTGGCGAGCAGCGGATCGGCCGCGAGCAGCGCGTCGCGCGGTACGTCGACAACAGGCGCAAGGTTAATCACCACCCGCCCGTGAGCCAGCTTGACGGCCTCGGCGAACCCGTCCGCCGGAATTTCGCCCTGCAACAAGACCAGCGGCGCCTGTTCGATGGGGGCACGGTGCGCGCGCACGAACGTTGCGTCGACCAAAGCGTTTGCGCCGGGGATGACCAGGACGGTGTTTTCGCCGTCGGCGGCGACGGTAATCACGGCGAGCCCGGTGACGTCGTCGACGTCCTCGAGGTGGTCGAGGTTCACTCCAGCTTCGCGCATGAGCGCGGTCGCTGGCGTGGCGTTCGCGTCGCGTCCGACGGCGCCGACGAGCGCCACGCGCCCGCCAAGCTTGGCTGCCGCGCACGCCTGGTTCGCGCCCTTGCCACCGGCGGTGATGCCACCGCCACTGCCCAGCAGCGTCTCTCCGGGCTCGGGGTGCCGCGGCACGTTCACGGTCAGGTCAGCGTTGACGGAGCCGACGACAACAATGTCGGCTGTGGCTGTGGTGTTCGCTGTGTTGCTCGTTGCGGCGGGACGGGGTGCGCTGTGTTGGCTCATAGGTCCTCATCGTACGGAAGATCGGTCGGGGTCTCGTAGGGGATGATTGCGTCGAGGAGCTGGTGGGTGTACTCGTGCTGCGGGTCGGCCCAGATTTTTTCGGTCGCTCCGTGCTCGACGATGCGCCCGCGGTGCATGACCGCCAGCCGTGGGCACAGCTCGCGGGCAACCTGTAAGTCGTGGGTGACAAAGATGAGCGTGCCGTCGCCGACGGTGGAGCGAAGCAGGTCGAGCACCTGGTGCTGCACGGATGCGTCGAGGGCGGAGACGGGCTCGTCGGCAAGCAAGAGCCCGGGGCGCGGCGCTGCGGCGCGGGCGATCGAGATGCGCTGGCGCTGCCCGCCGGAAAACTCGCTCGGCAGTCGCGATCCCGTCCCACCGAGCTCGACGGCGTCAAGCATCGCGTCGGCGCGCTCGGCGTCGACGCCGGCCTCGCGGATGGAATCGCGCACGCGCATGCGGGGGTCCAGCGACGAGTACGGGTCCTGGAACACCATGTGCAATCGCTTGGAAACACTCACCTCACCGGAATCCGGGGCCAAAAGCCCCGCGATGACGTGCAGGAGCGTGGTCTTGCCGGAGCCGGACCCGCCGACGATGGCCACGCGGTCGCCCTCACGCACGGTGAGGCTGACACGGTCGAGTGCCCGCGTTGCCCCGCGGGTCAGTGTGACGTCGGCAAGCTCGACCACGGGTTGGCGCAGCTCACGGTCGTGCGTATGCGGATCTGCCGCGGGCGGGCCCGGCTGCGCGGCGCGTGCGAGCGACCGGGCGTACTCCCCGTCGGATTCCTCGATGCGCCCGCGGTGGAAGACAAGGGTGCGGTCAGTCATATGGTGCACGACCGCGAGGTCGTGGGAGATGAACAGCAGCCCCATGCCTCGCTCGGTGACGAGCGAGTCGATGAGGTCGAGGACCTCCGTTTGCGTCGTTGCATCGAGCGCGGTGGTCGGCTCGTCGCAGATGAGCACGTCGGGGTCCTGCGAGAGGGCGAGCGCAATGAGGACGCGCTGGCGCTGTCCGCCCGACAACTGGTGTGGGTACGCGTCCGGGCGATCCACGCCGACCTGGCGCAACAGGTCGCGGGGGACGAGCCGCCCAATCCTGGTCAGGGGATCCAGCGCCGTCATCGGTTCTTGGAACACCATGGCGACGCGTTGCCCGCGTACCTTTCGGCGGGTCCTGTCGCGGGTCCCCACCATCTCGATGCCGTCGACGGTGACCGAGCCTGAGGCCGGCGGAAGTCCAGGCTGGTCGGCGAGTCCCATGATGGACAAGGCGGTGAGCGACTTGCCCGAGCCGGATTCACCAATGATGCCGACCCGCTCGCCGCGTTCGAGGGTAAAACTGACGTGGTCGAGGACGCCGGGGATGGTCAGCCCGTCGACGGTGATGAACGGTGCCGACGAGCCGTCTGCGGTGCTATTCGCCAAAATCACTGTGCCCTCCGTTCGGTTCCGGTGCCGAGCAGGTTAAACCCGAGCACGGTCAGCGCGATGGCCAACCCGGGCCACAGCGCTAGGTGCGGGGACGTGGCCAAGAACGGCTGCGACGCCTGCAGCATGCGCCCCCACGACGCGTACGGCGCCGGGGTACCCAGGCCGAGGAAGGAGAGCCCCGCCTCCGCGAGGATTGCGAGCGCGAACGCAACTGACAGCTGCACCGTAATAATGGGTGCGATGTTGGGGAGGACGTGCCGCAGCGCGATGCGCCACCCAGCAACGCCAGAGATGCGTGCGGCGAGCACGTAATCCTGGTGCATGATCTGCATAGTGCCGACCCTGGCGACGCGGATGAATCCGGGCACGCCGGCAATGCCGACAGCGAGGATGACCACCCACATCGACGCACCGAACACGGCGGTAAAGACGATGGCCAGCAGCAGCGCGGGGAACGCCAGCAGCAGGTCCGCGCCCGCCATGACCACGCCGCCGCGGCCTGCTGCGCCACGCATTCCGGCGAGGACGCCCAGTGGAACACCGACCAGGGCGGAACCGGCGACGGCGGCAAGCGAGACCGCAAGCGTGAGGCGTGCGCCGTCCATGATGCGAGACAGAATGTCGCGGCCGAGCTCGTCGGTCCCCATCCAGTGCTGCCAGCTGGAGCCGACCAGGCGAGCGGCAGGGTCGGCGTGTAGCGGGTCGTACGGAGTCCATACCAGGGAGAGCAGTGCGGCGAGCACTGCCACTGCGACGAGCACGAGCCCGAAGGTGCGCCCCGCTCCGAAGCGTTTACGCGTTGTCACCATTATGCGAACCTCCCCGGCCGCCCAGCTTGTCTTGTTCGCGGATCGATCGCGGCGTAGCTGACGTCCACCGCGAGGTTGACCGCGAGCGTAAACGCGACGATGCACATCATCACCGTTTGGACCGCGGTGAGATCGCGGGTCGACACGGCGTCGATAAGCATGCTCCCGAGGCCAGGCACCGCAAACACGCGCTCAATCACCACAGCGCCAACGATGAGGGTGGACAGTTGCACGCCCGTCACCGTCAGTACCGGCAGCGCGGCGTTGCGTAGCGCGTGGCGAGCCAGGGCAGTGCTTACCGACGCCCCGCTCGCCCTTGCCGTGCGCACATAGTCTTTCGTGAGCTCCTCCGAAATCGCGGCGCGCACGTAGCGGGTGAGGATCGATGCCTGCACCAACGTCAGCGCGAACACCGGCAGCACGATGTGCGACGGCGTGCCCCACCCGTTCGCGGGAAGCCAACCCAGTCGGACGGAGAAGCACGCGACGGCGAGGATGCCCACCAGGAATGAGGGGACCACGATGCCGACCTGGGTCAGCGCGTTGATGAGCGCGGCGTCGGCGTGGCCGCGGCGGCGCGCCAGGTAGGTGCCCGCCGGCACCGCGATGGCCAGCGAGCACACCATCGCGATGACGGTCAGCGTGAGCGACGCGCCTGCGCGCTCCGCCACGACGGGGGCGAGCTCAGTGCCGCTGGCCATGGAGATGCCGAAGTTTCCGGTGAGCATTCCACCTACCCAGTCCAGGTACTGGTCCACGAGCGGACGGTCGGTGCCCAGCCGGTGGGAGAGCTCCGCGACCGCCTCGTCGGTTGCGCTCACGCCGAGGGCGACGCGCGCCGGGTCGCCGGGGACGGCGCGGAGCAACACGAAGATGATGACGCTCGCGGCGAAGAGTAATAGGACAAAGCGCAGGAGCGCACGGCCGAGGCGCGCCGCGAACGCGGAAGCGCCATTCCTGGCTCTGCCGGTGCTGACCGCACGGTGCTCGCGCGAGAGGAGCGTGCTCACCGTTCAACCTCCTTTAACGGTAGCGAGTCGGTGACGACGTTGGGGTTCAGGCCGTGCACGCCCGGGGCGTAGAGGACGACGTTTGGGGCGTTGACCAGGGTGAGCGCGCCGGCGTCCGCCATGATCGTGTCCACGGCGCGCACGCGGTCACCGCTGCCGAGCGCGGCGCGCGCTGCCTCGGAGTCGTAGCCGAGGTAATAGTCGGGGTCGCCAAACAGCACACCCAGGTCACGCGGTTCCACGTGCGCGACCAAGGACGCCTGGTAGTCGTGCCCCTTGAGCACGTCTGCGAGCCAGACCGCGGGGAACTCGACCGTTTCAAGGTGAACGCGGAATCCGACGTCGGTGAGCTGGGAGTAGATAAGTTCGCTGGCCGTTTGCGCGTACGGCAGGTTCGGCACAGTGATGGTGATTTCCGGAGCGCGCCCGCCGAGAAGCTCTCGCGCGCGCTCCGGATCGTAGGGGTAGTAATTCTCGCCCGTATACCAGGGGTCGGTCGGCGGCACGGGTGCGCCGCCGGTGTCGGTGGCGAGTCCGTTGTACACGACGCTATTCACCGCCTCGCGGTCGATGGCGAAGGCAGCAGCGCGGCGGACGTCGGGGTCATCAAACGGAGCGCGATTATTATTCATGGAAAACAGGACCTCGCCGTTGGTGGTGCCGATGTCCACCGTGATGTCGTCGGGGAGCGCGTCGATGAGCTGCGGCGCCTGCATCGCCCACACCACGTCGGCGTCGCCAGTGCGCAGCGCGTTGACGGCGGCAATCGAATCATCGAAGTAGCGGATTTTGGCGTCGTGCTCGGCGGGCTCGCCCCAGTAGTCCTCGCGCGCACTGAATTCGATGGCTTCGCCGACGCGGAAGTTGTCCACTACGTATGGGCCGGTCCCGAGCGGATCCGTGGCGAGCCGGTCCACGCTCGCCGGCGCCATCATCGCGCCGGTCAGCGTGCCCATGGACCATAACCAGTCCGGGCTCGGGGAGTCGAGCGTGACGCGGAGCGTGTGCTTATCGACGCTCACCGCTTCCCGCACCGGCGCCATCTGGCTCTTCAGGCCGTTCGTCCACTGGTCTTTGACGTAGTTGATGGAAAACGCGGCGGTGTCGGCGTCGAAGGGGGTGCCGTCGGCAAATGCGACGTCGTCGCGCAGGTGGAAGGTGTATTCGGTGCCGTCGGTGCTTTCCTCCCAGCTGGTGGCGAGGAACGGCTGCGGTTTACCCGATTCGTCGATCCGGACCAGGGTTTCGTAGACGTTGCCCATCATCGCCTGGGGGACGGCCGCGCCGCCGGTGGTGGTGAAATCCAGGCTGGCGGGTGCCGCTTGCGTGGCGACGACGACTTCTCCGCGGGCATGCTCGGAGGCCGCGTCCGTGTCTCCTCCGCTGCCGCACGCGGCGGTGGTCAGTAGCGCGCAGGACGCGGCAAGCGCCCCGGCGAGCCGGGGAAGGTGGGAACCAGCTGTGGAAGCCATGGGCAGAGTGTAACGGGGTCCACGCGGCGACTACGAATCGATTTCAAACCACAGGGGGGAAGAGTGCCCCCGCACATTGTTCAGCCCGATGGTGATCATGTCGGCGCGGTAGGTTTGCACCGCGAGCTCGACGGGCCTGCCTGAGTGGTCGAAGACGCGCATCTCCACCTGAATCACCGGTGTACCTGGGGCGATGTCGAGCGCGTCCGCCTCGTTGTCGGTCGCGGCGTGGACCGTCAGCGCGCGGGACAGGTTGTTGAAGTCGATCCCACTACTCACGAGGCGGCGGTGAATGGAATCGTGCTCTGGATCAACCCCGTCAAGGGCGTTGGTCACACTGGGGTGGAAGTAGAGAGACTCGATCACCAGCGGGGCGCCGTCGGCGGTGCGGGTGCGCTGCACGGTCACCGCCTCCTCGCGGCCGGGGACGCGCAGCACGTCCGCCGCGTGCTCGGGCAGCGGGGCGAGGCCGTAGTGCTCCAGGACCTGGCCGGGGGCCTTCCCCAGGTTCACAATCCAGGCCGTGTTGGACAGGATCTCTTCGAACGACTCGGTGCGAATGTTGGAGAGCACGAGCGAGCGCCGACCGCGGCCAGAGGAGATGAGTCCCTCGGCACGCAGGGTCGCCATCGCCTGGCGGACGGGGCCGCGGGACGAATTGAACTGCTCGCACAGGTCCGCCTCAGAGGGGAGTGGTTCGCCCGCGGGGATCCGGCCCGTGAAGATTTCATCGCGCAGGTGCGCCGCGATTTCCTCGTGTTGTTGCGGGGGCCGAAGCGGCGAAACGGACATGACACTCTCCCAGCTATAGCGCGCCTAAAAGTATGAACTCGGCTAGACCCTATACCAGGATCCTGAGTGTTCACGCATCGGCGAATTAATGTTTCCAGTGGCTTGCGAGGATGTCCATGGAGGCGAGTACTTCCTCGTGGCTGGGTGCCTGCAACGAAATCATGAGCTCGTCCGCGCCCGCGTGCTGTGCAAACCAGTCGAGGTACTCGACGACCTGCTCGCCGGTGCCCTGTGCGGTGTACCGCAGCATGTCAATGATCTGCCGGCCCTGGTAGGAGTCGACGACGGCGTCCAGTTGGGCGTCGTCAAGCACCTGGCCCCTTCGGCCCAACATCGCGCGCACGCGGTTGCGGTGTACCAGCCCGGTCTGCCGCTCCGCGTCCTCCTCGGTCTCCGCGGCGGTGACGTTGACAGCGGCCACACAGTACGGCTCGGGGTAGCGCTCGGAGGGTTCGTAGTTTTCGCGGTAGTAGGCGGTGGCCTGCTCCAGGTGTTGCGGCGCGAAGTGGGACGCGAACGCGTAGGGCAGGCCCAGCTTGGCGGCCAGGGACGCGCCGAACATGGACGAGCCGAGGATGATCAGCGGCACGTTGGTGTTGAAGCCGGGGACGGCGGTTACGCCCGGGAGCGGCGACTCGTTGGACAGCCATGCCTGGAGCTCGAGGACATCCTGCGGGAAATTTTCGGCGGCGCGGGGGTCGCGTCGCAACGCGCGGCCCAGGGTTTGCTGGTCGGTGCCGGGGGCGCGGCCCAAGCCCAAATCAATGCGGCCGGGGTAGAGTTCCTCGAGCATGCCGAACTGCTCGGCGATGACGTAGGGGGAGTGGTTGGGCAGCATCACGCCGCCGGACCCCAGGCGGATGCGCTCAGTCTTCGCGCCAATGTGGGCGATGAGCACTGCGGGCGAGGAGGAGACAATCGAGCTCATGTTGTGGTGCTCGGAGTACCAGATACGCGAATACCCCAACGACTCCGCGTGCTGGGCGAAGGCTACGGAGCGCTCCATGGCCTCGCCGACGGATTCGTCGGGGTAGCGGGTGCAAAAATCAATGAGTGACAGTGGGGCACGCGTATTCATGCCCCCACACTACGCGGTGACTACGTCACCGTCGACGGTCTCGTTGGTGCCCACCGCCATCGGCGTCTTGGGGTGTGCCCAGTCGATGGCCAGGCCGATGAGGAAGGCGATGACAACCGGGACGATCCACCCCAGTCCCTCGGCGTGCAGCGGCAGCCAGGACACCAGCGGCGTGAGCGCGTCCGCGCCCCACCCCTGGGAAATGCAGGTCTCGATCGCCGAGTAGATCACAGCGACCCAGATGGGCAGGAAGAACGCCCAGGTAAAACGGGTGCGCTTGGCAAACGCCGGCTCGACCAGCGTTACCAAGATCAGGGAGATGGCGGGCGGGTACAAGAAGCCGATGACCGGGGCCGCAATCGTCATGACGAAGTCGAGGCCCTGCGTTGCGATGACCATCGACGTAACGGTGAATACGACGGCCCAGATCTTGTAGGAGCCCGGGAACTGCGAGGAGAAGTACTCGGCGGTCGCGGTGATCAGACCGACCGACGTGGTCAAGCATGCGAGCAGGACGATCAGCGCGAAGATGATCTGGCCCGCCATGCCCATGGTCAGGTTGGAAGCGTCTGCAAGCAGGCCCGCGCCGTTGTCGTACTGGGTGGGGTTAGGGATGACGCGGCCGATGGTGCCCAGGCCGAGGTAGATGGCGCCCAGCATGATGCCCGCGCCAACGCCGGCGAGGATCGTGCCGCGGACAATTTCCTTGCCCTCCTTGAACCCTTTGAACTGCAGCGTGGAGATGACCACGATCGAGAACGCCAACGCGGCGATGGAGTCCATGGTGAGGTAGCCCTCGAGCAGGCCGGAGGTGAACGGGCCGTCGGCGTAGGTCTCACTCGGGGCGGAAGGCTCCGCGTCCCACTTGACAATGGACACGGAGATCATGATGATCAGCAGGACCACCAGGGCAGGCACGAGGAATTTGCCCAGGGTTTCCATAATGCGGGTGGGGTTCCACGCCAGCGCCAGGGAGACTCCGAAGAAGATCACGTTAAAGACGCCGGAGGCGAACAACCCGTCCCACCCAAACAGCGGCGTGATCGCCGTTTCCATGGACACGGCGCCGGTGCGGGGCAACGCGTAGAAGGCGCCGATAGACAGGTAAGCGAGCACCGGGAAGACGAGGCCGAAGACGGAACCGGCGCGCTGCGCAAGGTCGCGAACGTTTGCTCCGGACATGGCGATCGCGATCACCGCGAGCACTGGCAGGAGTGCGCCGGTGCCCAGGAAGCCGAGAATGGCGGGCCAGAAGTTGTCGCCAGCCGAGACGGCCAGCATCGGCGGGAAAATCAGGTTGCCAGCACCGAAAAACATGGAAAACAGTGCAAGCGCGGTGATGACGATCGTTTTCGTCTGGCCGCCGGTGCTGCCCGAGGCGCCGGCGGACGTTGCTGTGGAACTCATTGAAACCCTCCTTGTGGGTGTTGGGTGGTTTTCAGCGTACATCGAAGATTCCATTTTTGGGAAAATTTGTCCCAAATAGTGGAAAATTTGGGGAACGTAACTAATTTGCCAGCGGGTTTGCGTCGATAAGCGATCGGCGCGAGCGGAGCGAGAAAGTGGAAAGTTAGGCAAACTGTTGGTGAATTTTGCGTCAACAGTAGGTGTGATCGGGCGAGAATTTCACTGTTGTTCCAGCTCACAGGCTTGAACGCGCGGGAAATGGATGGATTGACAGGCTTTGCAAAGTGACCTGGTGGGAATTTAAATAGGTGCTGAAAGGATACGGTCCTCGCGCAGGGGTGCCGCAGCTTTCGTTGTTACCGCAGTATCCACTTACTTCAAGATTGGACTTCGCCATGAAGCTTCGTCACCGCGCTATCGCCGCGTGCGCCGCAGTCGCCGCGACCACTGTAATCGTCCCGGGTGTGGCCCAGGCCGACACTAAGACCCCGATCGAGCACGTCGTGGTCATTTACTCGGAGAACATCTCCTTCGATCACTACTTCGGCACCTACCCCAACGCCGCAAACCTCGACGGCGAGAAAATGCAGGGCTCGGGCAACGACGCCCCGAAGTTCACCGCCAAGAAGGACACCCCGAAGGTCAACAACCTGGAAAACAACGACCTGCTCGGCGAGAAGAACCCGAACTCCACGAAGCCGTTCCGCCTCACTCCGGGCCAGGCCGTGACTACGGACCAGAACCACCACTACGGTGACGAGCAGAAGGCCTACAACGGCGGCAAGATGGACAAGTTCGCAGAGACCGTGTCCACCGATGTGGACAAGTACGGCGAGGGCTCCTTCGCCACTGTCGGCACGACCATGGGCTACTACGACGGCAACACCGTCACCGGCCTGTGGAACTACGCGCAGAACTTCGCCATGAACGACAACTCGTTCTCCACCATCTTCGGCCCGTCCACCCCGGGTGCGCTCAACCTGATTTCCGGCACCGTGGCCGACGCCACCATGCACGACCCGGCGACCGGCGAGCAGCAGAAGATCGTCGACGGCCAGAACCACGCCCTCGCCGGCGTCTCCGAGGACGGCAAGACCGCGACCGTCGTTGGCGACCCGGACCCGCTGTTCGACGACTGCTCCAACTCCTCCTCCGCGGGTACCAACCAGGTCACCGCGATGCACTCCAAGAACATCGGTGACCAGCTCAACGAGAAGGACGTCACCTGGGGCTGGTTCCAGGGCGGATTCCGCCCGACCGAAGAGGCAACCGATTCCTCCCGTGCACGCTGCGGCGCCGCGCACAAGACGCTGACCGGCCAGGATAAGACGGACTACAACCCGCACCACCAGCCGTTCCAGTACTACGCATCCACCGCGAACCCGCACCACTTCGCGCCGTCCAGCGACGAGATGATTGGTAAGACCGACCGCGCGAACCATCAGTACGACCTGACCGACTTTGACAAGGTCATCGAGCAGGGCAACCTGCCGGCCGTTTCCTTCCTCAAGGCCGCGAACTACCAGGACGGCCACGCCGGTTACTCCAACCCGTACGACGAGCAGGCCTTCATTACCCACTACATCAACGAGCTGCAGAACTCGCCGGAGTGGGACTCCACCGCGGTCGTCATCGCCTACGACGACTCCGACGGCTGGTACGACCACCAGGCACCGACGATCCTCAACGGCTCCAACGATCCGCACCAGGACGCGGAGATCTGCACCGCTGCAGCCAAGAAGGTCGGCGTCGCGGGCGACAAGCACGGCCAGTGCGGCCCGGGTACCCGTCAGCCGCTGCTGATCGTCTCCCCGTACGCAAAGACCAACTTTGTCGACTCCACCTACACCGAGCAGACCTCCATCACTAAGTTCATCCAGGACAACTGGGGGCTGGGCCGACTGGGAGGCATCGCTTTCGACGAGCGCGCCGGCGAGCTGAACAACATGTTCGACTTCGACGGTGAGAAGGCGCCGAAGCTGTTCCTCAATGAGACCGACGGCACCGTGGCCAAGGATTACGCCTCGATTGAGAAGGTGGACAACACCTCCCGCGAGATCTCTAACCTCAAGCCGGTCGCAGAAGGCATGAACAACCCGCTGGTCACCGAGAACGGTGTCGCCGAGGTGGCCAAGATGGTCAACCGCGACGCGAAGCCGGGTGCGCAGCAGCCGGGCAAGGATGATCCCGCCGGCGAGCAGGACGGATCCTCCACCGGCGGCATCATCGCCGCGGTCGTTGCCGTCCTTGCTGTCCTGGGTGGCATCGGCGCTTGGGTCATGAACGGCATGCCGGGGCTGCCCGCGAACATCAAGGACTCCATCAAGCTCCCGTTCTAAGGCAGGCGCTCAGTAATGCAGGAAAACATCCAATACGCTCTGGCGGCGCTGGCTGCACTCATCGCAGTCATCGTCGGCATCGTGCACATCCCAGGAATCTCAAGCTCGAGTGGCACGGAAGGCTCGAGTGGCTCCTCGTCGCAATCGCAGGGCCAGCCTTCCGCGCAGCCCGCACCGAGTGACAACCCCGACCAGCTCACGCTGCACGTGCGCGACGTGTACAACTGCCCGTCCCCCGGGGATGTGCAGGACCAGGCGAATTGGAATGTCTACAACACCTCTGGCCTGGCCCTCACCGTCTACGTATCGGACGATGACGGCTACGCCTACCAGGTCCTCGAGCGCGTCGGCTTCCCCGCCGAGCGCGCCTGGACCCCCAAACTTCAAAACGGCACGTACCACCTGACGTGCGTGTTTCACAGTGATTCCGCGGTGAAGTCCGAACCGTTCCAGGTCACCGGATCCCCCATCACGGACGCCCCGAAGATGGTGCCCATCACAGACCGAGAAGTCGCCGCCGTCTCCACCGCCCACGCCGCCGCGCAGAAACAGCGCGTCCCCGAGCTGCAGGTCAAGGCGCAGGCGCTTGTCGACGCCACCCGCTCCGGCAACCGCAGCGAGGCGCAGGCCTCCTACCTGGCATACCTGGAGACGTACCGCTCCTTCGACGACGCGTCCGAGATGTGGCCGGGCGCGGCACTTGGCGGGTACGAGGACGTCGAAAAGCTGCTCTTCTCCGAGGCACCGGTGCAGGACGCGGTGGCGCCCGCGGAGGCGCTGGCCGACGCCGTCGACAAGGCGGCGCACGCGCTTCAGACCTTGCACTTTGCCATCCCGGCACCCGATTATGGGCTGCGCACGCACGAGGTGATGGAGGAGTTCGAGCGTTTTGACATGCGCGGCGAGCGGGACTTCGGCGCACACGCGCTGCCCACGGCGCTGCGCGGAAACGTAACCTCGACCAGGGCGACGATGGACCCGGTGCGCGAACTCGTGGAGGGGCGCGGCCTGGACACCACCCCAATTTATGACCAGCTGGACGCGCTCGAGCAGCTCGCCAACGAGATGGACGCGAAGTACGGCGCCGGCGGCACGCCGACGGCCTACGACGACTGGGAGCAAGACGACCGGCTGAGGCTACAAGCCGAGGTCGCCCGCGCGAATGAGCTGCTGGCCACGGTGGCCACCATGACTGTGATCCGGAGGATGAACTAGTGACTTGCCCGTTCCACTTCAACCGACGCACGTTCCTCGCCGGCGCCGCCACGGCCACGGCGGCGCTTGGGGTCCAGGCGACGACGCAGGCGCAGCAGGCGGACTCGCCCCGGGGCGACGGCACGCCGCGCTCCGACAACGCGACCGTGAACAACCCGGAGGCGCGCCTGGAATTCCACGGCGAGCACCAGCAGGGCATCATCAACCAGCCGCAGAAGTACGCGGAAATCGTCGCCCTGGACATCCAGCAGGGGGACCGCGCCCGCCTGGAGCAGCTCCTGCGCACGATCACCGAGCGCTCCCGCGCGCTCACGGCCGGGGGTGCGACCGCCGTCGACGGCATCGCATTCCCCGCCAGCGACTCGGGCGAGCTTGGCCCGGACCTGCCCACCGACAACCTGTCCATCACCCTCGCGGTGGGCGAGTCCCTCTTCGACTCCCGCTTCGGGCTCGCAAACCGCAAGCCCGCCCGCCTGCGCGCGATGGAGGCGTTCGCGGACGACACGCTCAACCCCGATCTCTGCCACGGCGACCTGGTGCTGCAGATCTGCGCCGACCAGCACGACACCGTGACCCACGCGCTGCGCGACATCTTGCGCCACACCCGCGGCGACGTTGCCGTGCGCTGGCGCCAGAACGGCTATATGAACGAGCCCCGGCCGACCGGCACGCAGCGCAACCACCTCGGGTTTAAAGACGGCATCGTCAACCCCTCGCCGAAGCAGTTCGACGACCTGGTGTGGGTGGGCGACGGCGAGCCCGACTGGACCGCGGGCGGCAGCTACATGGTCGTGCGCCTGATCGCCATGTATACGGAGTTTTGGGACCGCATCTCCATCGCGGAGCAGGAGCAGATCTTCGGCCGCGACCGCGCCACCGGCGGGCCGCTCTCCGGCGGCGACGAGTACGCCGCCCCGGACTACCTCGATGACGCGAACGGCGACGTGATCCCCACCGACGCACACATCCGCCTGGCCAACCCGCGCACCCCGGAGACCGCGGACCAGCTCATGCTGCGCCGCGCCTACAACTACGACAACGGCGTGCGCGACAATGGCACCCTCGACGTCGGCCTGCTCTTCGTCTGCTTCCAGCAGGACTTGGAGCGCCAGTTCGTCACCGTGCAGAAGCGCCTGGAGGGCGAGCCGCTCGCGGACTACATCCGCCCCTACGGCGGCGGCTACTTCTTCGCCCTGCCCGGCGTCGCCGACCAGGACGACTACTTCGGCAGCGCCCTGCTGGCCTAATTCGTTCCTACACCAGGTCGCGGATCGCGTCGAGGGGGATGTCCACCCAGTCCGGGCGGTTGTTCGCCTCATAAATCACCTCGTAGGCGGCCTTGTCCACGATGTAGGCCGCGAGCAGCGCGTCGCGTTCGGTGCCGTACCCCGCGAGCAGCTTTTCGACGCCGCCGCGCTCCCATTCCGCGTCAAACCCGCCGACGGCGCGGGCGTAGCCGTACGAGCGCACCATCCCGGCCACGTCACGCAGCCGATGGTCCGGGCGGCGCCGCTGCGCGAGGGGCCGCGCCGGCTCGCCCTCGAAGTCGATGAGGTACCACCGCTCGGGGGTCTTGAGCGTCTGTCCCAGGTGCAGGTCGCCGTGGACCCGTTGCACCGGCACGGTTGACTCGGTTGACTCGGTTGACTCGGTTGACTCGGTTGACTCAGTGTTGCCGAGCTCCGCGTAGAGCGCGCGGATCCGCGGGGCGAAATCGGCGAGCAGCGGTGCGCGGCGCACGTATGCATCCAGGTTTGCGGTGAGCGTGTCGGCGATCGAGCGCGTCGGCCGTTCCTGGACGCCGAATGCGTGGGCAAGCGCCTCGTGCACGGTCCGCATCGCGCGCCCGAGCGACTCCGCCTGCGCGGCGACTTCGGCCTCCGGCAGCGTCCCCTCGGCGGAGCCCCCGGTAGTGAGCACGAACCCGTCGATGCCGCCGCGGATGAATTCCTGCTGCATCGCCAGCGTCTGCTCGCCGCGGGTGACGTAGGCGTTCACGGCGGCGACGTGCGGGCAGTCGCCGATGCGGGTGAGCAGTTCAACGTCCGGGTTGAGGCCGTCCTCGAGGTGGCGGAACACCTTCACAATCGTGTTGCCGACGACGAGGTTGGTGTTGGACTGCTCGGCGCCCAGTGGGGTAGCGGCGCCGGTGATCAGGTCGCCGTGGACCTCGCCGAGCTCGGGGAGCGCGGCCACGTAGGCCGTGGCCCCGGAGTCGGTGCTCAGAATGTCCTGCGTCTCACCGTTCGCCGACTCTGCAAGGAGGACCTGGTAGGTGTCCGAGTCGGCGCCGCGTGTGACGTCGAGAAGCTGCCACTTCGCCGTGGCTCCGCAACCAGCGACGGCGACCGGCCGCGCGGTGGCGACGGTGATCGCGTCGATGGTGTCTGACTTTGCGCCGTAGAATCGTTGCGAGGCGAGATCGAACATGCCGCCCTCCCTAGGAGATGTCGAACCAGAAGAAGCCGTGCGGCGCGAGGGTAACCAGCCAGGGCAGCTCGCCGATGGCGGGGAACTCCAGGCCGCCGGACAGCTCGCGGGGAACGACGCCGGCGTACTGCGAAAGGTGCATCTCCACCGCCTGCGGGCGCGAGCTCATGTTGTGTACGCACAGGATTCGCTCGACCCCGCCGCCGGGGGTCCCGTCCGCGGAAGCGTCGTACTCGCGGATGAAGGCCAGCACCTGCTCGTTGCCGTGGTCCACCTCTATATACGAGCCGCGCCCGAACGCCTTGTACTGCTTGCGGATGTGCACCTGCGTGCGCACCCACTGCAGCAGCGAGTTCTCGCGGTCCATCTGGGATTCCACGTTCACGATGTGGTAGCCGTACTGGTCGTTGCGCACCGGGGGCAGGTAGAGCCGCTCCGGTTCGGCCTTGGAAAACCCGCCGTTGCGGTCGTTGGACCACTGCATGGGCGTGCGCACGCCGTCGCGGTCGGGCAGCCAAATGTTGTCGCCCATGCCAATCTCGTCGCCGTAGTACAGGAACGGGGAGCCGGGCAGGCTGAGCAGCAGGGCGTGCGCGAGCTCCAAGCGGTCGCGGTGCCCGCCGAGCAGCGGGGCGAGGCGGCGGCGGATACCCACGTTGGCGCGCATGCGAGGGTCGGATGCGTAGTGCTTGTACATGTAGTCGCGCTCTTCCTCCGACACCATCTCGAGGGTGAGCTCGTCGTGGTTGCGCAGGAAGATGCCCCACTGGGCGGACGCCGGGATCGCCGGGGTTTCGCGCAGGATGTCAATGATGGGCGTCGCCGATTCCTGGTGAATTCCCATGAAAATGCGCGGCATGACGGGGAAGTGGAACGCCATCTGGCACTCGTCGCCGGAGCCGTCGGGGTTGCCGTGCTCGTCGGTGCCGCCGTCGCCGAAGTACTCCACCACCTCGTCGGGGAGCTGGTTGGCCTCGGCGAGCAGGAAGCGGCCGGGGTATTCCTCGTCAAAGAGTGCGCGCACGCGCTTGATAAAGCCGTGCGTCTCCGGCAGGTTTTCTGACGAGGTGCCCTCGCGCTCGAAGAGGTAGGGGATGGCGTCGAGGCGGATGCCGTCCATGCCCAGGTCGAGCCAGAAGCGGATGATGTCCAGGATCTCCTCCTGCACAGCCGGGTTGTCGTAGTTCAGGTCCGGCTGGTGGGAGAAGAAGCGGTGCCAGAAGTACTGCTTGCGCACCGGGTCCCAGGTCCAGTTGGATTCCTCGGTGTCGATGAAGATGATGCGGGTGCCGTCGTACTGGGTGTTGTCGTCGGTCCACACGTAATAGTCGCCGTACGGCCCATCCGGGTCCTGCCGGGACGCCTGGAACCAGGCGTGGGAGTCGGAGGTGTGGTTGATGGGAAAGTCCGTGATGATGCGGATGCCGCGTTTATGCGCGGCGTCGATAAGCGAAATGAAGTCTTCGACGGTGCCGAACTCGGGCAGGACCTTGCGGAAGTCGCGGATGTCGTAGCCGCCGTCGCGCAGCGGAGAGTCGTAGAACGGCGGGATCCACAGGCAATCCACCCCCAACCACTGCAGGTAATCGAGCTTCTTCTCCAGCCCCTTGAGCGTGCCCAACCCCGTGCCGTCCGGGTCGTAGAAGGCGCGGACGAGGACTTCGTAGAATACGGCGTCCTTGTACCACTCGGGGTCGGGCCGCTCCCAGGGCTGCTCCGGGGGTGCGGGGGGTAGGTAATCTGAGGCCTGTGGGGTCTGCTCCATGCCCACCTACAGTAGGCGAATTGCCCCCGCCATGCGCTCGACTGCCTCCCGCAGGATCGCGGGGCTGGTGGCAAAATTCAGCCGCGCCTTGTGCCGGCCACCGGGGCCGAAGCTCACGCCCTCGTTCATGGCCACCTTCGCGTGCGTGCGCAGCCAAGTGGCGGGCTTTTCCGTGGTCAACTTGGTATTCCGGAAGTCCAAAAACATGAGGTAGGTGGCCTGCGGGACCTCGACCTCGATGCCGGGAATCTCGCGCGGGAGGTGCTCCACGAGCCAGTCGCGATTTTCGCGCAGCTGCGCAATTTCACCGTCGAGGAAGTCACCCCCGTCCCGGTAACACGCCTCGGCGGCGACGATGCCGAGCGTGCCCGTGCCGTCTTTCGCCACCCCGCTGAGTCCCTGCCAGGTCTTGACATCGGCGTCGTTGGAAAAGATCAGCTGCGCGCACTTCAGGCCCGCCACGTTCCAGGCCTTCGACGCCGCCGTAATAGTGATGCACACGTCCGGATTGTTCGCGGCCGCGCACGTGTGGGCGCCGTCGTAGACCAGCGGCGCGTGGATCTCGTCGACGATCACGCGCGCGCCGTGGCGGCGGGCAAGGGCACAGATCTCATCGAGCCGCTCGGGCGTAAAGGTCCACCCGCCGGGGTTGTACGGGTTGGTGAGCACGAGCGAGCCCGCGCCGCGGGAAAACGCCGCGTCCAGTTCGTCCAGGTCCAGCCCCGGCACGGCGCGCACGTTGATGCGCACGCGTCCGGCGGTCCCCGCCACCTCCAAGAACGGGTGGTAGGCGGGCACCGGCACGATGACCGGGCCCTCGGTGAAGTGCTGGATGGATAGCAACACGCCGCGCACCACGTCGGGGATGGGGAAGATGCGCGCGGGGTCCGGCCGCCAGCCGTAGCGCGCGTCGTAGAAGTCGGCCACCAGCCCTGGCAGCTGCTGCGCGCTCGGAGCGGGGGTGTAGCCGAACATCTCGCGCTCGACGGCGTCGGCGATCGCCGCGCGCACGGGCTCGGCGGTGGTGAAGTCGCTCTCGGCGACGAACAGCGGCAGCACATCGTCATCGTACTGGGTCCATTTGCGGGTTCCGCGTGCGCGGAGTTGCTCAAGCTCGGGGAAATCCATGGCCCCAAGCTTAACGACGCCCACCCGTCCCCTCCGCCACGCCGCCCCGCGGGATCAGGCGTTGTGGGGCTGCGCGGCGCCCTCCACGTCCGCGGCGTCCTCGTCCTCGGCGTCGTATTCGCCGTCTAGCTGGAAGCCGAAGGACTTCAGGCGCGCCCGGTCCGCGGCGGACGAAGACGCGGTGAGCGTGAGCAGCTCTGAATAAATACCGCCGGAGGCAGCGAGCTCCGCCGGCGAGCCGATCTCATCGATCCGGCCGTTGTCCAGGGTGATGATGGTGTCCACGTCGGCGATGGTGGAGAGGCGGTGCGCGATCATGATGGTCGTGCGGTCCTTCATCAGCTCGTCCAGGCTGGCCTGCACGGCGCGCTCCGCCTTGGTGTCCAGGGCCGAGGTGGCCTCGTCGAGCACCAGAATGGGTGCGTCCTTGAGCATCGCGCGCGCGACGGCCACTCGCTGCTTCTGCCCGCCGGACAGCCGCAGGCCGCGCTCGCCGATGACGGTGTCGTAGCCGTCCTTGAACCGGGTGATGAAGTCGTGGGCGTTCGCGCGCTTGGCCACGTCGATGACCTCCTCGCGCGTCGCGCCGGGCTTACCGTAGGCGATGTTTTCCGCCACGGTGCCGGAAAACAGCGCGGGTTCCTGGAAGACCACGCCGGAAGACGCGCGCAGTTCCTCCACGCTCAAGTCCTCGAGGTTGCGGCCGCAGACGGTGAGCGTGCCGTCGTGAAGCGGATAGAGCCCCAGCAACAGGTTGACGATGGTGGACTTGCCGCCACCAGACTCGCCCACCAGCGCGATCTTTTCACCCTCGCGCGCGGAAAAGGTCAGGCCCTCCAGGACGGGCTCGCCCGGGTTGTACGCGAAGGAGACGTCGTCGAACGCGATGACCGGCTCGCGCACCTCGAGCGGCTCGTGCGTCACCTGCGTGAGCTCCGGCACGCCGGTGGACTGGGGCGCGGCGACGAGCTCGCGGTTGGCGGTGGGCTCGTTCGGCTCGTCCATCACCGTGAAGTAATCGCGCGAGCCCGCGATGGCGCGCTGCGCCGCGTCCACGATCCAGCTCATCATCTGCGCGGGCTGGCGAGCCATGGTGACCATCTGGATGAGCATGACCATCTCGCCGATGGTGAAGTCGCCGTGGAGCGTGCGTACGAACAGGATCAGGTAGATGCCCAAAAAGACCGCCGTCATGGCGATGCCGCGCACCGTGTCCATGCTGTGCCACCAGCGCGACTGCGGGCGCGTGATGTCCACGGTGTTGTTGTAGTGGGTGCCAAACTTGTCCAGCTCGCGCACCTCCGCCACGAAGGACTTGGTCACCTTGACCTGACCGACCACCTCGGCGAAGCGGCCGTTGCCCTCGTCGATGTTGGCGTTTTTCTCCTGCTCGAAGCGCTGCCACCGCGTGGACGTGAGCGCCGTGAGCCACATGTAGAGCGGGAACAACAGCGCCAGGAGGATGGTCAGCGGCCAGTAGTAGTACGCCGTGATCGCCAGGATCGCCACGACCTGCAACAGCATCGGCAGGAAGCTGTTGGCAAAGGACTGGATGAACTGGGTGACGTTTGCAATCGAGCGGTCCAGGCGGGCGATGATCGTGCCCGTGACCTGGTTGTCAAAGTAGCGCTGCGGCAGCGCGAGCAGCTTGGCAAAGTAGCGCGTGGACATGATCTGTCGGATGCGCGCCACCATCACGTCGCCCAGGTAGCCGGCGACGTTGCGCAGCAGCGCCGCAGCGGATTCGGCAGCAAACAGCGCGATGGCCAGCCACACGACAGCGCGCACCGGCGACGGCCCCTCGCTGCCACCGCTGACGTATCCGACGATGGTGTCGGTGGCCTCCCGGATGATGAAGGGGGAGACCAATCCCAGAGCTGCGACACCGGAGGAAATGATCACGACGGCGAGGTAGTAGGGCCACAGCGCAGAGGCGCTGCGGAGGACACGCAACAATGACTGCATAATTTGGTTAGGGTACTAGGGCTGTACAGTGAGGAAGAATTGGAAAGCGCCTGATCGGCGCATTTCAGTGCAGTGCCACAACGAGGTAAAAGAGGCGTTTATGTCACACCGTTCGCAGCTCACCGCCGTGCTGCTTGCCGCCACGTCCGTCTTTGCGTTGTCCGCGTGCGTGAGCGGCAACGAGAGCGAGGAGGCGAAGGAATCTGAAATCGAGATCACGACGCCGACTGGCGCCCCCGCCCCGGAGTTCAAGGCCGAGGAGACCGACCCGCTGATCAGCGACGAGATCACGGGCGAGCGCGTGGAGGACCCGGCGATGGACCTCTCCTACAAGTGGCAGGGCACCAGCGCTGCGCCCGGTGGCGGCACCGTGGTCGTCGTGGCTGTGACCAATGAGAGTGAGGTCCCCATGCCCGCGGACACCCTCACCCCGAAGCTGCGCTACAACTCCGGCAACAACAACATGCAAAATGCCGACCCGATGAGTGGCGAGAACGCCGGCGTGGAGATCGTCGGCGTGGACCTGCCGCTCGGCCCCGGCGCCACCACGAACGCGAAGTATGCCTTCAACGTGTCCACCGGCAATCTGTGGGACGCCGAGTTCACCATCGGTAATGTCACCTTCAAGGGGAATCTGAACAACTAATGCGCGAGCAAGTAGTGCTTGTCGACGCCACGCGGACCCCAATCGGCACCGCCGACAAAGCCACGGTGCACACCACCGACACCCCGCTGCACCTCGCGTTCTCCTGCTGGCTGCGCAACGCCGACGGCGAGGTGCTGCTCACGCGCCGTGCGCTTTCCAAGATTGCGTGGCCCGGGGTATGGACGAACTCCTTTTGCGGCCACCCGGGCCCGGGCGAAGCGGTGGCCGATGCGGTGTGCCGCCGCGCCACCGAGGAGCTGGGCATTGCTGCGATCAACGGACTGACGGAGATCCTGCCGGACTTCCGCTACCGCGCCGTTGATTCCTCCGGCATCGTGGAAAACGAGTGCTGCCCGGTCTACGTCGCCCGTCTCGCGCCGGGCGCGGCGCTGGACGCCAACCCGGACGAGGTCGACTCCTGGGACTGGGTTGCTCCGGAGGCGCTCATCCGCGCCGTCGACGCCACCCCGTTCGTGTTCTCGCCGTGGCTCGTTGATGAGCTCGCGGACCCGCGCCTGCGCCGCGCGCTCACCGAGCCCGGCTCCAACTAAAGCTCGTGGGCCACGGGGCTGAACGCGCCCCGCAGGTAGCCGAGCGGATCCGTCACCTCCTGCGCGCCCGAGCCGTCCAGCGCCACGCGCAGCGCGGTCCGCCCCGTCCCCGCGCGCGTGCCGCCGCTGTAGGGCTCCCACCCGACGTCGCCGCCGCGCACAAATTGGGTGAGCCACCGGTTGAGCCCGGTGCCGTAGGCGCCATCGGCGCCGAACGCGGGGGCGAGGTCGGCGGCGTGGTGCGCCAGGAGGTCGGCGCTGGCGACGAGCTCCGCCTGCCACACCGTTCCCGGCGCGCCCTCAGCAATGTCGTCGACCCAGCGGCGGCACATGGCGTCGGAAATTAGGCGCCCCACCACGTGGTCCGGGTCCATGCGCGACGCCGCGCCGAGGTACTCGCCGACGCGCCCCTTGGCCAACCCCATGTGCCGGCCCAACGCCCGCGCCACGGGGGTGGCCAGGGCGGTGCCGTCCGCAAACGCGCCGTTGGGGAAGAACTCGTCGCGGGTGGAGGTGACCACCAGGGGGACGCGAGCGAGCTTCGCGGGCTCCAACGGGAACGGGCCGAGCGCGATGTCGGTGAAGTACTGCGTGCGGAAGCGGCGGTAGGCGCGGTCGAACCGCTGCGGCGAGCGGGCGTAGCGCGGGTTGAGGTCCTCGCGCAGCAGCGCGCCCCCGATTGCGCCGCGCGCCGCCCACCGGCGCGAGTCCATCCCGCGGCGCGGGAACACCGGCGACGCCGCCACCGCGCGACGGAACTCGCCCTTGTAGTGGTCGCGCCGGCACAGCCAGACGGCGATGTCCGCTCCGGCGCTTTGGCCCGCGACGGTGACGTTGGTGGGGTCCCCGCCGAACGCCTCGATGTTGCGCTGCACCCAGCTCAGCGCCGCCGCGCAGTCCTGCACGGCCCGGTACTGGCCGGGGGCGTCACCGCCCACCGGCAGCATCCCCGGAAACTTCAGCCGGTACCCCACCTGCACCAGGATGATCCCGTCGCGGGCGAAGGCGGGGCCGTTGGCGCGGTCATCGGCGTGGGTGCCCTCCTCGAACCGGCCGCCGTGGATCCACACCAGCACCGGCAGGTCGTCGTTTCTGCGAGCGCCCTCCGGGGCGGTGATGCTCAGGCGGGTGGCGTGGGGGAGGGGAGTAGTGGCGTCGATAAGCATGCCCGTGGGCGCTGGGGCGGGCGGGTCGAACGCGGCGTTGAGACGCGCGTACGGGATCGAATGGAACTCGCGGACTGCTCCGTCGCTGGTGCCGACGATTGCGCCGGCGGGGCAAGTGACCTGAGTTTCGCGCGTAGCCATGCCGCAATCGTAACCGCCTATGATGGCCGCCATGACCAACCCACTGCTTGCCCCGTCGGAGCTGCCGTACCAGCTGCCGGACTTTGCCCACATCAGGCTCGCGCACGTCGAGCCCGCGTTTGAGGAAGCGCTCGCGCGCCACGACGCGGAGATCGCGGAAATCTGCGCGCAGGAGTCGCCGAACTGGGAGAACACCGTCGAGGCGCTCGAGCTCGCGGGGCAGGACCTATCGCGCGTGCTCGCCTGGTTCTTCAACCTGCAGGGGACTGACGCCACCGCGGAGTTTGACGCCGTGGCCGACCGCATCGTCCCGCAGCTGTCCGCGCACACGGACGCGATCTACCAAAACGCGGAGCTGTATTCCCGGCTGCGCGCGGTGGCGGTGCCCGATGACGAGGAGTCGCGGCGCCTGCACGAGCTGCTCGTGCGCCGCTTCGTCCGCCGCGGCGCGGACTTGGACGCAGACGGCAAGGCGCGCCTGGCCGCTATCAACGGGCGGCTGTCCGAGCTCTCGGAGCAGTTCGGCCGCAATCTGCTCGCCGACACGAAGCGCCTTGCCGTGCGGCTGTCGCGCAACGAGCTCGCGGGACTTAGCGAGGACCAGCTCGACGCGTTCGCGGCAGACGACGGAAGCGGCGAGTACATCGTGCCCCTCGAACTTCCCACGACCCAGTCGCTGCAGGCCGAGCTGGAGAACCCCGCGGCACGGCGCGCGCTTTTCGACGCCTCCCAGCAGCGCGGTGCCCAGTCAAACGTTGACATTGTGGTGGAGACGGTCACGCTGCGGCAGGAGCGCGCCAAGCTCCTGGGGTACGACACGCACGCGGACTACGTGATTGCGGAGGAAACCGCGGGCACCGCCGACGCGGCCCGCGCGTTGATCGCGGACCTGGCACCCGCTGCTGCGGCGAACGCGGAGGCGGAACGCAAGCTGGCCGGCGAGCTCGCGCGGTCGCGCGGGGCTGAGCTCGGCGCCGACGGCCTGGACGGTGCGGACTGGCCGTACTGGGCGGCGCAGCGCCGCGCCGAGGAACTCAACTTGGACGAGGCCGAGCTGCGCAACTACTTCCCGCTCTGGCAGGTGCTGGAGGACGGCGTGTTTTACGCGGCGAACCTGCTCTACGGCATCACCGTCACGCGCCGCGCGGACCTGCGCGGCTACCGCGACGACGTGCAGGTGTGGGAGGTCAAGGAAGAAGATGGCACGGGTCTCGGCCTGCTGCTCACGGACTACTCGGCGCGCGAGACGAAGCGCGGCGGGGCGTGGATGAGCTCGTTCATGGACCAGTCCCGGCTCGCCGGCACGGCACCGGTGGTGGTCAACGTCATGAGCGTGAACAGCGAACTGCTCACCATCGACGAGGTCACCACCGTCTTCCACGAGTTCGGCCACGCGCTGCACGGTCTGCTCTCCAACGTGCGCTATCCGTCGCTGTCCGGCACGAACGTCCCCCGGGACTGGGTGGAATTCCCCTCGCAGATCAACGAGAACTACGCGTTCGCGCCCGAAATCGTGCGCAACTACGCCCGCCACGTGGACACCGGCGCGCCGATCCCGCCCGCGTTGCTCGAGTCCGTCCGCGCCGCGCGCCAGTTTGGCCAGGGCTTTGCCACCGCCGAGTACCTCGCCGCCAGCGCCATCGACCTTGAGTGGCATTCGCTTACCCACGCCACCCCGACCGACATCGACGCCTTCGAAGAAGACGTCCTGCGGCGCTACCACCTCGACGTTCCCGGGCTCACGCCCCGGTACCGCTCGACGTGGTTCAACCACATCTTCGCCGGCGGCTACTCCGCCGGGTACTACTCCTATCTGTGGGCCGAAGTGCTGGACGCGGACGGGTACGACCTGGTGCAGGAGGAAGGCATCAACCGGGCGACCGGCGCGAAGTTCCGCGACGCCATCCTGTCGCGCGGCGCTGCGCGCGACTACACCGAGGCGTACACGGCGTTCCGCGGCCGCGAGAAAGATACGCGCCCGCTGCTGGTGCGGCGTGGGCTTGAGGGCACCGACATCGCGTCCAACACTGGGTCCAACACTGGGCGCGCGTAGGCGTACACGGAGGAGGGACCTTCATGTTTGCACTGAGCCCCTGGCTCCAGCTCCCGATCGTGCTTGCCGTCGCGCTGCCGGCGGCCGGGCTCGCCGCGTGGGCGATGCTGCGCGTGGCGGATTGGCTGGCGTTCCTGCGCGACAGAACTCGCGGGACCAAAAGTGCACAACAGACCGGAAGCGCACACGGCGAAGTTTCGGCCGCGGCGGATGGGGAAGTACACTAGCGCCATGGCAAACCCGGAAGAATTGCGCAAGCAGGATCAGCGCCTACCACGGCAGCAGCGCAAGTACCCGCAGTCGCGGGTGACGCAGGCACTGTACGTGATGCTCGCGCTCGTCGTTATCGCGGCGATCGTCGGCGGCCTGGTGTAGCACGCCGAGCCCGCTCCTGCGCGAGACCTGCGCCGGCGGCGGCGCACAGCGGCCAAGCTAGCGCTGCGGCCGCCGCGACGCCTCTGCGACCCGGTGGAAGAGGGGGTGGGACGGCAGGGCGTCGATAAGCACCGGCTTCCCCGCGGCATCGGTGAGGGGGATACACCAGTTTGCGTACTGGTGCGCGTTGGTGCCCGGCTGGTTTTGGATGCGGCGGTCGCCCACCATGTCCACGAGGTTCGTGCACGTCATCGCGGACGGGGTCGAGGCGATGAAGCGGGTGAGGCCGACAAGCAGGTCATCCAGCGAGCCCGCGCTGTCGAACTCGCCGAGGTCGTACTGGGTAAAGTCGGTGTCCGCGAACGGCGTGCCCGCGAACGCGCCCTCGGCGCGCACCTGGTTGAGCACGCGGCCGATCCACACGCCGTCCTCGGCGTTGAGCTCTTCGAGCGACTCCGCCACCAGGCCCAGGCGGGAGCGCAGCTCGTTGTGCACGCCCTCCATGTATCCGGCGGTCGGCGGCAGGTCGTGCGTGCCAACGGCGGACAGCGCCAGCGCCCGGTACTGGTCGGCCGGGCGCGGGTCGTCGGAATCGGTGGCCTCGAACCACAGGACCGTCGTGCCGAACACACCGGTGTCGCGCAGCACGTCCTGCACCCACGGCTCGAAGGTGCCCAGGTCCTCGCCGATCACCACGGCGCCTGCGCGCTGCGCCTCAAGCAGGAGGATGCCCACCATCGCCCGGTAGTCGTAGTTCATGTACAGGCCGTCGGCCGGCGTGTCCTCGCGCGGCATCCAGAACAGGCGGAACAGACCCAGGATGTGGTCGACGCGGATGCCGCCGGAGTGGCGCAGCACCGTGCGCAGCAAGTCGCGCCACGGGCCGTACCCCTGCTGGGCGAGTGCCTCCGGGTTCCACGGCGGTTGGGACCAGTCCTGCCCCTGCTGGGAGTACATGTCCGGCGGCGCGCCAACCGAGGCGTCGGCAACCAGCGCATCAGCCAGCGTGTGCGCGTCCGCGCCGTCCGGGTGAATGCCCACGGCGAGGTCCGTCATGATGCCGATGCGCATGCCGGCGGCCAGCGCGCGGTCCTGGGCGACGCGGCGCTGCTCGTCCGCGATGAACTGCAGCCACATGTAGAACTGGATCGTTTCCTCGTCGGCGGCCTTCGCCGCGTGCTGGCCGTGCTCGGCCGCGTCGGCCTGGACAGCGCACCACTCGCCGAACTCGCGCAGGCCCTCGCCCTCGTCCAGGGTGTACAGCTCGAAATCGTGCGAGCGCCCCGGGTCCTGCTGGGACAGGTAGAACAGCTCGCGCAGGACCGCGAGCTTCACCTCAAACACGGCGTTGCGATCCAGCGGGTCGGCGGTGTGGTTCATCGCTTTCAGCGGGCTGACCAGCTGGTTGACCTCCGCGCGCGTTTCCACGCCGAGCTTGGTGAACTCGGGGACTGCCTCGACGGAAATATAGATGGGATTGACAAAGCGGCGCGAGGCGGGGAGGTACGGGGAGTCCTCCACCGGCGGGACGGGCTGCGCCGCGTGCACCGGGTTGATCAACAGGTAGTCCGCGCCCTCGGCGGCGACAGCCTCGGCGATGCGCGCGAGGTCTTCAAAGTCGCCGATGCCCCAGGACTGCGTGGAGCGCACGGAGTAGAGCTGCGCCATCACGCCGTACGCGGGCCGGCGCTCGAGCGCCTCGTTGGTGGTCAGGCGGGCCGGCACGACAATGAGCGGGCAGACCTCGTCCAGGTCGTCGGACTCTAGGTGCAGCTCGTGCCAACCCTCGGGCAGGTCGCCGGGGACGTGGAAGGTCGCCTCGCCCCAGACGGTGCCGTCGGCGGCGGTGGTCGGCGGCGCCCAGTTCTCGTCCTGGTAGGCGTCGCGCGAGGAGCCGTCCTCTAGGCGGATCCAGCAGTGCGCGTAGTGGCCGTCCTTGACGTGGACGTTGAAGTGCTGTTCCTCGCCCGCGGTGGCGACCACAGTCAGGGGGAGGGGGCGGGTCGCCAGGGCGGTCGCGCGGGCGTCGATAAGCTCTTGGAGCTCCTGGTCTGAGGGGGATTCAGACAGCGGCACGCCGATTGCGCGCAGCAGTTTCATGAAGGACTGCGCCGGCGGCGTGATCAGCTCCCCTACGTCGGATCGGTAGGAGGTGCCAAAGCCGTACGACCGGGCGAGTGACAGCAAAAGTTCTTCATTCATCACAGTGAACACAAGGTATATTGTGCCAAACGCGCCGCGCGCTCGCCCGGAGCGGGGCCGAGCAGCTGTTAACGCGGTAGGGTGAGGGCTTATGTCACAGAATTCTTTCACCACGGACCTCGGTTTCGAGCTCGACGCGTCGGAAAACTGCCTGAGCCAGCTGATCACGCTGTGCACGGAGCACCCGCACACGGTGCTGTTTTCCCGCCCGCGTAACTACGACTGGGTGAACGTGACTGCCGGCGAGTTCCTCGAAGAAGTCTACGAGGCGGCGAAGGGCCTGGTGGCGGCTGGTATTGAGCCCGGCGACCGCGTGGCGATCCTGTCGGCGACCCGCTACGAGTGGTCGCTGATGGACTTTGCCATCTGGGCAGCCGGGGCGGCGTCGGTGCCGATCTACCCGTCGAGCTCGATGTCGCAGATCCAGTGGATTTTGGAGGATTCCGGCGCGAAGCTGGCGCTGACGGAGACGCGTGATCATACGCAGCTGATCAGCTCGTTCGTGCTGCAGGAGGATGGCACGCCGCGGCTGGCGGGCTCCACGTCCCAGCTGCGCAAGGTCTATGAATTTAATGCCTCGGGCGTGGAGACGCTCAAGTTCGAGGGGCGCGAGGTGGAGCAGTCGCTTATCGACGCCCGCGTGGCCGCCATCACCCACGACGACATCGGCTCGATCGTCTACACCTCGGGCACCACCGGCCGGCCGAAGGGCGTGGAGCTCACGCACGGCAACTGGGCCTACCAGACGTGGGCGCTGATTAAGAACGAGATCGGCGAGGTCGCCGTGCCCGGCAAGCGCGTCGTGACGTTCCTGCCACTCGCGCACGTGCTGCAGCGCGCGGTGTCGCTGGCGCTGGCGATGGCGGGCGCGACCCAGTCGCACTGGTCCGACACCTCCACCCTCACGGTGGAGCTGCAGCGTGCCCGGCCGAATATGGTGCTCGGCGTGCCGCGCGTGTTTGAGAAGGTGCGCAACGCCGCCTACAACAAGGCCGCTGACGGCTCCGCCGTGGGCAAGCGCGTCTTCCTCGAAGCCGAGCGCGCCGCCATCGAGTACTCCAAGGCGCTGGATACGCCGGAGGGGCCGAACCGCGTGCAGAAGGCGAAGCGCAAAGTGTTTGAAAAGCTTGTCTACTCCAAGCTCAAGGACGCCATGGGCGGCGCCGTGACCTACGGAATTACCGGCGGCTCCGCGATGAGCGCCGAGCTGTCGCACTTCTTCCGCGGGATGGGCGTGCCCATTTATGAGGGCTACGGGCTGACCGAGACCTGCGCCGCGGCGTGTGTGAACAACAAGGTCGGGCAGAAGATCGGTACCGTCGGCCCGCCGGTCAACGGCTACTCGGTGCGGATCAACGACGACGGCGAGATCGAGTTCTCCGGCCCCGGCGTGTTCAAGCAGTACTGGAACAACCCGGACGCCACGGCCGAGGCGTTCGACGAGGGCTGGTTCAACACCGGCGACCTGGGCGAGGTGGACGACGAGGGCTTCGTGCGCATCACCGGCCGCAAGAAGGATCTCATTGTCACCGCGGGTGGCAAGAATGTTTCGCCCGGGCCGATGGAGGAGATCATCCGTCAGGACCCGCTGATCTCCAACGCGCTCATCGTCGGCGACGGCAAGCCGTTTATCGGCGTGCTGGTCACGCTGGACGAGGACGAGCTGTCCCGCTGGAAGGCCACCCACAACATCCCGGAGCAGAAGAAGCTTTCGGAGCTCGCCCAGGACGCGAGCCTGCGCGCGGAGGTGCAGGACGCGATCAACATGGCCAACGCGACCGTTTCGCATGCCGAGGCGATTAAGAAGTTCCGCATCCTGGACCGCGACCTCTCCGAGCGCGACAACGAAATGACGCCGACGATGAAGGTCAAGCGCAACGTGGTCTTCCAGCGCTTCCGCGAGGACATCGACAAGCTCTACGAGCGCTAGCGTGCGTCGGTGGCGGGGTGGGTGCGGCGTAGCTTCGGCGCGCCTTCCGCGCCGGGGCGCGCCCGTGCCTTAGCATTGCTCCCAGCAAATCCGTAACTCGTCCTGAGCAATACAAAAGGGGGCTTGTCCGTGCACAAGACGGCTGCAATGCTGCGGCACCGCGAGCTCACGCAGGAGATTTACAACATCGGCGACGAGGTCGCCGAGTACATCGAGCACATTGCAGAGGCCGTCGCGGACTACGACGGCGAGCTCACGGACGACTGCCTCGCCGAGTTTGTGGAGATCGCCGACGACGCCCGCGTGGACGCGCGCCGCGTGGTCGGCGAGCTTATCGGCTTGCGCCAGGCGCTGACCTCGGGGATGCGCGCGGGCGTCCTGTCCGCCTCCGCCTGCCCCGAGGAGAAGGTCCCCGAGCCGGAGCTTCTCGACGCCACCGGGCTGGAAGAGCTCTTCCCGCTCTCCGCGCCGTTTTCCGTGCAGACGATGGAGGACGCGCTCACCGGCCGCACCGACCTCACCGTCCAGCACCTTACCGAGATTGTCGCCTACACCCTCGAGCAGACCGACATGGTCGCCCGCGAGCTCGGCGCGGTGAGCCTGCCGCACCTCTACGCCACCGTCTCAGAGCTGGTCGAGGCCGCCGTCGAGGGGTGGGTGGAGACCGTGTGCGTCGACCACCCGGCGTTCGTGCGCACCATGCGCGGGACCAACCCGCCGGAGTTTTTGGACGAGCGCGCCCGCATCAACCGGATCGTGGAGAAGGTCGCGGCGAAGCGCTCCCGGCGCGGTGCCTAAACTGGCCGCATGGCTGAACACGACTCTTTTGGCGTCTACCTTCACGTCCCGTTCTGCGCGACCCGTTGTGGCTACTGCGACTTCAATACGTACACGCCCACCGAGGTAGCGTCCTCGCACGCGGAGTACCTGGACGCGATCGAGCGCGAGCTGGAGCTTGCCGCCGCGCGCACCGCCGCCGAGCGGGGCGAGCACACCCCGCCGCGCGCGGACACTGTGTTCGTGGGCGGGGGCACCCCGTCGCTGCTCGGCGCGGACGGACTGTCGCGTCTGCTGGGCGCCGTCCGCAACACCTTCGGCCTTGCGCCGAACGCCGAGGTCACCACGGAGTCGAACCCGGAGTCCACCAGCCCCGGCTACTTCGCGGGGCTGCGCGAGGCCGGCTTTACTCGCGTCTCGCTCGGGATGCAGTCCGCCTCCACGCCCGTACTCAAGGTGCTGGATCGCACGCACACGCCGGGGCGCGCTGTCGCCGCTGCCCGCGAGGCGCTCGCCGCCGGGTTCGACCACGTCAACCTGGACATGATCTACGGCACCCCGACGGAAACGGACGACGACGTGCGCGCGACGCTCGACGCGATCCTGTCCACGGGCGTGGATCACGTGTCCGCGTACTCGCTCATCGTGGAGGACGGCACCGCGATGGCGCGCAAGGTGCGCCGGGGCGAGCTGCCGGCGCCCGAGGAGGAGGTGTACGCGCGCCGCTACGAGTTGATCGCCGAGGCGCTCGAGGGCGCGGGGTTTGGCTGGTACGAGGTGTCGAACTGGTCGAAGCCGGGCGGGGAGTGCCGGCACAACCTGCTGTACTGGCGCGATGGTCAATGGTGGGGCGCGGGTCCGGGGGCGCACTCTTATATCGGCCGCGAGCGCTTCGCCAACGTGAAGCGCCCAGAGCGCTACGCCGACACCCTGCGGGGTGGCGACCTGCCAATCGGGTTCACGGAGACGGTGACGGATGCGGAGCACCACGACGAGCAGGTGATGCTCGGCCTGCGGCTCAAGGAGGGTATCCCTGCCGGCTGGGTAGGGGAGGGGGCGCGCGAGGTCGTCGACAAGCACGTGCGCGGCGGCCTGCTCACCGCGGGCGAGCGCATCGCGGTGACGGATGCGGGCCGATTGCTTGCAGACGGCATCGTGACCGATATTCTGGCCGCCGAGTAGGATAGCTGGCAGTCGATGAGAGGGAGTGCTAATGAGTGCTGCTGATGACCGCCGCAAGGCGGTGCTGCGCGCAATCGTTGCAGACTACATCGCGCAGCAAGAACCAGTCGGATCGAAGGCACTGGTGGAGCGCCACGGGCTCGGCGTGAGCTCGGCGACCATCAGGAACGATATGAGCGTGTTGGAACAACAGGGCTACATCAGCCAAACTCACACCTCCTCCGGCCGCATCCCCACACAGGCCGGGTACCGCGCGTTCGTGGACGCGCTGCACGATGACGTCAAGCCGCTCTCCGTCGCCGAGCGCCACGCCATCCTAGACTTTCTCGAGCACGGCGTGGACCTCGAGGACGTGCTGCGCCGCAGCGTCCAGCTGCTCGCCCAGCTGACCAACCAGGCCGCGGTGGTGCAGCTGCCCAACCTCGACCTGTCGCGCGTGAAGCACTGCGAGGTCGTCTCGCTCACGCCGACTCGCTTGCTGCTGGTGGTCATCACCGACACCGGACGCGTTGACCAGCGCAATGTCGAGCTCAAGGGGCCGCTTGTCGACGCCCACGTGCCCGTCCTCCGCGACCTCCTCAACGACGTCCTCGTCGGCCGGACGATGCGCGAGGCCGCCGCCGGGCTGTCCACCCTGCACGCGCGCGCCCCGCGCGAACTCGCCGACGCCGTCGGGCGCTGCGCCGCCGTCCTCGTGGACACGCTGGTGGACACGACCGCGGACCGCCTGCTCATCGCCGGCGCGGGCAACCTGACCGTGCACCGGCTGGCGGACCTGCACAACGTGATCGAGGCCCTGGAGCAGCAGGTCGTCGTGCTGAAGCTCCTGGCCAGCGCGCAGGATCTGGAGCGGGTGTCCGTGCGGATCGGGCGGGAGAACGAGAACGAGGAATTTTCCCAGGCCGCGATTGTTACTACTGCATATGGCGCGGGCGACGAGGCGCTTGGCGGACTCGGGGTGGTCGGTCCGACGTACATGGACTACCCCGGTACGATTCAAAAGGTTGCCACCGTGGCCCAATACATTAGCCGCATCCTGCGGGGCGAATAGCAGCCGCGACCAGCGGGCGAAGCACTTCCTCACACTTCTATAAATCTGAAAGGGTAAATACTTTGGCACGAGACTACTACGGCATTCTCGGCGTCGACCGGGAAGCCACGGAGCAAGAGATTAAGAAGGCGTACCGCAAGCTCGCCCGCAAGTACCACCCGGACGTGAACCCGTCCGAGGAGGCTGCGGAGAAGTTCGCGGACATCTCGCTGGCGCAGGAGGTCCTGCTGGACCCGAAGAAGCGCAGCATTGTGGACCGCGGCGGAGACCCAATGGAGCAGGGCGGCGCGGCCGGGCCCGGCGGCGGCTTCGGTGGATTCGGCGGTGTCGGCGACATTTTCGAGGCGTTCTTCGGCGGGGGCGGCGCGGGCCGCGAGCCGCGTTCGCGCGTGCAGCCGGGCAACGACGCCCTGCTGCGCACCCAGATCACGCTGGAAGAAGCGTTTGCGGGCGTGAAGAAGGACGTCACCGTGGACACCGCCGTGCTGTGCAACAAGTGCCAGGGTTCCGGCTCCGAGTCGGGCGCCAAGCCGGAAACCTGCGACTACTGCCAGGGACAGGGCGCGGTGCAGGAGATGCAGCAGTCCTTCCTGGGCAACGTGATGACCACCCACGAGTGCCCGAAGTGCCACGGCTACGGCGAGATTATTAAGGACCCGTGCCGTCAGTGCGCCGGCGACGGCCGCGTGCGCACCACCCGCGACCTCACCGTGAATGTCCCGGCCGGCATCGCGTCCGGCATGCGCATCCGCATGGCCAACCAGGGCGAGGTCGGCCACGGCGGCGGCCCGGCGGGCGACCTCTACGTGGAGGTCCACACCGCCCCGCACGCCGTCTTCGCCCGCGAGGGCAACGACCTGCACCTGCAGCTGCGCGTGCCAATGTACGACGCTGCGCTGGGCACCGAACTGTCCGTGGATAACCTGGCCGGCGAGCAGACCACTATCCAGGTCCCGGCCGGCGTGCAGCCAGATGAGGAGATCGTCCTGCACGGCGAGGGCATGCCGCGCCTGCGCGCCGAGGGCGCGGGCGACATGGTCGCGCACGTGAAGGTGGTCGTGCCGACCGACCTGAGCAAGGACGAGCGCGCCGCGCTGGAGCAGCTGCGCGAGTCTCACGACGACGAGGCGCGCGTGCACTCCAGCGAGGAGTCCGGCGGGGAAAGCTTCTTCTCCCGCATGCGTGGTAAGTTCCGCCGCTGATGAGCCTGCCGTACTTTTACGCCGCGCAGCCAAGCTCCGGCGAGCTCGACGGCGCCGAAGCGAAACACGCCCACGTCAAGCGCATCGGCCCGGGGGAGCACATCATGCTTGTCGACGGCCACGGCAACGCCGCCGAAGTCGTCGTCCGCGACTGCTCGCGCGACCGTGTCGTCGGCGACGTGGTGGCCGAACACACCGAAGCCGCGCCCACGCCGCGCGTCACGCTCGTGCAAGCGGTGCCGAAGTCGGAGCGCGCCGAGCTGGCCGTCGACCTCGCCGTGCAGGGCGGCGCGGACGCCATCATTCCCTGGATCTCGCACCGCACCATCGCGCGGTGGGGGAACGACAAGCAGGCGAAGCAGGTGCAGAAGTGGCAAAACCAGGCAGCCGCCTCCGCGAAGCAGTCGCGCCGGGCGTGGCTGCCTAAGGTCCACGACGCGGTGACGACCAACCAACTCAAGGACCTCATCGCCGGCAAGCCCGCGGTCGTGCTGCACGAAGATGCGACCGACTCCATCAAGGACCTTAATTTCGGCGAAGAGGTCTTCCTCATCGTCGGCCCGGAGGGCGGCATTGGCCAGGATGAGTTAGATTTGCTCGGAGCCCACCCCGTGCGGATGGGGCCGCAAGTCCTGCGCACAGCGAGCGCCGGGTTCGCGGCACTTTGCGCCATCGGCGCGTTGACGTCTCGCTGGTAGTGTTGAGGAGCAGCATGCAAAATCCAGTTACCCGCAAACTCGAATTGGACTCCGCCTACGCCCAGGCCGTCCTCGGAGTCAACGACGGCAACCTGCGGGTCCTCAACCGGCAGCTCGCCGCTGACATCCACGCGCGAGGCACGACGCTGACGCTGCGCGGTGCCGAGGCGGACGTGGCCTACGCGGCGCGCGTCGTCGATGAGCTTGAGTCCATGGCGCGCCGTGGTGTGCCCGTTGACCCGGACTCCGTCGTCCACGCCGCCCGCATTATGGAGACGGACACGCCAGAATCCGCGTCCGAGATCCTCGGCGCCGAGATCGTCGCCCGCCGCGGCAAGGTGATCCGCCCCAAGACGGCGGGCCAGCGCCAGTACGTCGACGCGATTGATGAGCACACCATCACCTTCGGAATTGGCCCCGCCGGCTCCGGCAAGACCTACCTGGCCGTGGCGAAGGCGGTGCAGGCGTTGCAGGCCAAGGAGGTCAAGCGCATTATCCTCACCCGCCCCGCCGTGGAAGCGGGCGAGAAGCTTGGCTTCCTCCCGGGCACGCTGAACGACAAAATCGACCCGTACCTGCGCCCGCTCTACGACGCGCTGCGGGACATGTTGGACCCGGAGATGATCCCCAAGCTCGTCGACGCCAACATCATCGAGGTCGCCCCCCTCGCCTACATGCGCGGTCGCACCCTGTCGGACGCGTTCGTGATCCTGGACGAGGCGCAGAACACCACCGGTGCCCAGATGAAGATGTTCCTCACCCGCCTGGGCTTCCGCTCGAAGATGGTGGTCACCGGCGACATCTCGCAGGTGGACCTGCCGCGCGGCACCGTGTCCGGCCTGCGCGTTGCCCGGCGCATTCTGTCCAACATCGATGACATCGCGTTCCAGGAGATGCGCGGCGAGGACGTCGTGCGCCACCACCTGATCTCCCGCATCGTCGCCGCGTACGACCGGCACGATGCCCAGAATTCGATGCGCTACGAGAAGCGCCAGCAGGAGCTTGAGCGCGAGCGCGAGGAGGAAGCCAGCCAGTGAGCATTGAAGTTCTCAACGAGTCCGGCGAGGCCGACGTAAACGAGCAAATGCTTATCGACGTTTGCTCGTTCGCCCTCCAAACCATGGACGTCCACCCGGACACCGAGGCCACGATCACGCTCGTGGATGAGCCGACGATGGCCGATCTCCACGTCCGCTGGATGGACCTTGAGGGCCCGACCGACGTGATGAGCTTCCCCATGGACGAGCTGACCCCGGGCGGCGGCCGCCCCGACGCGACCCCGATGGGCGCGGCGATGCTCGGCGACATCATCCTGTGCCCGGCGTTTGACCGCAGGCAGGCGGAGATGGCCGGCCACGATTTGGCGCACGAGCTCGCGCTGCTTACTGTCCACGGTGTCCTGCACCTGCTCGGCTACGACCACATCCAGCCCGCCGACGAGCGCGAGATGTTCGCGCTGCAGAACGAGATCCTCGCCGACTGGTACGACTCCATGACCGCGCGCGGGGTGGAGTACCAGCCGAAGCCGACCGGTGCGCACGCGTTCCCCTCCGCCGCTGACCGCGAGGAGCTCGACCGCCTGATGCGTGAGCGCGAGGCGCAGCACACCGACCCCCACGGCCCCAGAGGCTCCAACGCACCGACCCAGAACGAGAACTAACACCTCAATGCACAACACCATTCTCTACGGCATCATCGCGCTCGCGGCGATGCTGTTGTCCGGCCTTCTTGGCTCCGTCGAATCCGCCCTGACCCCGGTCTCCCGGGCGCGTGTGGAAAACATGGTGAAGGACGAGGTCGCCGGCGCACCGGCGCTGCTGCGCGTGGTCAACGCGCGCGCGAACCACGTCAACATGCTCGTGCTGCTGTCTACCACGCTGGACATCACGGCGGCGGTGTTCGCGGCGATCACAGCCATGGACCTCATTGACGCGGAAGGCTGGGCGATCACCGCGGCGATCGTGGCGGTAGCGCTGCTGCAGTTCAGCATCATCGGCGTCTTCGCCCGCACGGCTGGCAAGCGCAACCCGTACACCATCTCGCTGAAGGCGGCCCAGTGGCTCGTGGTGTTCCACGCGGTGCTGGGCCCGGTGTCCCGTTTCCTGATCAAGCTGGGCAACCTGTTCCACCCGGGCGCGGACTTCCGCGACGGCCCGTACGCCACCGAAGTGGAGCTGCGCGAGGCTGTTGACATTGCGCAGGAGAAGGGCGTGGTGGAGACCACCGAGGGCCGCATGATCCAGAACATCTTCGACCTCGCGTCCACTCACGCCCGCCAGGTGATGGTGCCGCGCCCGGAGATGATCTGGATCGAGAGCGAAAAGACGGCGCGCCAGGCCACGAGCCTGATGGTTCGCTCGGGTCACTCGCGCGTTCCGCTCATCGGCGAGAGCGTCGACGAGATCGTCGGCGTGGCTTACCTCAAGGACATGTTCGGCGACAACGGTGCCCCGGTCGACGCGTCGACGCAGCTGACCGGGCTGATGCGCGAACCGCTGTTCGTGCCGGAGTCGAAGCCGCTGGACGAGCTGCTCAAGCAGATGCAGCAGCAAAACACGCACATCGCAATCGTCATTGACGAGTTCGGCAACGTGGCCGGCCTCCTCACCATGGAGGACCTGCTGGAGGAAATCGTCGGCGAGATCACCGACGAGTTCGACGAGGACGAGGACGCCCCGATCGAGCAAATCGGTGAGCGCCAGTTCCGCGCCCAGTCCCGCCTGCCGCTCGATGACTTGGTGGACTACCTCGAGGACCACTTCGATTACGAGGTCGAGTTCGACGACGAGCTCACCGACTCCGTGGACACCCTCGCCGGCCTACTGTCCTACAAGCTTGGCCGCGTCCCGCTCCCGGGTTCGTCGACGGTGATCGACGGCGTGCGCTACACCGCCGAGGGCGGCTTCGACCGCCGCGGCCGCATTAAGACGAGGACAGTGCTTATCGACGTCCCCGAACCCCCCGAAGAGCCGCTGCCGACTGACGAAACGCGCTAAAATAGTACCTGTCAGTTTTTCCTCTTGAAAGGGGTTTTCCAATGCGTGCAGTGCGCTACTACGGTCAGAAAGACATCCGCGTCGAAGAGATTGACGCGCCGGAGGCGGGCAAGGGCGAGGTGCTCATCGACATCGCCTGGTGCGGCATCTGCGGCACAGACCTGCACGAGTATCTGGAGGGGCCGATCTTCTGCCCGAAGCCGGGCCACCCTCACCCGATCACGGGCGAAGAGCCGCCGGTCACCCTGGGCCACGAGTTCTCCGGCGTGATCTCCGCGCTGGGCGAGGGCGTGGACGACCTGGAGGTCGGCCAGCACGTCGTCGTCGAGCCGTACGTCCTGCCGGATGACGTCGACCCGAAGAAGCCGGGCCCGTACAACCTGCACCCGGACGTCAACTTCATTGGCCTGGCTGGCGGTGGCGGCGGCCTCTCCGAGAAGATTGCGGTCCCGCGCCGTTGGGTCCACACGATTTCAAACGACATCCCGCTGGATGAGGCCGCCCTGATCGAGCCGCTCTCCGTTGCCCACCACGGCTTTTCCGCCGCGGACGCGAAGGAAGGCGACGTAGCCCTGATCGGCGGCGCCGGCCCGATCGGCGTGCTCACCGCCGCGGTGGCGAAGGCATACGGCTGCACCGTGGTCGTCTCCGAGCTCTCCGAGCTGCGTCGCCAGAAGGCGCTCGACGCCGGCGTGGTCGACTACGCCATCGACCCGAGCAGCCAGGACCTCAAGGAAGAGATCATGAAGATCACGGACGGCAAGGGCGCGGACGTCGCTTTCGAGGCCACCTCCGTGAACGTGGTGCTGGACCAGCTGGTGGACTGCCTGAAGCTCAAGGGCACCCTGGTCGTGGAGTCCATCTGGTCGAAGAAGGCATCGCTGGACATCCACAGCGTCGTCATGAAGGAGCTGACGCTGCGCGGCATCATCGGCTACGCGCACGACCACGAGCAGACCATCAAGCTCGTCGAGTCCGGCAAGATCGACCTCAAGCCGTTCATCACCGGCAAGATCGGTTTCGACGGCGTGGTCGACGAGGGCTTTGACACCCTGATCAACCGCAACGAGACCGCGGTGAAGATCCTCGTTTCCCCGGAGCTGTAGGGAATACGAGGAAATTCTCGGGGCTGCGTTTGTGGCCCCTAACGCCCCCCGTCGCAAAGCGGCGAGGGCACAATAGGTGGTATGAGTAACATTCTCTCCATCCAATCCGCAGTTGCGTACGGGCACGTGGGCAACTCGGCCGCCGTCTTTCCCCTGCAACGCATCGGCCACGAGGTGTGGCCGGTGTACACCGTCAACTTTTCCAACCACACCGGTTACGGTCACTGGACCGGCCCGATGATCCCGGCCTCGGATGTCGCGGACATCATCAAGGGCATGGATGAGCGCGGCGCCCTCGAGCGTGTCGACGCGGTGCTTTCCGGCTACCAGGGCGGCGACGACATCGCCGACGTGATCGTGGAGGCTGTCGCGCAGGTCAAGGCCAAGAACCCGAACGCCATCTACGCGTGCGACCCGGTGATGGGCAACGCCAAGTCCGGGTGCCACGTCTCCGACAACATCCCGCCGCTGCTGCGCGACAAGGTCGTGCCGGCCGCCGACCTGATCACCCCGAACCAGTTCGAGCTGGGCTACCTCACCGAGCGCGACGTCAACGATCTGGATTCGACGCTGGCCGCCGTGGACGCCGCCCGCGAGATGGGCCCGTCGACCGTGCTGGTCACCTCCGTCGAGCGCCCCGACGCGCCGGAGGACGTCATGGAGATGATCGCTGTGGATGACAAGGGCAAGTGGATCGTGCGCACCCCGCGCCTGCCGTTTAAGCGCAACGGCTCCGGCGATGTCACCGCCGCCCTGTTCACCGGCCACTACCTGCGCGGCGGCGACGCGGCGGACGCGCTGGCTCGTACCGCAAGCTCCGTGTACGACATGTTGCGCCTCACCCACGAGGCGGACTCGCAGGAGCTCAAGCTTGTGGAGGCGCAGGACTACTACGCCAACCCGCAGCTGCAGTTCAACGTGGAAGCGCTGTAGTGAACATCGTTTCGTTGCAGTCGGCGGTGGCGTACGGGCACGTGGGCAACTCGGCCGCCGTGTTTCCTATGCAGCGGCTCGGCCACGAGGTGTGGCCGGTGCACACCGTCAACTTTTCCAATCACACGGAGTACCCGACCTGGCGCGGGCCCGTGCTGGGCGCTGACAGTGTGCGCGAGATTCTGCGCGGCATGGAGTTCGCGTTCCCGCAGGTGGACCTGTTTGTCAGCGGGTACCTCGGCACCGCCGAGATGGCGGAGGTGGTGCGCGACGCCGTCGTGGCCATCAAGGAGGCCAACCCGCAGGCGCGCTACGTGTGCGACCCGGTGATTGGTAACTCGGAGGTCGGCTCGTTTGTCAGCGCGGACATCCCCGACGTGTACACCGAGACGCTCATCCCGCTTGCCGACGCCATCACGCCCAACCAGTGGGAGCTCTCGCTGCTGACCGGCCGGCGCCTCGACCCGGGCGACGCCGCGTACGCCGCGGACGCGGAGTACACCGAGGCGCTCGCAGACGCCGCGCGGTCGCTGTGCAGCAACGCGCTCATCACCTCGGTGGAGACGGGCAACCCGGAGACGATTGGGATGGTCGACGTGGCGTCGACAAGCGTCCTGCGCACGGACGCCCCGCGGCTCGGCGGCAACATTGTTGGCGCGGGCGACCTGGCGACGGCGCTGTACGCCGCGCTCATCGACGTCGCGCCGCAGCAGCGCCTCGACCACCTCGCCGGGACGATGGGCGCGATGGTGCGCGCGGTGCGCGAGCGCGGGCTCGACGAGCTGCCGCTCGTTGAGCTGCAGGAGTGCATCGTCGACCCCGCACGTACCGCCTAGGCGAAGGACGAGCGCGGCGCGCCGATGCCCGGGTCGATACGCGGTGGCTCGCCGGCGCCGGGGCGGATGTCAATGTCAAAGATTTCCGTCGGCAGGTACACCGTGGCGCACGCGTTCGGAATGTCCACCACGCCGGAGAAGCGGCCCTCGATCGGCGCCGCGCCCAGCAGCAGGTAGGCCTGCTCCGGAGACCAGCCGAACGTGGTGAGGTAATCGATGGCGTGGAGGCACGCGCGCTGGTACGCCAACTGGGAATCCAGGTAGCGCTGCTCGCCCTCGAGCGTGACGGAGGTGCCGGAGAACGCGAGCCACTGGCTGTACTGCGGCTCGACGTTGCCCGGCATGAAGATGGCGTTTTCGGTCACGCCGTACTTGGCCATGCCGTCCTTGATCACGTCGACGTGGAAGTCGATGAAGCCGCCCATCTCGATGCCGCCGCAGAACGTGATCTCGCCGTCGCCCTGGGAGAAGTGCAGGTCGCCGACGGAGAAGTTCGCGCCGTCGACGTAGACGGGGTAGAACACGCGCGTGCCCTTGGACAGGTTCTTGATGTCCTGGTTGCCGCCGTTTTCGCGCGGCGGGGCGGTGCGGGCGCCCTCGCCGGCGACGCGGTCGAAGTCAGCGCCGGTGAGCGAGCCGAGGATGGCGTGGTCCGGCTCCGGCGGCAGCGCGAGCGGAGGGACGCGCTCCGGGTCGGTGGCGATGAGCGCGGCCTCGCGCTGGTTCCACTTGCCCAGCAGCTCGTGGGACGGGGCGGTGCCCATGAGGCCCGGGTGGATGATGCCGGTGAAGCTCACGCCCGGGATGTGGCGCGAGGTCGCGGTCTGGCCGGTGAAGTCCCACACGGCCTTGTACGCGTCGGGGAACTGGTCGGTGAGGAAGCTGCCGCCGTTCTTCTTGGCAAAGATGCCGGTGTAGCCCCAGCCCTGGCCGGCGAGCGGGCCCTCCTCCTGCGGGATCGGCCCCACGTCCAGGATGTCCACAACCAGCAGGTCGCCCGGCTTCGCGCCTTCGATGCGGAACGGGCCGGAGAGCGCGTGGACCTTGTTCAGCGGCGCGTCGCGGATGTCGTCTGCGCTGTCGTCGTTGTGGATGTCGCCGTCGAACCACTCGCGGCAGTCAACGCGGAAGGTGTCACCGGGCTGCACCGTCTGGATCGCCGGGATGTCGGGGTGCCAGCGGTTGTGGCCGACGGTCTCCTGATCCGGGAACGGCTTGGCGGAATCGAGTGGGAAAAGATTCTTCGGCATGCTGCCTCCTAAGGCTTCGGAAGTTTGGCGTGTTGCGGGTTGTGCGAGACCGGGGTGGCGCGCCGGTTTCCGGCACGCGGGACCGAGTTCACGACCGCGGGTTCGTATGCGCTCTTCTGCGTTGCCTCCACCAGCTGGGCCTTTCGCTTATCGACGCTTCCCACAGCCGGTGCACTAATCACCCTCGTCGCCTCCTCGCCGCAGTCCTTGCAGTCCGTCGTGCGCGACTCTGAGGACATGGGAAGAAGCCGCTCGGTGGTGTGTCCGGTTGGGCAACGAAATTCATAGAAAGGCATCTGCTTCACTTTCTTTTTCAGCAGTGGGTGCAATCACAAAAGCACGGCCAGTGTAACGCATACCGAGTAGGGGTACGCGGACACCGGCCGCCGATCGGGGGTGGCGCGCCCCCGACTACGGTGGCGGGCATGGCACAGCAACGCAGACACCGGAACCACCGAGCCGACGCGCGGAGCTCGCGCCCCGCAAGGCGGCGCGGCACCATCGATCAGCTGGATCGGATGTGCCGCGACATCGACGGCGCCGGCTACGGCGCGTACAAGAAGCTCGCGGGCGAGTACGAGGCCGGCGAGGTCCGCCTGGTGGTGGACAAGGTGCAGTCGGACCCGTTCGCGTCGCCGTCGAAAATCCGCGTCATCGTGCCGCGCGATGCGCTCGATTTGGGCAGTGAGTTCACCGCGACGCGCGGCGACCGCATCGCCGTCGCCGACGTGCTGGCGCGCGAGGCTGCGGCACTCCTGCGTTCCGGCGGCGCGCCCGGCCGCGGAGGGGGCAGCGGCAAATCCAACACCATCAGCATCGGGGCGCTCGGCCAGGAGGTCCTCGAGCGCACCAACGTGCTGGTGGGGGAGCGCGACGTAGAATTCCGCCTGCTCGTCGGGCTGCCCGCGCGCGGCCGGCGGGTGCTGGGCAAACAGGCGGCGCAGCTGCTCACGCAGGACGTCCCCCGGCTCGCGCAGCGGGCTGCGGCGGTGTCGCGCCAAGCCCTGGAAGACGCAGTGTGGCTGCTCCGGGACCAGGAGGCGCTCCGCGCCGAGCTGCCGGGCCGCGGGCTCGTCGCGTTCGTCGCCGACGGCGCGAACCTCCCGCGCGCATCGGGCGCGAGCGATCTGCCGCTCAGCGGCGGCGTCCCGTTCCGCAGCCCCGAGCCGCTGCGTGTCACGTTCGACCTGCCCAGCGGCCGCACCGTCACCGGGATGGGCGTCCCGGAGGGGCTCACCGTCATCGTCGGCGGCGGCTACCACGGCAAGTCCACGCTGCTGCGCGCACTTGAGCGCGGCGTGTACCCGCACACGCTCGGCGACGGCCGCGAGTTCGCCATCACCCGCGCCGACGCCGTGACGGTGCGTGCGGAGGACGGCCGCCCGGTGACGTCGCAGGACATCTCCGCGTTCATTGCCAACCTGCCCAACGGCGCCGACACCGCGCACTTTTCCACCGCCAACGCCTCCGGCTCCACGTCCCAAGCAGCCAACGTTATCGAGGCTCTCCAGGCGAGTGCGAGCACGTTGCTTATCGACGAAGACACCTCCGCCACCAACTTCATGATCAGAGACACCGTGATGGCGGAGCTCATCGCCGCCGACCGCGAACCGATCACGCCGTTCAGCGCACGCGTCCGCGGGCTCTACGAGGAGCTCGGCGTGTCGACGGTGCTGGTCGCCGGCGGCTCCGGCGCGTACCTGGGGCTCGCGGACACCGTGATCGCCCTGGACGCCTACGTGCCGAGCGACGTGACAGAACGGGCCCACGCGGTCGGGCGCGGGCACGAGCCAGCGCAGCTGCCGGTCACACCGGAGATGTTCGCGCCGGATGCCCGCACGCTGTCGGGCCCGACCTTTGTCTCCGGCGGCTCAAGCGGCGGGCGGCGCCGCGGGCCAAAGGTGCGGGGGCAGGACACCATCAGCGTGGGCAAGAGCGACATCGACATGTCCTTCCTGCCGCAGCTGGCCGGGGCGCCGCAGACGGCGGCGATCGCCGCCGCGCTGGAGCGGCTGGACGAGTGGTGCGGCCGCGGCGGGGCACCGGTGGCGGTGGGCGTCGAGAAGCTGCTCGGCGAGCTCGAGGCTGAAGGGCTCGCGGCACTCGTGCCGGGGCGCGCGCACCCGGGGCACCTCACGGCGCCGCGGCGGTTTGAGATCCAGGCCGCGGTGAACAGGTACCGGGGGCTTCGCACCGGGTAGGATTACGCGCCATGAGCACTTTCTTCCCCGACGAGGCCGACCTGCCAGACGACGCGCGCGCCGATGCCACCGGCGGCACGGACGCGGCGCCCCGCCCGACCGTGCCCGGCTTCACCGACACGCCGGAGGGCTTCCGCTCCGGGTTCGTCAGCTTCGTGGGCCGGCCCAACACCGGCAAGTCCACGCTGACCAACGCGCTCGTGGGCGAGAAAGTGGCCATCATGGCGGATCAGCCGGAGACGACGCGCCGGCCGATCCGCGGCATCGTGAACCGGGAGGACGCGCAGGTCATCATCGTGGACACGCCCGGCATGCACCGCCCGCGGACGCTGCTCGGCGAGCGGCTCAACGACGTGGTCAAGGACACCTTCGCAGACGTCGACGTCATCGGGTTCACGGTGCCCGCGGACGAGAAGATCGGCCCCGGCGACCGCTTCATTCTGGACCAGATCCGCCGCATCAAGCCGAACACGCCGATCGTTGGCATCGTGACCAAGCTGGACAAGGCCTCGCGCGATATGGTCGGCGAGCGCCTGCTCGCGCTGCACGAGCTGCTTGGCGGCGACTGCGAGGTGGTGCCGGTCTCCGCCACGGACGGCGTGCAGACGGACGTGCTCATGGACATCCTGGTTGGCCAGCTGCCGGAGGGCCCGCGCTTCTACCCGGTCGGCGACGTCACCGACGAGGACCTCGAGGCGCGCATCGCCGAGCTGATCCGCGAGGAGGCGCTGCAGGGGCTTCGCGACGAACTGCCGCACTCCGTGGCCGTCCAGATCGATGAGATGGTGCCGGACCCGGAGAACCCGAACCGCACCATGATCTACGCCGTGATCTACCTCGAGCGCCCCGGTCAGCGCCGGATCCTGGAGGGGCCGAACGGCCGCCGCCTGTCCGGGATCACCCACCGCTCGCGCCAGCAGATCATGGACCTGGTAGGCCACAACGTGTACCTTGACCTGCGCCTGAAGGTGCTGAAGAACTGGCAGCAGGACCCGAAGGCGCTGGGCCGCCTTGGCTTCTAAGGCGATTCGGACTACTCGGTCTTCGAGGCCTTCGCGCCCGGGCCGCCCGTCCTGGCGCGACCGCGCGTTCGTCGTCCGCACTTACGACTTCGGCGAGGCCGACCGCGTCGTTGTCCTGCTCACGCGCTCCCACGGCTTGGTCCGCGGCGTGGCCAAGGGCGTGCGCAAGGCGCGCTCCCGGTTCGGCTCCCGCCTGCAGCCCTTCATCGACTTGGACGTGCAGATCTACCCGGGTAAGAGCCTGTCCACGATCACCGCCGCTGACACCGTGGCCTACCACGGCGCGCGCATCATCGAGGACTTCGAGCGCTACGCCGCGGCGTGCGCGATCCTGGAGGCGGCGGAAAAACTCGCGTACGAGGAGGCGGACCCCGAGCTGTTCGACCTGGTCAAGGACGGCATCCGCCAGCTACAGATGACGGAGGCGCCGACGCAGGTCCTCGACGCGTTCATCCTGCGCGCCACCGACCACGCCGGCTGGGGGCTGTCGCTGTACAACTGCGCGAACTGCGAGAAGCCTGGCCCGCACCGGGCGTTCAACGCCGCCGTGGGCGGGGCGGTGTGCACGAACTGCCGCCCGCCGGGGTCAATGACTGTGGCGGAGGAAACCCTGCACGCGATGTGGCTGCTCGCGCGAGGCTATGAGTACACGCCAGACTCGGCGACAGGGGAGTCGACAGTGGAGGCGCAGGTGCACCGCGCGGCGACCGCGCACCTGCAGTACCACCTGGAGTCCGGGTTGAAGAGTTTGCGAATGATGGAACAGGCATAATAAGGGCATGACTTTGCGCCAGATCGACCCGGAATTCATCCCCCGCCATATCGCACTCGTGATGGACGGCAACGGCCGTTGGGCGCAGCAGCGCGGCATGAAGCGCACTGAGGGGCACAAGCGCGGCGAGGCAGTGCTCATGGACTGTGTCGATGCCTGCATCGAGATGGGCACGATCGAGTGGCTGTCGGCCTACGCGTTTTCCACGGAAAACTGGCGCCGCGCGGCGTCCGAGGTCCGCTTCATCCTCGGTTTTTCCCGCGACGTGCTGCACCGCCAGCGCGACGAGCTGAACGAGAAAAACGTCCGCATCGTCTGGGCCGGTCGGCGCCCGCGCCTGTGGCGCTCGGTGCTCCGCGAGCTGGAAGCGGCCGAGGAGCTCACCCAGGACAACACCGGACTGACGCTCGCGATGTGCATCAATTACGGCGGCAGGGCAGAGATTATCGACGGCGCACGCCAGCTCGCCACCGACGCCCGCGACGGCAAGATCCGCCCACAGGACATCAACGAGCAGACGTTTTCCAAGTACCTCTACCGTCCCGACATGCCGGACGTGGACTTGTTCCTGCGCCCCAGCGGCGAGCAGCGCACCTCGAACTTCCTGCTCTGGCAGTCGGCCTACGCGGAGATGGTCTACCAGGACAAGCTGTTCCCGGACTTTACCAAGGACGACCTGTTCGAGGCGGTCTACGAGTACGCCAAGCGCGACCGGCGCTTCGGCGGCGCGGTGGATAAGTTCGCGGAGAAGTAAGGCTACGCGTTGGCGTCGAGAAGCTTCCTGCACTCGGCGCAGATGCCGTAGATCTCGGCGTCGTGGGCGACGAGCTGGTAGCCAAACGAGTTCGCGGTTTCGCGCGCCCAGGCCTCGATGGGCCCGCCGTCGATCTCCTCGCTGCAGCCGCACTTCGTGCACACGAGGTGATGGTGGTGGTGCTCGGTGATGCAGTGGCGGAAGAGCGTCTCGCCGTCGGCGTTCTGGAGCACGTCGACGGCGTCGATCTCCGCGAGCGACTGCAGCGTGCGATACACGGTGGTCAGGCCGACCTTCTCTCCACGCGCATCCAGCTCGGCGTGGATTTCTTTGGCGGTGGCAAACTTATCGACGTCGCGCAGCGTCTCCACCACCGCCGTGCGCTGGCGCGTCATGCGCGCTCCGAGTTTGGGGATGGGCTCCTTCGGCGTCCTCTGGTGCTGCTGTGCCATACTTATCTACGGTAGCGCGGCTACTCCACCGGCTGCCGCGGGGTCTGCGGAACGATCCCGGGGTCCGCGGTGGGAGCCACGGTGGGGGACATCGTTGGTGGGGCCACGATCGCCGCGCCCATGCCGGCGCCCACGCCGGGGGAGGTAGGCGCGTCGCTGTCCCCGCCGTGCTCGCGTTCGCTGCGCTTCTCGGCCAGATCGTCGCGCTCGGCGTTCGCTTCCTCTGCCTCCTTGGTCACCCGGGTGGCGGCCCGGGAGAGCGCGAAGATGACATCTCCGGCCTCCGGCACCACAAGGCTGTAGATCACCTCGCGGCCGGAGCGCGAGGAGGTGACCAGCCCGGCGGACTTGAGCACGCGGAGGTGCTGCGAGATCAGCGGCTGAGACTTCTTCAGGTTGGCCACCAGCTCGTGGACCACGTGATCGCCGTTGTACAGCATGAGCAAAATCTGCAGCCGCAGCTCGGAGTTCAGCGCGCTGATGAGCTCCGCGGTTGCGTCGAGGTTTGCTGGGGCGCTTCGTTTACGTCGTGCCAAGGCGCCGCCCCTTTCTAATCGCTGTGGGCGTTCTCAGAATTCTCAGTTTAGGAAATTTACGAGGCTTTTGCCAGTTTCTTGCCCAAGGGCTTGAGCGGGCGTGGGGCATTCGCGCGGTGCGCGCCCCATGCGCATACGCCGGGCGTGCGCTGGGCTACACTAGCACCGTTACCCGAAACCGGATTACAGGAGGCTATCCGTGCCCGCCAGCAAGATCGATACCGTTGTCAACCTCTGCAAACGCCGTGGACTCGTGTTCCCCGCGGGCGAGATTTACGGCGGTACGCGCTCGGCATGGGACTACGGCCCGCTGGGCGTAGAGCTGAAGGAAAACATTAAGCGCCAGTGGTGGCGCCACATGGTGCAGTCCCGCGACGACGTCGTGGGCGTGGACACGTCCGTGATCCAGCCGCGCCAGGTGTGGGTGTCTTCCGGCCACGTCGAGGTCTTCACGGACCCGCTGGTGGAGTCCCGCCATACCGGCAAGCGCTATCGCGCCGATCACCTCATCGAGGCGTACGAGGAGAAGCACGGCCACGAGCCGGAGAACGGCCTGGCAGACATCAACGACCCGGAGACCGGCCAGCCCGGCGACTGGACCGAGCCGAAGGCGTTCTCCGGTCTGCTCAAAACCTTCCTGGGCCCGGTGGATGATGAGCAGGGCCTGCACTACCTGCGCCCCGAGACCGCCCAGGGCATCTTCGTCAACTTCAAGAACGTGATGACCTCGTCGCGCATGAAGCCGCCGTTCGGCATCGCCAACATTGGCAAGTCCTTCCGCAACGAGATCACCCCGGGCAATTTCATCTTCCGCACCCGCGAGTTCGAGCAGATGGAGATGGAGTTCTTTGTCAAGCCGGGCGAGGATGAAGAGTGGCAGCAGTACTGGATTGATGACCGCTACAACTGGTACGTCGACCTGGGCATCAAGGAGGAGAACCTCCGCCTGTACGAGCACCCGAAGGAGAAGCTGTCGCACTACTCCAAGCGCACCGTGGACGTGGAGTACGCCTTCGGCTTCAAGGGCTCCAAGTGGGGTGAGCTGGAGGGCGTGGCCAACCGCACGGACTACGACCTCTCGGTGCACGCGAAGGGCTCCGGCGAGGACCTGTCCTACTACGACCAGGCCAACGAGGAACGCTGGATCCCCTACGTCATCGAGCCGGCCGCCGGCCTGGGCCGTTCCATGATGGCCTTCCTGGTGGACGCGTACGACGAGGAAGAGGCGCCCAACGCCAAGGGCGGCACCGACAAGCGCGTCGTTCTGCGCCTGGACCGCCGCCTGGCTCCGGTGAAGGTGGCAGTGCTGCCGCTGTCCAAGAAGGAGGAGCTGTCCGTCCCCGCCCGCGAGCTGTCGAACACGCTGCGCAAGTACTGGAATGTCGACTTTGACACCTCCGGCGCGATCGGCCGCCGCTACCGCCGCCAGGACGAGATCGGTACGCCGTTCTGCGTCACCTACGACTTCGACACCCTCGAGGACAACGCGGTCACTGTCCGCGAGCGCGACACGATGGAGCAGGAGCGCGTGAAGATTGACGAGCTCGAGGCCTACCTCGCCGCCCGCCTGATCGGGGCATAAGCGCGATGCACTACGTCAGCTGGGACCGCTCGGATCGGGACAACCTGAAGTTGCTCGCCGAGGCAGGCCCCGAAGTGCTCGGCGAGTTCACGCACGACCGCGCCGTCGTGGCGGGGCAGCAGTGGGAACTGCTCGCGTCGCCGGAGTCGGGTGCGGTGGCGTCGCGAGGCGGCAGCGAGTTCGTGCGCGCGCACGATTCGCTGAAGCGCGCGAAGCAGATCCGCGTCGACGTGGAGGGCCGCACCTACCAGATGGTCGCGGAGACCTCGAAGAACTGGATCGTCGACGATGCCTCCGGCACGAAGGTCGCCCAGTTCACCTCCGATCACAACGGCGTGCGCAAGGCCATCCTGGAGTTCGAGGGCGAGACCGAGCTTTCGCTTCTCGACGTCGCCGCGCTCGCCTGGGTATCCCGCGAAATCTTGGAGGCGCGCAAGATCGTCTCCTCCAACGTGCTGATCGCAACGCTCCTGCTCTTCTCGCTTGTTGCCGTGCTAGTGTTCGTGCTGTGATTTGGCGCGACAACCTGCTGATCCGCGAGGACGATGACCCGCCCGCCGAGGGCGGCGCGCGCCTCGCTGCGGTGGAGGACGGCACGCTGCGCTTCGGCGCCACGACCCTCCGCTTCACCAGCGAAAACCCGGCTGACCTGCGCGCTGAGGGCGCGCACGGCGAGCAGTTCGCGGTCCGCAAAACGTCGTTCACCGTCGCGCGCTACGCCGCGGACTGCAACGGTGCCGCATACGAGCTCAACCGGACTGGGCTGCGCCCGCGTCGCGAGATCGTTGACGCCCAGGGGAACATCGTCGCGCTGACCGTCGCGCGCGCGAACGGCGATCTCGCGGTCACCGTCCCGCGGGAGATCACCTTGGACATCGTGTTCATGACGTGGTGCTTGACGCTTATCGACGCCCCCGTGCGCCGCACCCGCTACTAATCCACCCCTACTCGGCGTCGTCCGGCGAGCCGACGTAGATGCTCTCGCCCCTGCGCAACGCCGACACGAGCTGCGCCAGTGTTTCGCGCGCCGCAGCCGAACTGGAGCAGCGGCGGAGTGCGTCGAGCTCGTTGAGGTCTTCAGGGGTGAGTTGCTTGGTGATAAGCGCCCTCATCGTGAAAACCTCCCGCTTCCGCTCGTGGTGGCTGGCTGATGTTTGCCAACCAAAGCTTATGTGGATCTAATGTATCGCAGCTGTGATTCAGACACTACGGAACCCCGGCCGTTCTAGCAACGGGACACCTGTCTGTGCTGCTAGAACGTGCCGCCGCGGCTAATGTTGCCGCCACCGCCACCGCCGGAGAAGCCGCCGCCACCGCCACCGCCGCCAAAGCCGCCGCTGAGAATCGCGCCCCACATGGCTGCGCGCGCGATGTCGCCGGCGGTCTGGCGGTTCTGCTGGGAGCGGTAGTGGTCCACGTCGTCCTTGGCCGCCTGGTAGGCGCGCCGCGCGGTGTCCGTGGCGGCGCGGGCGAAGTCGATCGCGCCGCGGGTGTCGCTGGTCCGCCGCTGGTGTGCCTCGGCGTACTGGCGCTGGGACTCGGCGAGCAGGGAGCGTGGGTGCGAGCCGATGATGCGGCCGCGGGAGCGGATGAGGTCTTCGGCCGACTGGATCTGGGTCGTGGCCACCTGCATTTGCTGGGTAAACAGCTGGAGGGCGCGGGACTGGTCGTTGGCAACACCCTTGGCGCGGTCCAGCTCGGCGTCGATGCGCCCATCCAGGTCCGTCAGCTCGGTGTAGAGGGCGAGCGGGTCGGTCTCAGCGCGGTCGCCCATCTGTGACAGGGCCTCGCGGGCCTGCGCGGCGATGGCGTCCAGGGATGCGACGTCGATACGCGCGCCCTGCTGCGTGGAGCCTTTAACCTGGTCGATTTCGCGCAGCTCGCCCTCGATCTCCTTGATCAGCGCGGGCAGGTTGTGCTGCGCCTTGGCCAGGTTGTCCTCGGCGTGCTCGATGGCAGCGAGGTTGGTGTCGGCGACCTTGACGGCTTGGGTGGCGGTGGCGAGGACGTCGATAAGCGCGCCCTGCTGGCCCGCGGGCTTCGCGGCGAGCGCGCTGGCCTCGCCGAGCTGCTGCTCGGCTTCCGCGAGCGAGGACTCGGCGACGTCGACGTTTTCATCGATCGAGTGCAGCATCCCCGCGTTGTGGCGGCTGCGCAGTTCCTCCAGCGTCGCTTTCGCCGGCTCGATGCGCGCGCGGATGTCGATGGTGCGGGCGCGAAGCGCGTTCACCTCTTCGTCGGCGCGCATGAGCGTGCCGCGCATGGCGTTGAACTCATCCGTCTTCGCCTTGAGCGCCTCCTCGGCCTTGCCGCAGCTGGAGATGATGTCAATGAGCATGGCGCGCTTTTCCGGCTCGGTCTCCGGGATGGCGTCGTAGAGCTTCTGGTGGGTGTGGAACGCGCGCTGCAGCGTGGAGGTCGCCTGGTTCATCGCCGAGGTGAACGGGCGCACGCGCTCGGCGCCGAACTCCGCGGACGCCACCTGCAGCTCCTCCTTGCCCTGTGTGATCGACTCGTCGGCGGCGACGAGGGCGTCGCGCGCCACCTGCTCGAGCGTCGGCGTGGGCAGGCGGCCGAGCGAATCGGTGTCGCCGGGCGTGAGCGCCTTGGCGGACTCGAGTTGCTTCGCGTTCTGCTTCTTGGTGTTGCGGCGCGACGCTACGTAGGCGCCGCCGCCGGCGAGTGCGAGCACGCCGACGCCGCCCGCGGCCCAGCCGGCGCCCGAGCCGCCATCGGAACCGCCGCTCCCGGAACCGCCCTTGCCGCTGATTGCGGCCTCAGCCGCAGCGGTGCCGGCGCCCGCCCAGTCCTCGGCGGACAGCTTCTCGTAGGCGGCCGCGTCCATCGCGTCGATGTCCTTCTGCGCCCAGTCGTTGCCGCCGAAGACGCCGTAGTCGCGCTCGTCGGGTGCGACGACCAGCACGGCGGTGTTCGGGCCGTTCGCGGCGGCGGCCTGCTCCGCCCACTGCGGGCCGGTCAGGTTGCCCAGCGAGCTCGTGTACACCACGCGCAGCGAGAGGTGCTTCTCCTGGCTCACCTTCGACACGGCGTCCTTGACGCTGGCCAGCTCTGCCTCGGAGAGCACACCCGCCTCGTCCGTGACGGGCTGCGCGAGCTTGCCCGGCGCCGTCGCGGTGTCCACGGCCTGCGCGAGGACGGGCGGTGCGTCGGGGGTTGGCGGGGTGGCGTGGGCGGCGGTCATGGGGGCGTCGATAAGCAATGCCCCGGCGATGAGCGGCGCGGTTGCCACGATGCGTAGATAGCGCGAATTCATGCCAACTAGGGTAGTCGCAACCGGGGAACGCGCGCTGCAGCCTTTACGCTTGGGGCGTGTACACCTATACAACTGAGGATTTCGCCCGCCGCGCGCCGGAGGCCCCGAAGCAGGCGCAGATCGCGCCCGAGCAGGACACGCGCGACGCCTTCGCGCGCGACCGGGCCCGCGTGCTGCACTCCGCCGCGCTGCGCCGGCTTGCGGATAAGACGCAGGTGGTCGGCCCCCGCGACGGCGACACCCCGCGCACGCGCCTGACGCACTCGCTGGAGGTCGCGCAGATCGCGCGCGGGATCGGCAGCCGCCTCGGCCTGCACCCCGACCTGTGCGAAATGGCCGGCCTGACCCACGACATCGGCCACCCGCCGTATGGCCACAACGGGGAAAACGCGCTCAACGACGTCGCGCCCTGCGGCTTCGAGGGAAACGCGCAGACCCTGCGCATCCTCGCGCGCCTCGAGCCCAAAGTGCTTATCGACGCCACCTCATACGGACTCAACCTCACCCGGGCCTCCCTCGACGCCGCCGTGAAGTACCCGCGCACCCGCACCAACGCGGACGGCACGATCAACCGCAAGTACTCGGCCTACGACGAGGACGCGGACGTGCTCGCCTGGGCGCGCGCCGGGCACACCGACGACCGCCCGCCGATGGAAGCCCAGGTGATGGATTTTTCTGACGACATCGCCTACTCCGTGCACGACGTGGAGGACGGCATCGTCTCCGGCCGCGTCTCCCTGCAGGTCCTGTGGGACTTCGTGGAGCTTGCCGCGCTGGCGCAAAAGGGTGCGGACGCCTTCGGCGGCACGGCGGACCAGCTCATCGACGCCGCCGATCGCCTCCGCTCCCTGCCCGCCATCGCCGCGGCCGCGGACTTTGACTTCACGCTGCGGTCCTGGACGGGGCTGAAGTCCCTGACCTCGCAGCTGGTGGGGCGCTACGTCGGCGCGGTCACGGAGGCCACGCTTGCGAGTCCAGCGAACCAGGAGCTCACCACGGGGCTCGGCCGGGCGCACGGCGACCTCGTCGTCCCGCCCGACGCGGAGGCCGAGGTCCGCCTGCTCAAGACGGTCGCCGTCCTCTACGTGATGGATCTGCCCGCCCACATCGCGCGCCAGGACCGGCAGCGCGAGCGCATCTTCCGCGTCCACGAGTATCTTCGCGCCGGCGCGCCCGGCACGCTGGACACCGTGTTCCGCGCCTGGTTCGAGGCCGCGGACACGGACCTGGAGCGCGAGCGGGTGATCGTGGACCAGATCGCGTCGATGACGGAGTCGCGCCTGGAGCGCGTGGCGGACAAGGCGGCCGCCTTCGACGGGTTCCTGTAGCTCCGCCTAGAGCCGCTCCGCGATCTGCCCGAGCACCTCGCGCGTGCCGATTTCGCCCGGGAGCCACGGCAGCTCCACCACCGGCACCGGTAAGTCCAAGAGCGCGAGCGCCTGCGCTTCCACGCCCCGCCGCCCCTCCAGGAACGCCCCCGCCTCATCCGGCGTGCGTCGGTTCACAATCGCGCTTCCCACGTGCACCCCGTTCGCGGTGAGCTCCTCGTAGAACTCCATCGACTCCATCACGGGCAGGCGCTCGGCAGTGAGCACGATGTGGAAGACGCACTCGGCGGGATCGGTGAGCACGGCGCGCAGGCGCTCGAACTTGCGGCGACGGGCGAGCAGCGTGGCGCGGATCTGCTGGTTGCGGCGGTCGACGGGCGAGCCGCCGTTGCTCGAGCCGCCCATGCCGCGGACGAGGTCGCTGAACTTGTCCGACTTGTCGCGCCGCTCGAGCAGCCCGTCGGTGTAGGCGGCCATGAGCTCCGGCAGCGCCACGAGCCGGGAGGTGTGGCCGGAGGGCGCGGTGTCGAAGATGAGGTGGTCGTACTCGGACCCAGCAACCAGGTCGGCGATGCGCTCGAGCAGCGCCGCCTCGTGCATGCCGGGGGAGTGGCGCGACATTTCCAGGTGCCGGTCCACTTCGCGGTGGAGGCGCTCCGGCATCATCGCCCGCATGGAGTCGCCGACGGCGCGCAGGTGCTGCTGCGTGATGGCGGCCGGGTCGAGCTCGATGGCGTCGAGGTGTGGTTCGAGGGTGGTGGGGGCGTCGTGAAGCATTGCGCCCCAGATGTGGCCGAGGTTGTGGGCGGGGTCGGTGGAGACGAGCAAGACGCGGCGACCGCGCGCGGCGAGGCGCACGGCGGTGGCGGCGGAGATGGTGGTTTTGCCCACGCCGCCCTTGCCGCCGAAGAACATGACTGGTGCGTCTAGCAGCATGAGATCCCGTCGAGTGGTGAGCGTTCCATGCCCATGCGGGTGTGCCAGGCGTGGAAGTCGTCGTACAGCAGCGGCAGCAACTCGAGCGTGTAGTAGCTGGCCGGATTGGGGATGCCGAGCGTTTCCGACGCCACGAGCAGCGTAAACAGGTCGTCCTCCTCGCGGGCTGCGCGGGCGAACTCGCGGCGGTACGGCGCCTGGTAGAACTCGCTGAGGCCCGCCCCGAGGCGCTTAAGCAGTTGCATACTCGTCGTCCCAGGTCATCGCGGGCTCGCGGCGCGCCTTGCTAATCGACGCCACCGCCTCAACCACCACCCACACGGCCGCAACAATGATGACGACGTCGATGCCCAGCAGCAGCCAGTTGCCGGCCTCAAAGAGCGTGCGCAGCTGCAGCACGGCGGCCCAGAGCGACATGAGGGTGACAAACACCAGCGGGATGAGCAGCGGCAGGGTGGGGCGGCGCAGCTTGGTCAGGATGACTACCAGGACGGACAGGGTGAGGCCGGCCATGAGCTGGTTGGTGGTGCCGAACAGCGGCCAGATGATCATGCCGCCGGAGCCGTCCATGCCGGTGGAGAACGTCAGGCCCAGTGCGGCGCCGACGGCGATGATGGTGGCGACCAGGCCGGAGAGCTTCACGCCCATGATCTCGGCGATCTCGCCGACGACCATGCGCTGCAGTCGCACGCCGGAGTCCATGGTGGTAGCGGCGAACAGGACGGCCATTGTGGCCAGGATGGTGGCGGACAGGGACGTCGGGATGCCGAGGCCCTCGTTCATGAGCGCGCCGCCGCCCTCGACGAACGCGTTGACGCCGCCGGCGTTCCACTCGTTGTACACGCTTTCCCAGTCGGCGAGCGTCTTGTATCCGGCGGTGGTGGCCACGATGGTGCCCAGGGAGAGCAGGCCCTCGCCGACGGCGCCGAAGTAGCCGACGAAGCGCGCGTCCGTCTCCTTGTCCAGCTGCTTGGCTGACGTGCCCGAGGCGACGATGCCGTGGAAGCCGGAGACGGCGCCGCACGCGATGGTGACGAACAGGAGCGGGAAGATGCTCGGGGTGCCGGCGGGGACGGCGTCATTGAGCGTCGGCGCGACGATCTCCGGGCGGACGATGAAGAACGAGCCGTACAGGATGATAAGGCCGACGAACAGCTGCAGGCCGTTGATGTAGTCGCGCGGCTGCAGCAGGACCCACACCGGCAGCAGCGAGGCGATGAAGGCGTAGACAAACAGCAGGATGATCCACACGCCTCGGTCCGGGATGCCCATGACGGTTTCGGGCAGGGCGACGGGGAAGCGGTCGCCGAGCACGATGAGCGCGTAGAGCGCGGCCACGCCGACCAGCGAGACCAGCGGCAGGTTCCACTTGAGGCGGTAAATCGCCTGGCCGATCAGGACGGCGACGATAATCGCGCCCCACGTGGGGATGACCGCCGACGGCGTGGCGATGAGCAGGTTCGAAATCACCACGGCGAACGCGGTGTTCACCATGAGCAGCAGCAGGAAAATGACCACGAGGAAGAGGTTGCGCCCGCGCGCGCCGATGTAGCGCCCGGACAGCGTGCCAATCGACTGGCCCTTGTGCCTTTGCGACGCCCACAGCGCCCCCAAGTCATGCATCCCCGCAAAGAACACGGTGCCGAGCGTGACCCACAGAAACGCCGGCAGCCAGCCCCAGATCACGGCGACGGCCGGCCCGATGATCGGCGCCGCGCCCGCCACGGAGGTGAAGTGGTGGCCCCACAGGACGTACTTGTTCGTGGGCACGTAGTCCACACCGTCTTCCATGGTGTGCGCCGGCGTGCGGAACGCGTCCGACAGCTTGAACACGCTGCGGCCGAGGAACCTGGAATACAGCAGGTAGCCGGCCACCATCATGGCGAGTCCGATGATGACAAGGAGTAACGAGTTCATACGCCAGCTTTCTTTCCGTGGTTCGTGTCACAACTGTGAGAAGTATGCCACACATCACACGGCGTGGTGCAAAGTGGGGGGGCGTTGCTTATCGACGCTCCCCCGCCCCCTTACGGCACAAGAACTGTGTGAAATAGTGTTGACTGTGTGTCGCTGAAATTGTCGTCGACAGCAATGTGGAGGGTACGGCGGCCGTCATCCAGCATTGGCCCCCATGAAAGTGCCTCGACGTTGTCGGGCTGCGGTGGGTTGTCGGCGAAGTCGTACACCAATTCTTTAGTTGCGAGCTGCTCAGTCCCGTCGAGCGTGTCCTTGCCGAGAACATCGTCCGCGCCGCTGAGTGTGAGTCGGTAAATCTCTCCGCGGACTTCGCCGCTTTTTCCCAGCTCAGGGTAGAACCCGCGCTCAAGGACATAGAGCGACCCGTCTTCTGCCTCGAGCACGGATGTGATTCCGCGACCGGGGTTCGCGCGTACCGCGTACTCGTGAGTGGCGTTTCCGTTGGCCAGGTTATATTCGGTGATGCGATTGACTGAGCTGTGCTTCGGATCGTTGCTGGTCCCGTCTTGCGCGAGCGCATTCTCATTGATTGTCAGCGCGGTTGTACCACCATCCGCCAATGTCATTGCTTCCGGTCCGTTGTTGTGGTGGATGCCCTTCGTGTCGTGTCCATCGGGGAAGTGGTATGCGGGTGGATTGATTCGGCGGACTTCGCGACCAGCAGCGGTCGACTCAATCAGTTGCGGTGGAGCGACCTGTCCCTCGCGCGCGTCTCCCTCGGTGGTCCACAACAAGTTGCCATTGGGCAGCTGGCGAATCTCTTCCGCGTCGATGAATTCGGTGTAGTCGGAGCCGTCAGGAAGCGTGAGGCGCACCTCACCTTCATGCGCGAACCTGCGATGATCCTGAGTAGTGAAGATGTATGCGCGGATAGGGCCGTGTTCATGCTTGTCATCGGAAATTGCGATGTATCGCCCATCCTCGAGCTGATCCATGCCGCTGAGCCCGCCGATCGCGGGGTCATGCTCAGTCGCACTGAAGTCAAAACGACTGACGTACTCTGCACTTGGGAGATCGCTGGATGACACTCCCTCTTCGTTCTTCTCTGCCCCTGCGGCCAGAAGCACCTGAATGGCTACAGTGAGCGCGCCGCCTATGAGCACGCCGATACCGGCAACGGCGGCGACAGCCGCCGTAACCGGCACCGTTACATCGCCTACGTGAAGCGAAGTGCCGTTCTGGCCGACCGTGACCGGAACCGCAGCACTCGGGTTTGCAGTGGCTGTGACTGGCGAGAGCGCGATCGAGGCTGAGACCCCTAACGCGATGACGGTACGACTACGCATGCGTGACTCCTTTGAGAGATACAAATGTAATATCTCACACCTTAAAACCGTCCCTGGAATATGCAACTTGGCCACAGCCACCGTTACGCTCCTACCGCAACTCCCGATACAACAAGTAGACGGCTCACAGAAAGGACACGCACCATGCGCACTTCATACCTCCCCGCCTCCTCCGCCGCGGCCCTCGCCGCCGCAGCCCTTCTCGCCCCGCACGCCACGGCCGCGGAGCTCGCGCCCAAGGGCGAGGCGTCCTGCACGCTCACGATGACCGCCGCCGAGCGCGCCTACGCCGACTCCTTCAAGAGCGAGGAAAAGGACCTGGGCGGCAAGCGGATCGCCGGCACGTGGGTCCGCGCCATCGAGGACGTCTACCCCGAGGCTAGCGCCTACAACGACATCGACCTCCTGCAGAAGGTCATGCCCCGCAGCCTGGCGGAGCACTACCTGGAGGTGCGCGGGTCCGAGTCCGCCGCCGACGTCCCGTTCGGCCCGACCGCCGAGGCGGTCGCGGGCCTGGGCGCCGTCAACGTCGCCGATACCACGGCCACCACCACTGCGGGGGACCGCGAAAACGGGCGCTCGCTGACGCAGCAGCTGCAGGCCGCGTTCCCCGGGCTGGCCAAGGACAAGGCGGATTCGCTGGCGTACGTGCTGCAAAACGACGCCACCGGCAAGTACTTCAACGACCGCCTGGCCTACCACCAGGCGCTCGAGCAGGCGGAGCTGCGCTGCCACAACCTGCTTGCCGGTAGCGCGAAGCTGGCTAACGTCGACCTGCCCACCGCGGATCCCGTGCAGAGCGCGCCCGCGCCGGGCAGCTCGCAGCCGCACCGGGGCGAGGCGTCGTCGGCAGGCGCGACCGCAGGCGTGGTGGTGTTCTCCCTGCTCGCGGCGCTCGGTGTGTCGCTCGCGGTGCTCGCTACGGTCGGCCCGCAGTTCGGGCTCGCGCTGCCGGAGTTCCCGGACCTTTCGGACCTCGCGAATATCCAGGTCTAGTTAGCGCACCAGCTCGACGCGGTTGTCGCGGAAGACGGCGGCGACCTTGCGCGTCTCATCCGCCGGCAGGTGCCAGTCGCAGGCGACCACGCGCGCCGAGCGGGCCTCGCGCAGCAGGTCGGCGAGGCCGTCGAGATTGCGCGGCGCCGGGCGCTCGGGCCCGAACACCGCGACGGAGATCGCCCCGGCGACGTCCGCGACCGTGTGCACCGGCGCGGTGAGCAGCACCGGGTTCCGGTTCCGTCCGTGTCCTGTCCTATACATCTTGAACCTCGCAGAAGCTCTCGTAGTGGTCGGCGGTGTAGTACCACACCTCGGGGGTCTCGTCGCCGGCGCCGCCGTCGTTGTCGCGGCTTCCGGTGATGATGCGCCGCGCGCCGCGGTGCGACACGCCCGGCGTGTCCACGGTGAACTCGCGGTAGAAGTTCAAGTCCTCGTCGGGGAGTACGCCCTCGTAGTTGCCAAAGCGGGCGTTGTCGTTGTCGGGGTAGGGGAACGGCCCACCACGCTGCACGAGCGAGATCGTCTCGCGGGCCTCTTGCGGGAGGTTTTCGCAGGTTGGGATGGTGGGGGACGCGGGGGCGTCGATAAGCGAGCATGCGCTGAGCACGCCCGCGAGTGCGACGACAAGCTTTTTCACGCCACGCATTGTCGCACACTACGATTGGGCGCATGGCAAGGGGCAGGATTCCGGAAAGCGACATCTGAGAGGCAGATACCCGTGACTTTGGCAACGGCGTCTAGCACCAGAATAATTTGGAGTAAATTTATTTGGAATCTTTCATGACCGACGCCTTGTCTGACGGTTAAAACGCCAGTATATGCACTTATCAATGGCTGCCTGAAACCATTGCGAAAACTCCTAACCGGTGGTCTTATTCTAATGTGAAGAAAGTCAGCATTTTTGCACGTCAAGTGGCAATTTTTACGGCAATTGCCCAGCTCGCCTCCATGACGGTTTCAGCAGATGCGGTGGAGACGTCACCTACTCACTCAATCGAATCGGTTTCCGAATTGCGCCTTCCCTTGGGTGATGCGCCAACCCCCTGGATTGCGGCCCACCGGGGCCAGTGGAGGGATTTTCCGGAAAACTCGATCCCCGGATTTTTAGCAGCGATTCGAGACGGAGCAAACATTCTTGAAACCGACATTCGGAGGACTGCCGACGGGCATCTCGTTTTGATGCATGATCCGACGGTCGATAGAACGACAAATGGAACGGGGGAAGTAGCAGACTTAACTCTTGAGCAGATCAAACAGCTACGATTACGACAGTCTCTTGGCAACGGACCCTCGGCGATCACCTCGTACGAGGTTCCGACCCTTGATGAATTACTCGACGCGGTTAAAGGTGAAAATGTGCTCATCGACCTAGACAAGGGTTGGGACTACCGTGAGCAGATGTACGAAGAACTATCTGCGCGAGACATGCTCGACTACGGGCTGTTTCAAGGCTCTCCCAACGTGCCCGACGCCGTTGCCTTCATGAAAAAGCATCCCGAAGCCTTCTATATGCACATCATCGGCGATGACATGGAAGACCAGTTCGAGCAGTTCGGCGAGTACACACCCGACATGATTGAGATCCCGTGGAGTTCGCCGGAAGACTTTCAGGGAACCGATGAGTTTTGGGAGAAAGTAGATGCAAAGACTGCGGTGTTTGCGGATTCAATGTGGAACTCGATCTCTGGTGGACATACCGATGAAGCCTCACTGCTAGATCCCTCAACAGGCTGGGGGTACCACCTGTCGCGGGGAGCGGACGTGATTCAGACTGACAACGTGAAAGCGATTTCGGCTTGGCGTAACGGAGCGGACGTAACTAAGAGCGGACTCCGCCCCGATTCAATTAGGGTTCAGGCCGAAGACTATGTGAATGACCCCGCTTTGTATTCGGATGCTGACTCGAAGAATGAGTGCTCGGCACCAGTTATACACCCAGAAAGCCCGGTTGATGCCTGCAACCTTGACGGAGCAAAGATTATTCAATACATCAGGGATGGTGAGTTCTGGGCGTTAGACTTCGATGTTCCGACCGATGGGGTGTATGAGTTGTCCATGCGTCAATCTTCAGATACCGAGCCAGGGGGCGTCGTAACAGTAGAGACCGAAGACGGTCAGAAGGGCGCTGTTCCGGCCCCGAACACCACTCACAACCGGAACTTTAGCGTGATTAACCTTGGGCAATTTCAGCTGCAGCGCGGAACAAATCGCATCACGTTTAGCTTCAGCCATCCTGATTACATGTCTGTGGATTGGGTGCAGGCAGATCCGGTCCCCGCGGGTTCGCAAGCACAGGAGACCTTGACGACGATCGCTACTGCATCCGCCCCAAGTGCAGAAACTGCAGTTACCTCCGTGCAGGCCACAACCAGTATTCCGGCCACTACCGGAGATAATGAGCCAAAAACTACCACGGTGACTGCTACGCCGGCCTCAAATACGAGCCACGAATCTAAGGGATCGGCGGATACTAGCAAAAACGTAGGTATCTTCGCTGGAGGCGCTGTCTTCGGAGCAATCGCAATTGTCCTCGCGATTATCGGTGGGGTTTCTGCAATTTTGAATAACATTGTCGACCAGGCCCGAGAACTGCTCGAAATCTAAAAGATTGAGCCTGCGCATTGCCTCGATTCAACAAGTTGTCGCTGAGGGGGAAAATCGCATGGGAACCACTTGAGGTGGCAGCCGGTCGGTTCTACCACAACGTTTGGGACTTTGCTTTCCAGCATAGGAGGGGTAGGCATTCTGCTCGTTAACCTGGGACCCTGTGCCCGACGTTGAACGTAGCCGTTGACATTGAACCGGAATTATAGGGATTGTTCCGGGAACTGGTGTGCTGTAGCTAGCGTCCGCCCTGGAACAAAGGATCCTAAAAGCGTTTCGTGGATAACTGCTTGCCTTGGGTTTTCTAATCGCGACCCCATTATATGGGCGGCACGTGCAGCAACTCCTTCCACAGGCAACCGCAGAGTTGCTAACCCGAAATGTTGCCATTGAGTGAAAACACCATCTGTTCCAGTTACACTCACTGCTTCCGGGATCTTCAGACCGGCCAAGCTGCAGTAATCAATGAACTGGAGAGCCCGGTAATCAACAGGGAACATAACGCAAGTCACTCGTTTGCATTGCACTAGCTCCAATACACGCTGGACAGTAATCATGCGCGTGGTGTCCTCGCTCGCTTCAACAACGGTGACGTCGGCGCCAGATCGTTTAAGAGTGCGGATCATGGATTGCGATCGGTGTGCCTCAGACGGAGAAATAGTGGGGGAAACGTCTACGACGCAAACAGACTGATGCCCGTAATTGAGCACATGATCGGCCATAATCCGACCATGTGCTTCTTCGTCGTAAGAGATGGCAGTAATTTCGTCGTGCAGCTCAGGCCGTCCGACAGAAATCATCGGGACTGTATCAAGGAGCGACTCGACGTCTGACGGGCGGATGGATCCTGTAGCGAGAAAGATGCCATTTACGCCTAGGCGAACAAGACGGTCAAGCGCAGACATTTCGTCCGCGAAATTTCCACGGACGGTGGGTGCTGCCGCGATGAGTTGGAATCCGTTTTCTTCCGACTGCTTTTGCATTTGCGAATAAAAGTAGCCGTAATATGTGCTCGCGGGGTTGCGCAACAAGAGACCAACCACTGGCACTTCGGATCTTCTTCCCGCAAGTGATTGTGCTGCAGCATTGGGGACGTAGCCGAGGGTTGAGATTGCTTCGTTTACACGAGCAATTGTGTCCTCGCTGACAGAGGAGTTTCCCTTCATTACCCGGGAAACGGTCGCACGAGAAACTCCCGCTGCGCGAGCTACATCATCCATTGTGACACGGACAGTACGGTAACGAGGGGAGTTCATCTGCGTTGTGGGAGCTATTGCGAGTTCTGATCAGTGCTAATTATAGCGACACCTGTTTCCATAACCTACATGCTTCCAGTTCGGTTCGACATGAAACGGTTCAGCAGCATCGGCCAGTCGGTTTGCACGATGTCCGCTCCGTGATCAATTAGCCGGCCCCAGCCCTTTTCCGGATCGTCCAACACTGAAACTTCATCATCCCAGCCGACAAAGAGCGGAACCCTGTTAGGGAGATTCAGAGCATTGAGATAGACAAGCAAGTTGTGGCTGTGCAGTAACTCCACTACTTCAGGTGAAGCCAGATCACAATCCATATTCTCGGCAACCAGCTCAACAGCGACCGTATTGATGTTGCGAAGTCGAAGGACTTCCTTCAGCTCATCCATAGTCTTCACAATCGGCATGTAGGGGTACTTCACCGTATGGTCTGCGAGCACGTCGAGGTGCTTAATAGAAACGGGAGATTTGAAAAAGACCCGATCAGCGCAGTCGAACTGGTCCATGTACGGCAACAGGTCCGTCCAATAGTTCCAGGACCGGTCGAGGTTGAGAATCGTGTCTGGAAAGGAGCGAAGGATCGTCTGGAGCTGCTCGAGGCCATATTTTTCTGCTCGGCCCGCTACGTACTGCTCATACTGGAGGGCTTCGATTTCTGCTGCGGACAAAGTAAGAATGTCTCGGTCCAACCCGAAGTATGTGCGCTCGAAGCCATTATGGAACACGAAAAATTCGCCATCTGTTGACCGAATGACATCAATTTCAACGATGTCTGCGCCGGAAACTACCGCAGCGCGAACAGCGCGTGCGGTGTTTTCAACAATGCTGCCAGCATTCTGTCCGCGGTGGACTGCAACCAGAGGTGAACGTGAGTTTGCTGACGTCAAGAGCCGCTGGTTGATGTGTGCGTAATCGCTTTTTCCGAGTGCGTTGAAAGTCATGCTGTCGCAGACTCCTTTACTTCGTTGGTCGTTGCGGTCCGTCGGAGATTTCCTCGTCGAAGTCGGTCTTTGAACTTGCGCGCCGACTTGTCGCTTCGTCCGTAAACGAAGTAGAGGACGAGGCTAGAAATGATCATCAGCAGCACTGTGTAGACAAAAGTCAGCGCTGTGGTGTCATTGAGTGTGTCTGATTCCGTAGCGTTATAGATGAAGATGCCTAACGGTTGATAGAACGGGTGCGCCAGAAAAATGGATGTGTCGTAGTTATCCAGAAGCGCGTTGAAGTTTCGAGCGGTGATTGCAGTAGCCACAGGCAGCACAATTGGTAGCAGGATTTTTCGGAAAATAGTGAAGTCGCTCGCCCCAAGAAGTGATGCAGCTTCCTCCAAATTGTCCGGGACACCGGTATATGAGGCCTTCAACATGCGGAGAGTGAACGGTATCTTTTCGATCACGTAACCAATCGCAAGGATTGAAAGCGTACCAGAGAGCACAGCTCCGAAAACTAGCGGTTGCGGCTTGCTGAAAGTAAGAAGTAATCCGAGAGCGATCATTGTGCCTGGCAGAAGCCATGGGATGTGTAGCAAGTACTCCAACCAAATTGTGAAAGTATTGCGATGTCTTTGCACGATTCGTGCGACAAACAGCATCGCAAACACGACTACGACGGATGCTACAGCGGAGTACGCGATGGAGACCACAAACGGTTTGATCGCATTTGGATCAGTAAAGATACGTGCGTAGTTATCGAGTGTGAAGTCTTGCAGAGTTAGACGGCCATTGCTGATCGCAGAAGCATTGGTAAACGAGAAGATTAGGATCAGCACAGGCGGAGTGACGTAGATAAGCCACAGTAGCCAGGCCAGAACGTGGACAACAACGTTTACGACAGGGTTATCGATCTTCTGCTTCTGAAGCGCTACCGGCACTTTGGAGACGGAGAAATATGTGCCGCCTTTTTCGACGCGGTTTAAGATTGCCAGCATCACAATTGTCATCAGCCCAAGGAACATTGCGAGAGTCGCGGCAAGGTCTCTTGAGCCGACGGACCTGGAGAAGGTCAGAATCATCGGTGAAATAGTTTGGAAGTTCTCGCCCCCCAAGATCAACGGGGCCGTCAGCGCTCCCAAACCGCCGAGGAAAGTAAGAATCGTGATGGCGAACACCATCGGACGGAGGACCGGTAAAACGACAGCTCTGAACACCTGAAAGGTCGAGGCACCCATTTGTTTTGCTGCTTCGATGGTTTGGTAGTCGATCTTAGAAATCGAATCGGTCAGAAAGAGTAAGTGACTGCCAGTGCCGGAAAACGTCATCACGAGGATTACCGCGAGCGCTCCTTGGAACCAATGACTGTCCATTCCAGGGAAAAATTGCATTACGCCGCTGGTAATGAATCCGTTGGGTCCGTAGATCATTTTGTATGCGGCTACGAGAACTACGCCGCCGTACAGTAGGGGCGTCGCAAATCCGGCGAAGAGGATTCTTGACCCTCTTATGTCGAAGTATCGAGTGACCAAGACGATGAAAATGCCAACGATATTGACTGTCAAGGAAAGCGCGAATGCAAGGATAATTGAATTAAGGAGCGACCTCATCGCACGATCAGAAGCGAAAAGCTTTGGGAAAACGTCGAGACTCCACTCACCGTTTGGGCGGAATACGGTAAGCAAGAGAGACAGGTTCGGCCATATGAGGAACGAGATGACGAAGTAGGCCATCAGGACCATAACCACCACATTGAGTGGTGACTTGAACATCGAGCGGATCGATAGAGAATTCTTGCTCATTGTGTGCTCCTACTATGAGACAACTCGTCGTTTATCAGCGTCGAAGCTTCGAATGTCCGCTGGATCGAGGGAAACATTGAGATTTTCTCCATCGATACCTGCAACCGTGGCATCCCGGACGCTGGTTCGTAGCGGTGCGCCAAATGCATCTATCTCAATCACTGAGTGATCACCGAAGTATTGCTTTTGGGTGATTACCGCTGGAACTAGAAGTCGGTTCCCGTTCATGGTCGATCCCGCCGGTTCTACTCGCAGACTTTCGGGGCGAACGTAGTGAGAGAGCTTTGGTGACAGACCAGCACCCTGGTCATTCAAGTCCCGTATCTGCTGTTCGCTAAGACGGTTGACTTCACCAAGAAATGTGCACACGAATTCGGTTTCGGATTGCTCGTATAGTTCGTGTGGCGTACCTACCTGCTCGATTCGGCCTTCGTTCAGCACGGCAATCCGATCAGACATCGAAAGCGCTTCTTCCTGGTCGTGCGTGACATAAACCGTCGTAATACCAACCTCAGACTGAATCTGCTTGAGCTGGACCCTGAGCTGTTTGCGCAGACGAGCGTCGAGATTCGACAGTGGCTCGTCGAGAAGTAAAATGCGTGGTTTCATCACCAGAGCTCGAGCAATTGCGACGCGCTGCTGCTGTCCGCCGGAGAGCTCAGACACCTGCTTGCCTAACTGATCTTTTGTGAGCGAAACTTGATTCGCTGCGTCGGAGGCACGTTGAGCGATTTCTGCCTTAGGCACCTTTGCCGTCTTAAGCCCGAACTCGATGTTTTCGCGGACATTCATTGAGGGGAAAAGCGCGTAGTTTTGGAAGACCATGCCGATTCCGCGCTTGGAGGCATGGGCGTACGTTACGTCCTTTCCGTCGATAAGAATTTTTCCGGCGCTTGGAGAGATGAATCCTGCGAGGGTACGCAACGCCGTTGACTTTCCACAGCCGGACGGACCAAGCAACGAAAAAAACTCGCCTTCGCGAATATCCAATTCAAAATCAGGAATTGCGACGAAGTCGTCGTAAATGACCTTTACGTGGTCGAAAGTGATCATGGAGGTCTCCGTAATTGTAAAAGGAAGAACCCCGTCTGCTAGGAAACGGGGCTTTGGACAGAGAAGACGGAGGTCTAGAGATACTGCAGCTCGATCTTTTCAACCCACGCCGACAAGTTTTCGGCGACGATCTGCCAATCGATGTCCTGTGCTGTGAATGAGTCAGTTTCTTCCACCGCGGTCTGATCAGCGTCAGCCAGTGCATCCTCATTGACGGGCGCAGTGAAGAACTCTCGAGACCAAGAGGCCTGAACGTCAGCGGAACCAAACCAGTCGATGAATTCTTCCACCTTCGGGTTGTCGCTTCCCGCGACCTTCGCAACGTGCTGTGTTGCCATCGGTACACCGGTAGAAGGGTGAACCGCGGAGGTCTTAATGCCGTATTCCTTTTCACGGGATGCCTTACCCGCGAGCCACATCTGGCCGGCATCAATTTCACCGCTCTGCATGCGGGCGTAGAGATCTGTGCCCTTGACGGACTTCTGGCCATTCTTGTAGTAGGCCTCGATAGCCTTCCAGCCCTCGTCGGAGACCCCCAGATCGCCGTTCTCATCCAGGTAACGGGAGAGGATGCCGGCGATGACCATCTGAGTCGTAGCGCCGCCCAGGCCGGATGCTACCTCGTAGCGGTCGTGGAAGCGGTCCTGCTCCCAAAGGTCAGACCAATCCTTCGGAGCATCCGCCTCGGTGAAGGCCGCATCGTTGTACACCAGCATGATTGGCTCACGGACGATCGGCCAGTATGTGTCATCGTCTCCCAAGCCAGCTTCCACCTTGTCAGACCAAGACGGGGTGTAGGACTCGAGCACGTCTTCGGCCTTGATGTTTTCGAAGTAGACGTTGTTCAGTCCGAAGACTACATCAGCAATCGGATTGGCTTTCTCCGCGACGAGACGGTCCTGGACATCGCCACCGCCGAGGTCGACGAATTCGATGTTGAATCCGGCCTCAGAAGCTTGATCGGTGAGCCACTCACCTCGGCCGTCGGAGGTGGAGTTTGAGTAGATAACGATCGGATCATCCCCCGATTCGCCATCAGACGAGCTGCAGGCAGCGAGGGGAAGTGCAACTGCGGCGACGGTAAGCAATGCAGCCACAGGTTTAAAGATCGACGGGAATTTCACTATTTTGCCTTTCGTAGGCGAACAGACAATGGACCAAGAAAGTGGTTCACTGGGTTTAGGAACCGCTTTGACGTGTGTGAACGCGCTTTCATGGAGCAATACTCGTGGATACTGGTGAACTCTCGGTTACGGATGAATAAATGCTCCGAAAACTTTTGAAAGCGCTTTCACGGACGTCACAGGCTTTTTGTTCCGGGCGGCGAAGGCGCCTTCCGCGGTGATGGGCAGGCGGTCGATTTTGGCCCGTGAACGTGCTTAGAGGAATCGCTCGTAACGCGGAAAGCGAATGCTGAAGTGAGTGACAGTGGTGGAAAAATGCGAGTGGACGCATCGCGCGGGCCTGACTTCTGGAGAATGACGTCGCGGCCGCCGCTGATAATTCACAGTGGAGTGATGCCACCGATGTAGCCATGAACAAACTATGCGAGCTTGGTCGGCGGTGATGCGGAGCGTGCAAACCGAGCCAGTAGTCCCTTGGCAAACTGGGGGAAGAGCCTGAGGCTTCACTCAGAAGTCGTGTATGGGGTCAACGATGGCTTCCAGTGCGTGGAATTAAGGACCGGTATCGGCATTCTTATCGCAGAGGTTTGCACGGCCATCTTCGGGTGGTTCGGCCCTAGGAAACTTATGCTTAATCCGGAATGACGTATACCGGCAATAGCGTCAACTCCACGACTATTCTCCCGTTTGTTGTATCTGATTGAGCTGTGAGCGCTATCGGTGCGGTCGCCGTGGTGGCGAAACAACGTCAGCACAAGAATCCCTGCAGAGTCGTAACCTGCCACGTCGAGCCCGGTACCGACACACACGTCCTTTCCGTACAAGACGCGGGATAGTATGGGCGCATGGCAAGGGGCAGGATTCCGGAAAGCGACATCGAGGCGATCCGCGAGCGCGCGGCGATCGAGGACATCGTCGGCGAGTACGTCCAGCTCAAACCGGCGGGCCACGACTCGCTGAAGGGACTCAGCCCGTTCAAGGACGAGAAGACGCCGAGCTTCCACGTCCGCCCCGCCCGCGGCTACTACCACTGCTTTTCCACCGGCAAGGGCGGCGACGTCTTCAACTTCCTCATGGAGCTGGAGCAGCTCACGTTCCCCGAGGCCGTCGAGGCGGTCGCGGACACGATCGGCTACCACATCAACTACCAGGGCGGATCCACGGGCGCGCGCGACGTGAAGCCCGGCACCCGCCAGCGCCTCCTGGCCGCGAACAAGGCGGCGCACGAGTTCTACCGCGAGCAGCTCGAGACCCCGGAGGCCGAGCCGGGCCGCAAATTCCTGCTCGAGCGCGGCTTTGACAAGGAGCTCATCTACCGCTTCGAGTGCGGCTACGCGCCCGACGGCTGGGACACCCTGACCAAGCACCTGCTCCGCCGCGGCTTCGAGGTGCAAGAGCTTATCGACGCCGGCATTTCCTCCATGGGCCGCCGCGGACCCATCGACAAGTTCCGCCGCCGCCTCATCTGGCCGATCAAGGACGCCGCCGGCAACACCATCGGCTTCGGCGCCCGCAAGCTCTTCGACGACGACCCGATGGGCAAGTATATGAACACGCAGGACACGCTCCTGTACCACAAATCGAAGGTCCTGTTCGGCCTGGACCTGGCCAAGCGCGACATCTCGGAGCGGCACCAGACCGTGATCGTGGAGGGCTACACGGACGTCATGGCCATGCACGCGGCGGGCGTGACCACCGCCGTGGCGGCGTGCGGCACGGCGTTCGGCGCGGACCACCTCTCCGCGATCCGTCGCCACATGCTGGACGACAGCTACTTCCGCGGCGAGCTCATCTACACCTTCGACGGCGACGAGGCCGGCCAGAAGGCGGCCATGCGCGCCTTCGAGGGCAACCAGCAGTTCACGGGGCAGTCCTTCGTCTCCGTCGCGCCGGACGGGATGGACCCGTGCGACCTGCGCCTGGCCCGCGGCGACGTGGCGCTGCGCGACCTGGTGGCCAAGCGCGTGCCCATGTTCGAGTTCGTCATCGAATCCCTGCTCGCCGACTACTCGCTCGACTCCGCCGAGGGCCGCGTGCAGGCGCTGCGCCGCACCGTCCCCGTCGTTGCCTCCATCAAGGACACCGTCCTGCAGCAGGAGTACGCACGCCGCCTCGCGGGCTGGGTCGGCTGGCCCAACCCGGACGAGGTGCTCGACCAGGTGCGGAGTGCTTCTCGACGCCCCCAGAAACCCAAGCGATGGCGAAAGTGACGATGAGGACGCTGACGGCTTGGGCGACGATGTGTACGGCCGCGTCGAACGGGAGCTGGGCGCGATCGCCGCAGGACGCGCGGGCCGCTACAACCGTCGGCCGGGGCGGCGAGGGAAACGCGCCGCCCGATCTGACG
>NZ_CAMPQC010000006.1:0-154154 GCF_946902955.1 Corynebacterium sp. Marseille-P8863 | reverse complement strand
CAGGATTCCAGACGGACCATCTCTAGGACTTGATGGATCGCCTTCTCCTTGAATTCGGCGGAATACTTTCTGGGCATAGTGCCAATCCTTCCTTAGCAGAGGTAGGAACTAAACCCAGGACGCTTCAGTCCCCTACGGGAACAGCGATTCTGCTTGGTTTTCCGATACTGGGCGTTGTCGCTGCCCAGCGAGCTTTCTGGTTTCCCCTTTCCTACGCGGTTCTTTTTTGGCTTGTTGGCTTCTACTCGTTCGAGGAACAGCGATTCTACTTCGACCCCTATGCCGCCACTGTCGCCACTGTCCTCTTAGTAATCGCGTTCCTGTGCGGCTGGTGGATACGGCACGAGCTGGCTCGAAAATATGTCGATCGTTCATGGGTGCATGCCAAACAAAATGAGCTCATTATGCTGGCTCACAATACGATTGCAGCCGATCTCACATCTCTCGTCGTAAGGATAGAAGCGCTCAGACTACGCCGCCCGGAATTGAGTCAAGAGTTAGAACCATGCGCGGAAACAGCCCGGCAGACGATTGAAGACGTGAGAGCTTTAATAGAAGCCCTCCAACTATCCTCTGATACTCCAAACCAACGCGCTACTTTTCCAGCCCCACTCAGCTCTTTACGCGCTGCTGACCTCTCGCTACGGTCTCACGGTTTTAATACATCTTGCGTTTTCGAGCTACCCCGGTACACATTCTCGGAGGAGGTATGCCAAGTTGTGTCAGAATGTACCGCGGAGATCGTCACAAACATTCTCAAACACGGTGATCCGAAAACTCCCGTCACTATTTACGCTGGCGTCCGGGACCACAACGTACGACTGATATTCAACAACGCGATCTCTGATACCCCTACCACAAGGAATTCTCTGAAACTCGGCCTGCGGCATCTACATAATCTTTGCGCATCTGTCGGCGGAAATATCAATTACCAATCATCTAACAAGAGGTGGTCAGTGCAAATCTCGCTACCTCTTCCCGAGAAAGGATCTGACCATTGATAGACATTCTTGTACATTACCTCGCTGGAGGCATAACCCCAATGGAATCGTTCGACCGATTCTTTGGCTGTAGAGACGGCTTCCGTGGCTTCTGGTGCAAATGAAGCCTCTCAGCATCCTGCTTGTGGATGATGATCCCCACATCCAGGAGTACTTTCCACTGTATTTCTCCACAGCTAATGATCTCAATGTTGTGGGAGTCGTCGCCAACGGACGAGATGCGATTGATTGGCTCAGTACCAACAAATGCGACATCGTTTTGTCGGATCTACAAATGCCTGATATCGGGGGTATCGAGCTTCTCCGCTGGTTGAAAACACTAGACAAGCCACCAGTTTTTGTGGCAATCACAGCATTCGACACTGATCGCAACCTGATCACATGCCTAACGGAAGGGGCCGCAGGATATGTTATCAAGAGCCAACGCCCTGAAGAGATCATGAGGGCTGTCCGCGCCGCAGCTCACGGCAACGTGGCCATCGCAATGAAAAGCTCTGAACGAATGCTGCGCATGTTGCGCGCACAGGTCACACAGGATGCTAAGCAACACCTGAAGGATATAGATATGTCTGAAGAGGAGCGTGCGATCGTCCTGATGATTAGCAAGGGTTATACCAATTCGCAGATTGCACAGCGCCTCAACTACGCAGAAATCACCATCAAGAAGAAGGTATCTGCTCTCCTTCGGGAATACGGAATGCAGAACAGAGCAGAGCTAGCGACACTTGCTGCGAAATTTGCGTAACAAAAGGCCCGCCAATTGGCGGGCCTTTCCTCATGCGCGGGGGGAGGCGGTGGAAAAGATGGTCAAGGTCGCAGTCGCGAAAATGGCAGCCCTTTTCATTGCAAACGCCGATTTCATCATCGAGCTTCCCCTTTACTTAGTTGAGATACCGGGAACAAATTCATTGTGTACCTCTACCTTTTTCACCACACGGGAATCGTCACACCTCCCTAATCTGGAGACAAAGGTATCCCCCCCCAGCTAGGGGTAGGCCCGTATTACGGGAGGATCAAAGCGACTTCCCATAGGTGAGAATTGGCCTTCACTACTACCTGCCCCCCATGCTCGAGGCCGCTCGCTCTATTCCCGGCAAGCCCATTCCGGTAGTCATATACGAGCACCTTCTTTCTTTGGCAATAGAGTTGACAAAGATTATGCGCCTCGCCCCCTGAGAATTTTTCAAAGCCACTATCACATTCGATTCTGGCTCCGCATATTTAACTATATTTGTGAATATCTCAAGAAGTATTTGCTTAACCATATTTAATTGTTGGGGATTAAGTTTGGATCCTCCCTCTTCTATCTCTAGCTCGGGCCCGGCCCCCGGAAAGTAGACACCATGGGGTGGTGAAATTATGGGGCTTACTCTAGCGCATTATTACGCGGCGAGCACTTCGTACTCTGTGGGGGTGAGATACTTGCACCAGGAGTTGGGGTTGCCCGCAAATGGTGGACACGTAGTGGAGCTACCTCATAGTTAGGCAGCTGTTTCTTCTTCGTTGGTGGTCTGGGTGATGTGGTGCTCGAAGTCGGCGGGGCTGAGCATCCCGAGTGCGGAGTGGCGCCGGCGACGGTTGTAGACCACTTCAATCCAGCGCGTGACACCCGTGCGTGCAGCATCACGGGTAGGCCAGTGTTGCCGGTCATAAAATTCGGTCTTCAGCGTCGACCAGAACGATTCAGCCATCGCGTTGTCGAAACACACGCCAGTGCGCCCAACGGACTGGGCAATGCCCAGGCTGTTGCGACCGGCTATTTGGTAGCAGTGTCGTGACTATCCGGTAGCGCTTCAGTGAGTTTCTGGTAGCAGCTCAGGGCGCTCGGGATGATACTTCCGGTAGCCGCACCACTCGGGTGCGGCGTGTACTGGAAGGAGTCCGCTTATGACGGATTGCCGTGCGGTGATGACGCTGCTGATAAAGAAGCGTTCTTACCGCCAGATTGAAGACCAGCTCGGGTGCTCGCATCGCGCGATTTCCCGGGCGAACCAAGCGCTGCAAAGCCTTGGCTTGACCACTGTTGAGCAGGTCGCGGCGCTGACGAATGACGAGCTGGACGAGATATTCGTTGATAAACGCACCAGCGGGCAAGGCGAATTCGTCCCGATTGACTTTGACACGGTCGTCAAAGCACGCACAGGGCGTACGAAGCAAACGCTGCAAGTATTGTGGGCTCGCTACACCACCACTGCCGCCCAGCCGGGCCAGCGCCATTACAGCTACTACCGATTCCGCCAGCTGGTTGCCTCCTGTCAGATGCGGCAGAAACTAGCGGCGATCTCTTCCGGGGTAAACGCGAAAATTTTGCTGAAATGGCTCCGCACTCACTTCAACTACCCCTCCCCCGACATCCCGGATTTAAAGGTCCCAATTTGGAGTTGCCAGCACCAGTAGTAAACTTTCCGGGTAAACCGGATTCGTAAGAAGAGAAGATCAAATCACAGTACTTCCGCTTGTATACGAATTAGTTTTGCGGTGTTCGAAATCGTTACGGGCTACCAGTATCGGCATAAGAGCCCTTAATTCATCGTATGCTCGACTTGAGCGGTAGTCATCTACAACATTTCCGCCGATACCTTTAGGGTCGTCACTTTCGATTACAATTACGCCGGCTTTTTCTCGCCCCACCTGAAGACGCAAAGCGGCCAAGCTTCGCGCTCTCAAGCGGAACTGTTTTGCAACTTCCGTAGGAATGGAGTGACGTTCGCTCACCTCGTCAACCCACTGATCTTTCTGGGCCGGTAGGTCAGTCTCGACGCCCCAACCAGTTTCCCACGCACGACTAATGAGTCCCTGGTCATCCGGATAGGACTTTCTCCCAAAATCTCGAAATCGGGGGTTCGTCGAGCGTCTTCCCAGCGGAATAAAAACTCGGTCCGTAGGGTCATGCGCGTAAATAGTGATCCGCACGCATTTACCACTCGAAAGCTTGGTGTTTCCGCCCGAAGTTAATCCTAACTCTTCGGTAAGCTCTTCTATTAGGTCGTCAAGCCGACGATCTAGTGTGGCTAAAACTTTTTGGGCTAGCTCGAGCTGCTCGTCTCGCTCTATTAGAGTCTTTTCTCGTCGTCCCTCAAGATACACTCCCCAAACAGCCAGACCCATCGCAGTGCAAATCAGGGTCGCGTCTGTACGAATCGCGAACTGCTCGGGCAGGAATCCAAAAGTCTCGTGCAGCCTGGAATTCCCCACCATAACGGTGAACCACGCTGGGACTTGAGCCCCAACCATTACAACACGAGGAAGATATTCTGATATCCGATCGATGCGTCTAGCAATCGATAACACACGATCTGACGACATTGCTAAGCAGGGGCGAGAAGGTTAGTGCCGGTAGAGAGATCGTCCTGCTGAAGTTCGGGAATCAACCGCGTTAGTAAGCCGAATATTTCCGAGGTTGCACCTGCAGCTTCGGCAAATTTCTTAATCCGAAGATACAAATGCAATTCCAGATTGCCAGTTCTGGAATCGACACAAACGTCACCTTTAATCAGCGCAGAATGGGACACCTCCGCGAGGGCTCTTCCAAACTGATTCGCCAGACTGACGCTGTCTATTGAAGGATCGACGATGATAACCACTGACGACTTAACAGTTTTCACCGTTTCAACGGCATTCCACTTCCGCTTCTTCACTAGTCCACCTCCAAACGTTCCCCCATTATCTTAACCCACCCACACGAGACAAACCGCATCCGACACCGCTACCGGATACTCACTCAGGCGCTACCAGATACTCACCACACCGCTACCATTTCAATCTTCTGAACACCCAGGCGGCGGCAGACGTCCCAGAGCTGCTCGCTTGTAAACTGTGCGCCACGGTCGGCGTGAAACACCAGCCCATCAGGAATGTCACCGCGCAGCGTGTGCGCCATCCGCAAGGCCCGTTCGACCAGGGAAGTATCTTGCACACTATCCATAACACACTATCCATAGCCCAGCCCAGCACACGGCGGGAATGGCCATCGCGGACCGCGCACAAGTACAACCAGCCTTCATCGGTGCGCAGGTAGGTAATATCCGACATCCACACCCGATTCAGCTCACCGGCATCAAACATGCGCTTGACCAGGTCAGGAAGCGTGGACTTACGCTTGGATTGAATTGTGGTCACCGGGACAAACGCCCGCGGTGAAATCCCTTCAATGCCCCATCAGGCGCATCCGTTTAGCCACAGTCTTACGGTTAAGCGCAATGCGGTAGCGCTCGGCAAGCTCTGCGGTGATCCGCGGAGCACCATAGACCTCATCGGAGTCTTTCCAAATCCGGTGAATCTTGCGGTCAACATCATCGTAAAATGCTGCACGATCATCGTCGCCGGATAGTCGCTTCTGCTGCGTATGGGCCCATTTGTAGTATCCAGACCGAGACACTTTTAAAAGCCGTGCCATGCGTTTGATGCTGTAGTTTGCCTTCTCTCGCCACATTAGTTCGAACTTTTCTGCTCGCGTTGCTTTGCGGCGAAGAAGGCTGTCGCTTTTGACAAAAACTCGTTATCCATCTTGGCTTCAGCCAGCTCACGGCGCAGGCGCGCATTCTCAGCTCGAAGGTCCGCCTCGCTCATCCCATCGGCAGCACCGCGTCGCTCGCGTTCATTTTTGACCCACTTGCCTAAAAGTCCCGGGGCGACACCGATCTCTCGGGCCACTTGGGCGATCGGGCGCTACGACTCAATCACGAGATTCGCGGCTTCACGCCGATACTCCGGCGTGTACTTCTTGCGTTTTTGGCTCACAATGAACATCCTCTCCTACGGACACAACATCCGTACAAGTTGGGTGTACACTAAACGAGGGTAATCTCATTCTTCTTCGCTCTTACCCAATTTTCTTCGGTAATAGTAGCGGATTATGTGAGTTACACTGCTCCATTGATCGCGAGCTTCTTGGAATGAGGAAAGAACACGGTGGCGCTGGTAGCTAGGAACACAACCCCGAACAGGATCCACAACCCCAGCGGCATGAACGGTGTCCACGCTCCAACTCTGCCCGTGGTGACGATGTGGGCAACGGTGGTCAGCCACAAGCCTGCCGCCACAGCCGCGAGAGTGGCCGTCAGGTAAGGAAACAGTACCGCCCAAAACGCGGTGGCCTGGATACCCGATCGGGTCTTGCCCAGCAGGTGCAGCGGGGAAAAGAAGCGCTGCAGGCTCGAGCGTTTACCGATCGTGGCGACGACGAGGATGACGCAGATTGCCAACAACGCGTAGGCGGCCAGAGGGATGAAACCGGCGGTGCCGTCACCACTGGGGCCGTAGAACAGTTGTGTATCCTTCCCGGATCCTTCCGCCCACTTTTTCGCCGACATCACCGAGTAACCCTCGGGGGCCTGTGCGGAGGAGTCGGTGACAACGAGAGCCCAGTCAGGATCGACCGGGGGATTCTCCGACACCGCGGCAGAAAGCTGCATGTAGTCGAGATGGAAGGGATCTTCCTTGGCCGGGGCCTCGGCCCCGGAGAGGAACTCGTCGATAGCCTGAAGATTTGACCCGGCGATCGTGTAATCGTTGGCGACCTCGTGCGAGGCGGACTCGGAACCCGAATAAGTGATATCCGAGGGCTGCCAGTAGACAACCCCGTGGCAGGAGTCTCCGATCTGGGCGCACACCTTCTCCGCGTCCCCCGGAGCCAAAAGGCGAGCATCGCCGGTGACGATGACGGGAGCTTCGCTGACGTTTTGGGTCGTGTAATAGGCCCCGGCATCCAGCGAGGAAATAGCCCAGCTGAACCCGGCGAGGGGGATGGCCACCAATGCAGCCGCCAACCCTGCCCGGGACAGTGTACCCGTGGCGGCAATGGAGCGAATCCCCACCGCAGGGGCGGTCCATCCGACGGTGCGACTGAGCACCGAGGAGATGGCACGGGATGCAAATCGGCTCAACGGTCCCGCCATGACCGCCGCGAGGACCGGGGTTGTCAGCACCATGACGGCCACCGCCATGCTCGACCCGCCTGCGGCAATCAGCGACACGCCGCAGATGATGTTGAGTGCCGCGACGACGATACCGGCAATTCTCCCGGCTTTCTTCACTGCCGCGTTGCTTGCGCCTGCGGTGCTGGTCTGACCCACAACCCGGTCGAGGCGGATCGTACCGACCCCCGCCAGGTAGATAAGGCCGAGGACGATAAGTGCCGTACCCAGCACAGGCAGGGGCGCACCCCACACATCGGGCAGCTCTTTTCCCATGCCCAGGAACAGTAGGTTCAAGAAGGATCGGAGGATAACACGCCCGAGCACCACCGCCGACACACTGGCCACACCCGCCAAGGCCAGCGCCTGCAGAAGGAAATGTCGCTGGAAAAATCCGCTCGAAACGCCTAGGTTCTTCATCGCCAGCACCGTTGCCCGATGGTCGCTGATGAAGTTCTGATGCGCCAGACGCACCCCGATGATGGTGGGAAAGATCGCGATCAAACTGGCATTGACCATGCCCTGTTTGAGATCGGAACTGCCACCGGAGGAAAACGCGACGTACAGGATGGTTCCGACAAGCGCTCCGACTATGACGGCGGTTGCCACCAAGCCGCCGATGTAGGGGCGGACAGTGGTCTTGAGCTCTCTGCGGTACGCGGCCGTGGGGTTGAGGGACTGCATGTCACTTCCCCATTTCCAGCAGTGTGTGTGCTGCGCCGCCGAACAGCTCCCGGTGGGAGCAGTACACGACGATCGCGCCACTGGTAGCCGCGTTGCGCATAAGCGATTCAACGACGGCGATGTTGTTCTCATCGAGGGCGCTGACCGGCTCATCCATCAACAACACGTCCGGCTGGGAGGATAATGCCTGGGCAATCGCCACACGCTGACGCTGCCCTCCAGAGAGCTCACCCGGGTAGACACCGGCATAATCCGCCATGCCCACATCCCCCAGCAGATCCACCTGCTGCTGCGAGTTGAGGCCGCGGCCGGCGACATTAACAGCCAAGGCCAGGTTCTCCTGGCATGTCAGACTTTCAAGCAGCGTCGGCGCTTGGGGCGCGTAACCAACATGCTGAGCTCGCCAGTGTGAAGTCTTGTTACCCGACCAACGGTCAGCCCGTTGACCATCAATGACGACCTCGCCCGACTGAGGGGTGCGCAGACCCGCTAAAAGATCCAGCACCGTCGATTTGCCGCTCCCCGACGGGCCACGGACAACGTATATCCCGGGCGTATTCAGAGTCAGGGAGACAGAATCGAGAATCAGGGGAGCGTACCTGGTGTATCTAAATGAAAGGTCTTTCCAGGTGATTTCCATCTAAGTATCCTCTTACTTTCCGTGTTTCCAACATCTATTGGCCATCTTGGTTACACATATCAAAGTCACCCCGGTAAAAACGTAGTTAAATCGATACCTAGCCATGAGTAGAAAGCTCCACCAACTGATCTGCCATATCTTTGACCCGCTTATCATGCGTAATAAGTATCCAAGTACGGTCGTAACGATACTCGTTCAGATAGCAAAGGAATTGCTCCACTAGTTGGTCGTTCAACCCATTAGTGGGCTCATCTAAAATCACCCCGGGTTTTTCTTGAGAAATGGCCCCGAAAATGGAAAGCCGTTTTGCTTCCCCTCCAGAAAAATCTGACCCGAAAAAACTTCTTCCTTCAAGTCGCGGGATTAAATGAGTCAATTTCAGTGCTGAAATACTGTCGACAATGGGGATTTGATGATCCTGGGAAGCGGTAACCGCAGACTCGAATAGCCCTTCCGCAAACCCAGGATTTTGAGCAGCATAACCAAAACGCTCTCTAAGCGCCCGAGGGTCTAATTCTAAACCGTTTTCATCGAGAACGGATCCACGGCTAGGCACGTCTAGGCCAGCAAGAATACGCCCAAGAGTGGTCTTACCGGTCCCAGAATGACCCGAGATCGCCAAAATGCCGCAAGGAGGAACCTCAAAAGAAGTGGAGCGAAGAAGCTCATCGTCGCGGAGAGCGTCCCGTTTTTCAAGGTCTACTACCCTAATGCACCCACGATCCACTGCACCTAGTTCTTTAAAGTGATCGAGGTTCTCCTGAGAAAGGTTCTGCAACCGAAGAATGCGCCCCACCAACGTAGATGTGTATTGCCAGTCGAATGATGCTCCCGCCGCGGATTGAACTGGACCCACAATCATGGAGGAGTAGAGGAACACTTCAAGTATTTGGCTTAACTGCAGTTCACCTCGCGGGTATAGAACTACTGCGGCGACGCACGCCATTGCCGGGGCAGTCAGACCGAAAAAGAATTCCGCAAATGCCCCATATTTGGACTTAGTTAAAAGAAGCCGTTTTGAACGTCCATATAAACGCCCAATAGATTGATTCACTCCAGATGCAGCCGCCGCCGTGCGGGATCCTGCACGGCTTCTCACTTCGTCATAATGACTGATGTATTCATATTGGTTATGAGAAAAATCCTGATTAGCTGCAACGGCCGTTGCCCCATCTCTTTTGATAGGCCCTAAGCCTCGAGTGATTGAAAAGCATCCAAGTAGAAGCATGCAGATCGCTACAAATATGAGAGGCTCACTCAAGCCCAGGAAATATACCACCACTCCCCCTATCAAAGTTAAATCCCTAGCGCCTTGAATTACCGGCCTGACCACTCCATTAACCGCATTCGGGATCTCAACGACGCTTATCACGGGATAAAGCGGTTTTACAGCCTCTAATGAAGAACCCACCTGAGAAGAATTAATCTTAGAGAATACTTCTTCCCTTAACGCAGAAGATTTCCGCAGTTGAAACATCTGTTGGAATATTTGCCCAGCGATTGACAAAAGGATGTGGGAGATTACCGCTATCGCGAACAATTCTGCTGCACCTGTCCGCTGGGAGGAATCTGGGCTAATTATCCGCGATAGGAGCATTGGCTGCGCTAACTGCAACAATGATGCAAAAACTACAATTAGACCCAGTCCAAGAAGCTGAATGAGGCCCCTTCTTCCCAAAACTGCTATACCCATCTTAAAAGGGGAAGACAAGGGCAGATCAATGGATGATCCCGATCGTCCAGTCAGTAAGCCCATGACTACCGCCCCAAAAGTGTGGTAGGGAGAAAGTCAACAGGGCCCGTCGGAATAATTGAATCCGCCCATATAATCCCCGCAGAGCCATTCAAAAAACTTGAACTAATATTTCGCGGGTCCTTCCCGATGACGACAGCTCCGCCATTTAGCACACCACTAGAAATAGTGATCTCGCGATCATACGATTCGGGTGAGGGCCCAGGAAGCCCTAGGTATTTTCGTCGTTTGGCCAAAAGCTTTAATCCCGCCGCTCCTTTGATTAAAGAAGGGAGGGCAAAGATCCCTGGAAGAAGCGTTTCCAATATCTTTTCATCAATTTCTTCGCGGTTTATCGCAAATCCAGCATCCCGCATACTGTCGCGAGCCCAGATGACACCAGCAGAACCTACCCCAAGGTAAGGGAGAAATTTCCCGCCTGTTGTCACCTGAAGATTTCCCCTGGGGTCTTCCTTCAGCTCTTCCTCTTCTCGCTCAATCATTTCGTTAAGCAAAGAGGAGAGATCAAACCCCGCTAAAAAATTCTTCGCCGCTAATACAGCACAAACGGTTCCAGACCACCCGTACAACAAACCCGGCGCATAGGACCGCGCTGTGGTCGAGTTCCTCACAAGATCTTGTAGATACGAAACTATACTTTCCTTCAAAACAGAGAAGTGCGGAATCGAATTACTTCCCAGATGCAGAGCTATAGCCTCCAGAGCTATTAGCCAACCGCCCACCCCATCCGCAACACTGGCATCCCGCACTGTCCCGCTTTTTAATTCGTTCACCAAACTAGAAATAAAGGCGTGAATAAACGACTCTTCCAATTCTTTCTCTAGAACTAGAGAGGTCACTGCATAGCCAGATGAACCAGACCAGAGGGATAGCTTCTCGGGGGGGACGCTTTTCTCAACCCAAACCCTTTCCCCTTCTTCATCAGGGTGCCCCACCAGCCGAAGCGAACAGAGATAACTACCAAAACCATCGCCGAACGCCAGCGGGTTAGCCCGGATATCTTCAACAGCAAACCTGGTTGAGCCTCCCCACTTATTCAATTTTTCAATTCCTTGCCGAAGAACCCCACCCGTAGTGGTGGACGAAGGAGACGTAAAAGGTGATTTAGAAAGAGCTCGCTCTTGCTCGAAATGGACATACTTTTCGAAGAGACGGAGGCCATTTTTACCGAGAAGAAACTCGACATAACTTGGAAAAAGAAGAATATTTTCGGGGAAAATATCCAGAATCGGACCATGCGCAGACAATGCGAAGGCCACGATACGGCTCAACGAAAAGAGGTCGACTTCCCTGCCTTTAAGAGCTTCCGGGGCTGAGAACCCTGGGGTGAAAATATTTCGTGGAGTATCTATGTCGTCGACGCTTGATTCCCAATCAACGATAAATACAGAACCTTCTCTGCCTACTAAAATATTGTCAGGAGAGAGGTCATAATGAAACACCCCCGCTTCGTGGGCCTGTTCCAAAATTATGGACACCTGTAAGAATATGTCCTCTAGCTTTGCAATATAATCATTTCTTTCAATCTGGTCGTAAGGACGTCCCATTTCTTTCACTATCAAAGAGTTAAGGGAATCCCCCTCCAGATATTCCATGGCAAAAAATACACTAGAGCCAGCATCGAAACTGCCGTAAAAACGCGGAACGCCGGCGACTCCATCTAGCTTTTCGAGAGTCTCCTTTTCACGGAAAAATCTGTCGACGGTGTCCCTCCCGTACTGATCTAGTTCACTGTGTCTTCTTCCTTCTTTGACGAAAGATCTTTTCCCCAAGTAATCAGCCGCAAAGATTAAACCCCGAGAGGAATTTCGCAGCGGTAGTACGCTGCCAAAAGGCAAAATAACATCTTTAGATCTATGATCTTCGATCACGTGCTCTATCCACCGAGAACGAGGTGCCCAGGATGGCAACTCGAACGTAGCTTTCCGCTCAACCCATTCCACCTCCCCACTAGGCGAGCGCAGGTATTCTTGCCGGTAGCCCGTCGCCGGATTAATGCTTTCCTGCAATACGAAGGTCCCGTAGCGTAGATGGACAACAGAATTCCCTACCCGGATATCCGTTAGGATCCGGGGGCCTGTAAAATCTTTTGTGAGGGTGACGAGATCTAAACTGACTTTCTCGACATCTTCCAGTGTGCTTGGGTAAATAGTGATAAATTTTCCAAAAAGTTGACCTTCTGCACGCCGGGAGTTTCGCTCTTCAAGCTCTTTTTCCGACCGGATGTGTTTGAAAGGAATCTCCGCTTCGAAAAGGTATTTCTTTACTACAGGCAGCATTTCTGCACTTGCCCCCAAATCACAGGACAAGTGTATCTTCCAACCTTGCGTAGGGATATTCGCCGACGGGACTATATAGTTTAACCAGTCCCCTTTTTCTACCAGGACGAAGGTATCTGGTGCGAAAGAATCAAACCGAGATGATTCAATGTCATCGTGTTTATTTTCACCTAAAACAAACACATCTCTATCCAACATATTTTACCAGGCCTTTTTAGTGCTACTTAAGAGGTTAGGCTCAGATGACTCGCTGCTCACCTCGCGCCTTTGGGGCGGGCCACTAAAACGCTTTAATACTTCTTTAGTCTCAGTAGACGCCAAATCAATATACGATTCAGCCCCAAACTTTCCTGGTTCACCTGTGCACTCGTGGTCCACTTCACCCGCCGTATGAACACCGACCAATTCACCTCTATACAGGATTGGACCGCCCGAATCCCCTCGGCAAGAACTAATTCGAGTAGTAGTTGAGGTGGCGAATAGGTGGCGGAACGACCACCCTTCAACCGTCTCCAAATGATCAAGACGCCCCATTAACTTGCTGGGAACCGCTCGCGGGATCACCGTATCCTCACCAAATCCCAGTAAAACTACTTCCTCTTCCAATTGGGGAAAGGAGTCAGCTCCCGAGAGGGGAACGGCCCCCAATTCGTGCTTCGTTCGCAAAAACGCGATGTCTCTATCAGGTGAAATAACTTCTACCTGGTCTACTACATCTCTCCTTCCCCCTCTCCCCTCCAAGAAGTAGGTTGAATCAGTCCGAGGGAAGCAATGCTGACTCGTCACCCATACCGCGTTGCCTACATACGAAGCAGTGCAAAGTTGTTGGGCCTGATCCTCCCCAGGAGAGATTACCCAGAGAGATCCAAGGCTTGCCGACAAATCTGCGGACAACCCAGTATTGTCCCCTGGTGCTGATCCCCCAGACTCCGCCCTAGCCTCAACAGGGCACAGTCCACACCCCAGTAGAGCAGCACTGGCCCACGTCGCTACCAGTCTTTTAAAGAGCGAATCTTTCACTTCATTTCCCTAGAACCTAGTATCTTCATTAATAAAGATACTTAATTTCATAATATGCAATAAATTATATTTATTTGGGCAATTTTATGCGAACGTGAGGATCTGCAATAAATATTGCAGATCCTCACGTTCCCGCATTTCCCGCAAAATCTTGGGAAGAGCCACATTAGTTATTGCCGCAGTATGCGATACTAATGTTGGACTGACGGTTGGACCCGCAAGCAGTGGCGGAAAGGCGGCTCTGGGCCTCCGTTCCCAGCTGCGGAACATCGTTAGAAATTTCCTGCAGTTCGTAGAATGACATTTTTCACCTCCTTAACATCTAGGGCTAAGGCTAACAGTCCCGCTAGGCTTCAGCTCAATATTTTTTATATACTTTCGTATAAAGAATATTCACTAATGAGACCTGCTAGCACTACATAATGACGGACCCCAGTGCAAGTATGTCCGACCAACCCCAGCGATGAAGCATAAATAATCCAACTTCTCATTTATCGCTAGGAGGCAAACACCCATGGCCTATGACTTCGTCATTGGCGTGGACGTCGACAAATATTTCCACCACGCCTGCGTCTTCGATTCCCAAGGCAGACAAGTCCTGTCCAAACGCATCAACCAGTATGAAGGCTCACTACGCAAGCTCTTCGGCAAATTCCTCACCGACAACGCTTCAATCCTGGTCATTGTCGATCAACCCAACAACATCGGCCGGTTAACCGTCGTAGTCGCCCAAGACATGGGGATCGACGTTCGCTATCTACCGGGGCTTGCGATGCGGCAGCTCTCTCGCATCCACGTCGGCAACTCCAAAACCGATGTGCGCGACGCCTACGTCATCGCCCATGCCGGTCTTAAACTTCCGGATGCCCTGCGCAGCGTCGACCGCGTTGAAGAAGTCTTTACCCAGCTGAAAGTACTCAACGGTATTGACGAAGATCTCGCCCGGGCCTACACACGCCTGATTAACCAGATGCGATCCGCGCTCGTAGGAACCTATCCTGCATTCGAACATGTTCTGCGCGGACAGATGATTCATCGCAAGTGGATCCTCCACCTACTTGCGAAATACGGCGGCCCCACCAAGATTCGACGCGTCGGTAAAGCACGTCTGGCAGCCTTTGCGCGCAGTCACAGAGCGCGCAATCCTGAGCCTGTCACCGATGCCATGCTTGCTGCCATCCACGGGCAAACCGTATCCATTGCCGGGGCAGAATACGCCGAACTTGGCGTAGCAATGTCCGCCAAAGACGCATTGGCCAAACTCGAGCATCGTAAAGAAATCGAGGCGCAGGTACTCAAACTCATCCAGGACATTCCTCACACCGAGATTCTCTTATCCATGCCCGGCATCGACCCTCGTAGCGCCGCGCAGATCCTCATGCCGTTGGCGATCTGTCCGACTTCCCCGATGCAGCGCACCTAGCGTCCTATGCAGGCCTATCACCGCGGACGAATCAGTCGGGAACGTCCATTATGTCGAATTTGCCCAACCGGGCTGGCAACAAAAAATTAAAGAACGCCCTATGGCAATCGTCTTTTGCATCGATCAGATTCCACGAGCGTTCCCGACAATTCTATGAACGAAAACGCAAAGAAGGCAAAAGACACAACGCCGCAGTTGTCGCACTCGCACGCCGACGCCTAAACGTTCTGTTCGCCATGATGCGTAGCGGCGAGCTCTACCGAGACATCTCCACAGTCCAAGAGGCCACAGCAGCTTAGAACCAACAGCCCCCATCCAAGCCGATTGAGCAGCAAGCCCAATCGGCTCCTCGAGATGCCCGAAAACAACATTCACACAGCGAAGCAGAAGCCCTTCATACCCCCAACAACCTCACCCACGGAGTTGACAACCTATATAGGAACACCCCCGTGAAAACCTCTACCTAGGCCTCTAAACATTAGGGAGCTTCATCTGTGTACTCAAGAACTCGGTACTCACTCGCATCTTGTTCCCCTAGCAATTTGGGGCTAGACCTCCCGTCCCTTCCCCACTCGTCGATTTGTTTACGAATCTTCTCCGTATAGCTTTCAAGGGCAAGCTGGAAATTAGCGGGTTGCTTTTTATCTAGAATAGAAACAACTTCGAGGCTGAAATCAATAATCTCCGCACTAAGTGGTGCTAGCGACGTCTCAGCCGTATTTTCTGTTCGCGCTGAGTGCACAGTTTGATTACGGTAGTGCGCCATTCTGGTGAGAGCCCACTCTAATTTTTCCGTAATTTCAACGACATAAGCTTGAATAGAATCCCCAGTTCTTAATCTCTTGGCTGCTTCTTTGAATCTCCAGTGTGCCAAAGGAGAAAGGCTCGGCTTTAGATCTTCAGCTTCTACAGTGGACCCGAGAAGATATTGATGAAAATCAAACAAGTCTAGACCTCGAAGCTCTCGAAGCTCATGACTTTTATGGTCGCTCGAATAAGTGTCTTGCATATTCTGGATCTCGACCCTTAGCATCGTTCTACAATATGAAACTATGCCCCGCGATGCAGCGCGGGAGCCCAGCAAAGCAATGTTGGTGATTACCTTCCCCTGCGCATTCGAGCTGCCTGAGAAGAAACTTTCAAGAGCAATCCACGCAAAAAGCACGCTGACAGTTTTCGATCGTTCTGTTTTAAGGCGCGAAGCAAAACGAAGCGAATTCGAAATCGCAGAGTATGAGTCTAGCACCATGGGTTCGAGTTGTTCATGGACCCTAGTGTCACCATTGTTATTAAATTGCTTGCCTGTTAGCAGATCAAGCACTAAAACTTTACGCTTCACGCCGATGCGCTTACCTCGATTTGCTACATTTACAAGATCAACAATTTGATCTGCCATAACCAAGGCCTTTTCGCGTGCACCATCTTGGTCCCAAGCTCTCACCTTGACCACCATAATCACGCAACGAAACGCCTTTGCCTGTGCCCTTTTCGCCCTAGGCTTTTTAATCTTCCCCCAGTGTTGTTCGCAAAACTTTTTAAGCTTTCCTTCGTCGGCCTGTGAAAACCATTGTTCTTTTCCCTTCCTGAGAGTTTTTACACTGCCTTGGATCTCTCTTGGGAGTTTAGCCAAATTAATATTGCTAATTCCGTCCAAAACGACAGTGACCTCATAATCTCGTTGTTTCTCCCGCAACAACTGAATCAGTATTGTTAAAAAGTCCTGCGGTTTGATCACCAAAAACTTCTCAAAACTCTTGCTAAAGGTCTCTAAAGTTTTCCGTGGCGTACGGCCCGCGTCCACCAAATTCCTCGAGATTGCGATAAGCGCACGGTCGATATGCTTATACTGCTTCGCCTCCTCGTAGCGACTATTGATCGCTCGTTTCAACTTTTCGAAGGCACACTTTATATATTCCGAACCCATTTCTAGAAGAGACTGCTCAAGATACTGCTCGAGCGTATCTGTCTGATCTAATATAAATTCGGTCCGCCTATTGATCTCATTATTTTTTGATTTGGGGATTGCGTCAAGCTCTTTTAAGAACCCGGCTAAATGGGTCTTTAGTTTTTGCGTTGACTCAAAGTTTTCCTGAATAAGAGAATCAGTCTTAAGTAATTTGTGAGTTCTTCGCAGGCAAGCAATCAAATGATAATTTACAAAACTCGGCTTGTCTTGGTACATCTGCAGCAAGTCTAAAGCTTCTCTCACAGATTCCTGTGGCGAAATCGACAAATGCACCGAATAAAAGAAAGGCGTCGTAGAGTCTAAAAGTTCTACAAACCGTTGAATCGCAAACCCGGTTTTCCTGGTTTCACTCTTAGCAACCAAGCCCAAAACCTCTAAAGAGCTTGCCTTCAAGCTAAGTCCTTCCCGCTACATGACTTGAGGGCCCCCACCAACCAGGAAGAAGCCCTCAAGTTGCGTGCTTGCACGCTTAATCTTTAGTAGCAATAACCCGACTTCTCCGAAGCGGACCATTACCTCTGATGCTCCCAATGATAATCCGCCGAACTTCAGACTGCAAGACGAACACACCACTGTTCTTCATCACTGATGGACGCGGAACTCTGGAGTGCTTCTCCCGTTTTAGTTAAAGTTCAAATAGACGTCTTCGTCCTTCTAGCTTGTTCAAGCTTTGCGTACTTTCAGGACCCCCATTAGCCACCGAAACCCAGTCAGAAACACGAGTTCCACAAACCACCAATATAGGCACTCGGCGGGCTCATCGTTCGCTTTATCCCCTTGTTGACAGAGCCGGCGAGCGTCCTGCTGAACATATGCGCCACGGAAGCGTCCCATTACCCTAGCCAACCCAATATCACCGGCGCGGACGAGGAGCTCTTCTTCCGCGACGTTGCCCGCCGTCAGCTTGCGGACGTCCTCTCCCCCCCACCCCGTCATCCTCACCCACCAAACCCTTTACATCGTCCCCACCGCCACAACGGGCATTCCCCTCCTGCTCGTTGCCACCATCCTCATCGGGAGCATCGCAACGCTCGAGGCGCGTCGCGCCGACTGTCTCACCCCCGCCACTACACTGCACCTAGTGTGGAGCATCGGAATGGCGCCTTTGTTGCCGGTAGCGGGGTAGGCAGCGGCCCGCCAACTAGTCTTGACACACCCAAGCTATGTCCTACGAGTACCACGGACTCTGGGTTGGAGCGCTGGATAATTGCGGCGAGAGCCAGGGCAGTCTTATTTACACGGTTAACTGCAACCGTCCATGGGTTCTTGACCAGATCCACAACACCTAGCACCAGAAAAAGCTGAGGCAGCCTTCAGCAGCTCATTAGTATCGCGCAGTTCTTGATTTTCACGGCGTAGCCTCGCGTTTTCGGCGACCAAATCGTCAGGCACAGGTTCTGGAGCGTTTCCCGAACGGCGGGCAGGCTTAAGTCCATTGACGAGCTGTGTGCCTTGAAACCCCCATCTTTGGGGCTACTGCCTGGCACGCGGCCTGCATCGACATATTTTCCACCAAGATGCGGTCTTCCACGAGACGGACCACGCGGTCCTTCGCATCCTGGTCAAATTTTCTCGGCATATTCCAGATATTCCCATCTCCTCAAGCGGAACAAACCTGGGGCGTTTCAGCCACAAGGCATGCAATCAAGAGTCAACGCCCAGCTGAGATCATCGAGGCAATTGCCCCTGTTGCTAACGGCAACGTGACGATCGCAAAACAAAACTCTGAGGGGACAACCAACCGCCAAATCGCAACGCGGCTCAACTACGCAGAAATCACCATCAAGAAGAAGGTCTCTGCTCTCCTCCGGGAATACGGAATGCAGAACAGAGCAGAGCTAGCGACACTTGCTGCGAAATTTGCGTAACAAAAGGCCCGCCAATTGGCGGGCCTTTCATCATGCGCGGGGGGCTAGCTGCGCGCTGCCTTCACGCGCTCGGAAAGCTGATCGAGCTGGTCGAAGAGCTCCTTCGGCACGCGGGAGCCAAGGCCCTCGAGGTACTCGCGGCCGTCCGCCACGTCGTGAGCCCACAGCTCCGGGTCCGGGTAGAGCGCCTCCTTGACATCCTCGGCCGGGGTGTCCAGGCCGGTCAGGTCCAGGTCCTCCACCCGTGCGGTGTGGCCAACCGGGGTCTCCTCGGCCCCGACCTTGCCCTCGATGCGCTCCACGACCCACTTGAGCACGCGGGAGTTCTCGCCGAAGCCCGGCCACAGGAAGCGGCCGTCCTCGCCGCGACGGAACCAGTTGACCAGGAAGATGGACGGCAGACGGTCGCCACCGCGCTCGCCCATGTCCAGCCAGTTCTGGAAGTAGTCGCCCACGTTGTAGCCGATAAACGGCAGCATCGCCATCGGGTCGTGGCGCAGGGAACCCACCTTTGCTTCCGCAGAGGCAGCGGTCTGGCCTGAGGAGAGCATCGCGCCGATGAGGGTGCCGTGCTCCCAGCTCAGTGCCTGGGTGACCAGCGGGACGGTGTCCGGGCGACGGCCACCGAACAGGATTGCGTCCAGCTTCACACCGCGCCAGTCGTCGAACTCCGGTGCAGCGGTCGGGCACTGCTTGATCGGTACGCAGTAGCGGGAGTTCGGGTGCGCCGCCTTCTCGGCGGAGTCCGGGGTCCAGTCGTTGCCACGCCAGTCGATGAGGTGGGCCGGCGGTTCGCCGTCCATGTCCTCCCACCACACGTCGCCATCATCAGTGAGCGCAACGTTGGTGAACAGGGTGTTGCCCGGCTCCATAGAGCGCATCGCGTTCGGGTTGGACTTGTAGTTTGTGCCCGGCGCAACGCCGAAGAAACCGTTCTCCGGGTTCACGGCGTACAGGCCGTCCTCCTTGAGGTGCAGCCACGCAATGTCGTCGCCCACGACCTCGGAGGTCCAGCCTTCCAGCGTCGGGGTAAGCATGGCCAGGTTGGTCTTGCCACAGGCGGACGGGAATGCTGCCGCGACGTGGTAGTTCTTGCCCTCCGGGCTGGTGAGCTTGAGGATGAGCATGTGCTCGGCCATCCAGCCCTCTTCACGCGCCATGACGGAGGCGATACGCAGGGCGTAGCACTTCTTGGCCAGGATGGCGTTTCCGCCGTAGCCGGAACCGTAGGACCAGATCTCCTTGGTCTCCGGGAACTGGGAGATGTACTTGGTGTCGTTGCACGGCCATGCAACATCTTCCTGGCCCGGCTCGAGCGGAGCGCCGACGGAGTGGAGGCAGTGGACGAACTTGTCGCCCTCAATCTTGTCCAGGGCCTCCTGGCCCATGCGGGTCATGATGCGCATGGACATGACCACGTAGGCGGAGTCGGTGAGTTGGACGCCGAGCTTCGGGTCCGGATCACTAATCGGGCCCATGCAGAAGGGCACCACGTACATGGTGCGGCCCTTCATGGAACCGGAGAAGTGCTCGAGCATCTCTTCTTTGAGCGCGGCCGGCTTCATCCAGTTGTTGGTCGGGCCGGCGCCCTCCTCTTCTTCGGTAGAGATAAAGGTGCGGGACTCCACGCGGGCAACGTCGGAGGGGTTGGAGCGAGCCAGGAAGGAGTTCGGGCGCTTCTCCTCGTTCAGCTTGAGCAGGGTGCCCTTCTCTACCAGCTCTGCGGCCAGGCGGTCCCACTCCTCCTGGGAGCCGTCGGCGAAGACCACTTTGTCGGGCTGGAACAGCTCGACCGACTCGTTTACCCAGGCGATAAGTGCTTCATTGTCCGTCGGAGCCGTACCCTCCAAACGGTTCACTGCAGTGGTCATGTGCTCTCCTTCATAGTTCATGTCCGCTTTGCGTCCCCGCACAGATCCTCGGGATTTCCAGCGTATCTGAATCGCGGGTGCGCCGGATAAAATCCACGTTTTCCCAGGTAGAACGCTACACCCTGAAGTGACGTACACCATACATTCGCGTGCGGATTTGGGGCCACCACCTCCCCGTTTGGGGGTATACGTCCGCCGCAAAACAAGCCCGAAACAGCGCGTCACACTGGGCAAACGGGGGACCGCGCGGGGGTCAAACGGGCACTGTTGCCCGACCTGCGTGGCGCCTCCCCCTGGAATGGGGTGACAAGGGGGCGTCGATAAGCGTACGAAAGCCCCCTCACAAACTTGCGTCACCGCACGTCATGTGGACAATAAACACAATGAATAACGCTGATTTTTCCCAAACTCCCCGCGAGGGGACTGGCGAGCTGCCCGCCGGGCGCCCGCTGCAAACTGACTTTGGCACCGGGCTGGACTACCCGCGGCTCGGCTCGGTGACCTTCCGCCGCGGCACGCTCACGGAGAACCAGGAGGCCCTGTTCAACGAGCACTGGCCGCGCCTCGGCCGTGTGCTCACGAACGAGACGGACGGGCACATTGACGTGGACGAGTGGTTCGGGCGCGCGGGCCACCCCACGATCGTGGAGATCGGCTCGGGCACCGGCACCTCCACCGCCGCGATGGCGCCGCTCGAGGCGGACACCAACGTCATCGCGGTAGAGCTGTACAAGCCCGGCTTGGCCAAGCTGCTCGGCGCGGTCGTGCGCGGCGGGATCGAGAACGTCCGCATGGTGCGCGGCGACGGCGTGGAGGTGCTGGCCCGCATGTTCCCGGAAGCCTCGCTCGACGGCGTACGCGTCTTCTTTCCAGACCCGTGGCCCAAGGCGCGCCACCACAAGCGGCGCATCATCCAATCGGGCACGCTCAACCTGATCGCCACCCGCCTCAAGCCCGGCGGCGTGCTGCACGTGGCCACCGACCACGCCGACTACGCCGAGTGGATCGACGAGCTGGTGGATGTGGAGCCGCTGCTGGAGTACAAGGGCTGGCCGTGGCCAGACGCCCCGCTGCTGACGGACCGCCAGGTGATTACTAAGTTTGAGGGCAAGGGCCTGAACAAGGACCACGTGATCCGCGAGTACCTCTGGGAGAGGAAGTAACCAATGGTTCTGCAGGACAAGACGCACCCGTACACCGAGGGCGCACCGGCCGGGCCGGAGTCCTACCTGCTGGTGTGGGACGCGCCGAACCTGGACATGGGGCTCGGCGCCATCCTGGGCAGCCGCCCCACCGCCGCCTACCGCCCCCGCTTCGACGCGATCGGCCGCTGGCTGGTCGGCGAGGCGGACGAGCGCTCCGGGGAGACGGGCACGCAGGTCGAGCCCGAAGCCACCGTGTTTACCAACGTCTCCCCCGGCAACACCGAGGCGGTGCGCCCCTGGGTGGAGGCGCTGCGCAACGTCGGCTTCGCCGTCTTTGCCAAGCCGAAGGTGGACGAGGATTCGGACGTGGACCAGGACATGCTGGACCACATCGAGCGCCGCTACGAAGAGGGCGTCCTGCGCGGCCTCGTGGTCGCCTCCGCGGACGGGCAGAACTTCCAGGAGCGCATCGAGGAGCTCGCCGCAGAGGGTATCCCGGTGCAGGTGCTCGGCTTCCACGAGCACGCCTCGTGGGCCGTGAACTCCCAAGCGGTGGACTTTGTGGACCTGGAAGACATTCCGGGTGTGTTCCGCGAGCCGCTGCCGCGCGTCAACCTGGACCACCTGCCGGACGGCGGCGCCTGGATGCAGCCGTTCCGCCCACTGTCGGCGCTGCTGCACAACCGCGACTAAGGAGGCCTCCCTCGTGTTTTACAGGTGGGGCCGCGTCGCCTTCCGCCACCGCCGGGTCATCCCGCTGGTGGTCATTGCCATCATCCTGGTGATGCAGGTCCTCTTCGGCGCCAAGCTGGGCGACCGCCTCTCGCAGGAGGGCTGGGAAGACCCCGGCGCCGAATCCACGGCCGCCGCGCAGATCGAGCAGGACACGTTCGGCCGCGACAACGCCGGCGATGTCATCGTGCTCGTCTCGGCCCCTGGTGGCGTGCAGGACAAGGCGCTTATCGACGCCGCGAATACCCAAATCTCTGCCCTCCAGGACAAGCACCCCGAGCAGATCGACCACGTCACCAGCTACTTTGCCAAGCCGAACCAGCAGCAGATCAGCGCGGACGGCACCCAAGCGTTCGCCGCGATCGGCCTGAAGGGCGATGGGGAGCAAACGCTCAAGGACTTCCGCGCGATCGAGCCGGACCTGCGTGCCATCGAGCTGCCCGGCGACGCGACCGTGCAGATCGCCGGCGCAACCGCCGTGGCCGACGCACTGGATGACGGCATGGCCAATGACATCGCCCGCGCCGAGAAGGTCGGCCTCATCTTCGTGGCCATCATCCTGCTCTTCGTCTTCGGCGGCGTGGTCGCCGCGGCGATGCCGCTGATCGTGGGCATCCTGTCCATCCTTGGTTCCCTGTCGCTGCTGTCCATCCTGGCGCAGTTCCAACAGGTCAACATCTTCTCCCAGTCCGTGATCACACTGCTGGGCTTGGGCCTGGCCATTGACTACGGCCTGTTTATGGTCTCCCGCTTCCGCGAGGAGCTCGACCGCGGCCTGGACGTGGAAGAGGCGGTGGCGGTGACCACCACGACGGCGGGCAAGACCGTCTTCTTCTCCGCGCTCATGGTGGGCGTGGCGCTGTCCGGCCTGCTCATGTTCCCGCAGGCCTTCCTCAAGTCCGTGGCGTACGGCGCGATCAGCGCGGTCGTGCTCGCCGCGGTGATCTCCGTGGCGGTGCTGCCGGCCTTGTTCGGCATGCTGGGCACACGCATCGACATGTGGTCGGTGCGCCGTACCAGCCGCAAGGCCCGCCGTTTGGAGGATACGGTCTGGTACCGCATCCCGGCGTGGGCCATGCGCAACTCCAAGAAGGTGGTCGTGGGCATCACCGCCCTGCTGTTCCTCATCACCGCCCCGATGGTGGGCATCACCTTCGGCGGCATCAACGAGTCCTACCTGCCACCGTCGCAGGAGACCCGCCAGTCGCAGGACGCCTTCAACGAGGCGTTCCCCGCCTTCCGCACGGACCCGGTGAAGCTGGTGGTCACCGGGGCGTCGAACGAGCAGCTGGGCAACATTGTCATGCAGACGCGCCAGGTCTCCGGCCTGGCGTCGCCGCTGAAGCCCTCGCACCCCACCCAGGACGGCACCACGATCCTCTCCGCCCCGCTGGCAGACCGCAACGGCGGCCAGGAGGTCGTGGACCAGCTGCGTGACCTGGACGTCCCGGACGGCGTGCAGACGTACGTCTCCGGCACACCGGCGATGGAGGTCGAGTCCATCGAGGCGCTCCTCCACCGCCTGCCGTGGATGGCGCTGTACATGGTCGCCGCGACCTTCCTGCTCATGGCGCTCCTCTTCGGCTCGCTCATCCTGCCGGCCAAGGCCGTGATCATGAACGTGCTGGGTATCGGTGCCACGCTGGGATTCCTCACCGCCGTCTTCGTCGGCGGCCACGGCGCGAGCCTGCTCAACTTCACCGCCGGCCCGCTGATGAGCCCGGTGCTCGTGCTCATCGTGGCGATCCTCTACGGCCTGTCCACGGACTACGAGGTCTTCCTGGTCTCGCGCATGGTGGAGGCCCGCCATAACGGCGCGTCCACCGACCAAGCGATCAAGGAGGGCACGGCACACACCGGCGGCATTATCACCGCCGCCGCGGCCATCATGATCGTCGTCGCCGCCGCCTTTGCCATGAGCGACATCGTCATGATGAAGTACATCGCCTTCGGCATGATCTTCTCGCTGGCGCTCGACGCCACCATCATCCGCCTCCTCCTCGTCCCGGCCGTGATGCACCTGCTTCGCGACGACAACTGGTGGGCACCGCGCTGGGTCAAGCGCGCCTACGCCTCCCTCGGTGAAGGCGGCGAAGGCAGCGAGGGCAGCCAGGGCACTGCGGGCAGCCAGCCCGCGCCTGCCGCCCCCGCGCAGCCCGCCGACGACCCGGAAGGCCACCCGGGCCGCGCCGGCGTCTCGGTGGAAGAGAACCACGAACTCGTCCCGTTCCGCGAGCTCATGCGCCAGCTGGAGGAGCGCAAGGCCCTCGAGTACACCCAAAAGCGTGAGCTCGAACGGTAGCCGCGCGCAGGTGCTGCGGTGGGTGCGCTGGCTCGCGCCCGTCGTCTTGCTCGCACTCCTCGTCGCCGCGTTCTGGGAGGAGCTCGACTTCCTCGCGGACTCGTGGCGGGCCCTGCGCCGCGCCGTCGCTCACGCACCCGGCCCGATCGCCGGTGCCGTCGTCGCCGCGTTTGGCGCGATTTTCGCCATGGCCGCGGTGATGAAGATCCTGCTCAACGTCGACGCCAAGCGCACGGACATGGCGCGCACCACGGCGCTCACACTCGGCTCCAACGCCTGGTCCACCACCCTGCCCGGCGGCCCCGCGCTCTCCGCGTGGTTGACCTACCGCGTCCAGCGCTCCTGGGGCGCGTCCGCCGGTCTGTGCGGCTGGTTCTTCGTCATCTCCGGCGCGCTTTCTACGGTGTGGATGGCGCTGATCGGGCTCGCCGCCGTCCTCTTCCTCGGCGCCGACCTGTCCGCGGCCACCCTGTGCACGTCGATCGTGCTCACCGTCCTTGTCATCGTCGCCATGTTCTGGGCCACCCGCCACCCGGCACTGCTGATCCGCTGGACCCGCTTCCTCCCCGGTTCCGTGCGAGGCAAGGTCGCCGACGTGATCACGCAGGTCTCCCAGATCCGCATGACCACCGGCCAGTTCTTCTCCTCCGCGTTTTGCTCCCTGTGCAACCGGCTCTTAGACGTCGTGGTCTTCTACTTCTGCGTCTGGTCCGTCGTCGGCGACGCGCCCGGACTCCACGCGGAGCTCAACCGGGCGAGCCTCATGGGGGTCACGCTCGCGTTCATCATGACCAAGCTCGCCGGCGCCGCCCAGGTCACCCCGGGAGGGGTCGGCACCGTCGAGGCCGCCGCTGCCGCCTCGCTCGTCGCTGCGGGCATGACGCTTGTCGACGCCACCGCCGCCACCCTCATCTACCGCATCATCTCCTTCGTACTCATCACCGCTATCGGCTGGGTCGTCCACATTGTCTGCTACGCCGGGCGCGGCTACATGCTGGGCGCGCCGCGCGACTAGGCGCGCTCCCCCGCCGCGCGAAGTCCAGACGATGGGTCTATTGTGCGATACATGAGCGTATCTGATGGTCTCGCAAGGTCCCTCGCTGGCGTGCGCAGCGTCGACGGAGAACGAGTCACTCCAGTGGGCTGGCATGCGCACAGCCAGGGCGTGGAGACCCTGCTGGCGAGCTTCCGGCAGGTCCCCGCTGGCGAGCGCGTCCGCCTGGCCAAGCGCACGTCGAATTTGTTTCGCAAGCGCGTCGAGCCCGGCGCTGGCCTCGATGTCAGCGGTCTCGGCGGTGTCATCGCCATCGACCCGGTTGCTAAAACCGCGGATGTCCAGGGGATGTGCACGTACGAGCAGCTTGTCGACGCCGCCCTGCCCTTCCACCTCGCACCCCTGGTCGTCCCCCAGCTGAAGACCATCACACTCGGCGGCGCCGTCTCCGGCATGGGCGTGGAGTCCACCAGCTTCCGCAACGGCCTGCCACACGAGTCTGTCATCGAGATGGACGTGCTCACCGGCACCGGCGACATTGTGCGCTGCTCACGCGAGGAGAACGTGGACCTCTTCCGCGCCTTCCCCAACTCGTACGGCTCCCTCGGCTACGCGGTGCGCCTGAAGATCGAGCTGGAGTACGTCGCGCCGTACGTGGAGCTGCAGCACGCACGCTTCAACTCCCTGCGTGACTTCCAGGAAGCGCTCGGCGCCGTCTCCGCCTCCGGAGAGTGGGACGGCCGCACGGTGCACGGGCTTGACGGCGTGGCCTTCTCCCCGGAGGAGCAGTACCTGGTGCTCGCCTTCCAGGCCGACGACGCCCCGGGCACCTCCGACTACACGCGCGACGCGATCTTTTACCGCTCGCTGCAGCACCCCGAGGGCATCACGCACGACTTCCTCACAATCCGCGACTACATCTGGCGCTGGGACACCGACTGGTTCTGGTGCTCGCGCGCCTTTGGCGCGCAGCGCCCGAAGGTGCGCCGGTTCTGGCCCCGCGAGCTGCGACGCAGCGCCTTCTACTGGAAGTTGGTCGGGCTGGACAAGAAGTACGATCTGGAATACCGCTTCCTCAAAAAGCCCAAGAACCTGCCGCGCACCGAGCGCGTCGTGCAAGACATCGAGGTCACCGACGCACACGTCGCCGAGTTCCTCGACTGGTTCTTCCAAGCCAGCGAGATCGAGCCCGTCTGGCTCTGCCCCATCAGGTTGCGCAGCGACTCGGCTGCGCTCTCACAGCTTGGTCTGCCTGAGCACGCCCCGTGGCCGCTCTACCCGCTCGAACCGGGCACAACCTGGGTCAACGTCGGGTTCTGGTCGGGTGTGCCCGCCGACCACGTCTCGCCCGCCCAGGAGCCGGGCGCCTTTAACAAGGTGATCGAGCGCAAAGTAAGCGAGCTGGGCGGCCACAAGTCGCTCTACTCCGAGGCCTTCTACGACCGACCCGAGTTCGAACGCCTCTACGGCGGCGACCTGCCAGAGCGGATGAAGGCCACGTACGACCCGGACCGACGCTTCCCAGGCCTGTTTGAAAAAACTGTCAACAACGCATAGCGCACACCGCAGCGCACAGGAGAAGAAAGCACATGAGCAAGTTCGTACCAATGACCGTGGCCGACATCGTGGATACCCTGTTCCCCACGTACAACCCGTTCCGCTGGGAAGCGTTCGACGGGTCCTCCACAGGGCCGGCGGGCGCGGAGCACACGGTGCGCGTGAACAGCCCGGAGGGGCTGTCCTACATCGCCACCGCGCCTGGCGACGTCGGCCTGGCGCGCGCCTGGGTCACCGGCGGACTCGGGGTCGAGGGCGAGCACCTAGCACACCCGTACGCGGTGTTTGATAATCTGCGCAACCTCTACGCCCACTACAAGCGCCCGAACCCAAAGGAACTCTGGCGCATCGTGCGCTCCTTGCGCGGCATGGGTGCGTTCCAGATCCAGCCCGTGCCGGAGGCGGAGCAGGCCTCCTGGTTTGAGCGCACCGTTCGCGAGGGCCTCGCGCCCCACTCCAAGGAACGCGACGCGGAGGTCATCTCCTCCCACTACGACGTGGGCAACGACTTCTACGAGCTGTTCCTCGGCGAGTCCATGGCCTACACCTGCGCCTACTACCCCACCGAGGACGCCAGTCTGGACGAGGCCCAGGAAAACAAGTTCCGCCTCGTCTTTGAAAAGCTCCACCTCAAGCCGGGCGACCGCCACCTGGACATCGGCTGCGGCTGGGGCACGATGGTGCGCTACGCCGCCAAGCGCGGCGTGAAGTCACTCGGCGTCACCCTGTCCAAGGAACAGGCCGAATGGGCGCAGGCGAAGATCAAGGAGGAGGGACTCGAGCACCTCGCGGAGGTACGTCACCTGGACTACCGCGACGTCACCGAGTCCGGCTTTGACGCGGTCTCCTCCATCGGACTCATGGAGCACATCGGGGTAAAGAACTACGCCTCCTACTTCGACTTCCTCTCCAGCAAGCTGCGCCCGGGCGGCGTGATGGTCAACCACTGCATCACGTTCCCGGACAACCACAAGACGAACAAGGGCGATTTCATCGGCCGCTACATCTTCCCGGACGGCGAGCTCACCGGCTCCGGCACTATCGTGCGCAAGATGCAGGACCACGGGTTCGAGGTTGTCCACGAGGAGAACCTCCGCTTCGACTACATGCGCACGCTGCGCGATTGGTGCGAGAACCTTAAGGAACACTGGGACGAGGCGGTCGAGCTCGTCGGGCTGAACACGGCCAAGCTCTGGGGCATGTACATGGCGGGCTCCGAGTGGGGCTTCGAGCACGACATCGTGGAGCTGCACCAGGTGATGGGCATCAAGCTGGATAGCGAAGGCTCCCGCGCCGGCACGCCCGAGCGCCGCTGGTGGAACGACTCGGTATTCTAGGCGCGGTGTTTTCAGTACCGCGAGGCGCTAGCATGGCGGGTATGAAGAAAACGATTTCGAAGCCGTACGCCATCGCCGCTGACTACGTCGCTATCGCGGTATTTGCGCTGCTCGCGCGCGCCGCGCACCAGACCGAGGAGATGCCCCTCAACTTCACGGGCTGGCTGTCCACGCTGTGGCCATTCGCACTGGGCGTGACCCTCGGCTGGCTCATCGCCCGAGACAACAAGGGCGGCATCATTTGGCCGGTCACCGTCATCACCGGCCTGGTGATCTGGGGTATTCGGAACCAGTCCATCCCCCACTGGTCCTTCATCATCGTGGCGACCACGATGTCGGCGCTGCTCATGCTTGGCTGGCGCGGCATTGCCAAGCTGGTGGCAAAGAAGGGCTAGAAGCTCGAGCCGAAGTTGTACATCGGGTCGCCGGTCTGGATGCCGTTGACAAACCAGACGAGCATGCTGATCAGGTCGCCGGCGAGATCGAGGGTAGAAGAGAGCATCGAAGCTATACCTTTCTGGTGAGGAGATCGTACGGTTAGCCTATCGGCACCGTAACCATTTCGTTACAGCGGGCTGATCGTGTGCTTCTTCGGCAGATCGGACTCCCGCTTGGTGGAGAGCTGGCGCAGGGCTCGTCGTAAAGCAATGCGCGTCTCGCTCGGCTCGATCATCTGGTCAATGTACCCACGCTCCGCGGCGACGTAGGGCGAGGTCATGTTCTCGTCGTAGAAGTCCATGAACATCTTCTTCATCGCCTCGCGCTGCGCGGGGTCCTCGATGGCGGCGAGTTGCTTGCCCTGGATCATCACCACGGCAGCAGAGGAACCCATCACCGCGATCTGGGCGGTGGGCCACGCCAGGTTGATGTCGCCGCACAGGTTCTTCGAGCCCATTACCGCGTAGGCGCCGCCGTAGGCCTTACGCACAATCAACGCGACCTTGGGCACGGTCGCCTCCACGCCCGCGAAGGCGAACTTCGCGCCACGGTGGATCAGGCCCTCGCGCTCCTGCTGCACGCCCGGCAGGTAGCCCGGGGTGTCCACCACGTAGACGATGGGGATGTTGTAGGCGTCGCAGGTGCGGATGAAGCGCGCGCCCTTGTCGGCAGCATCGGCGTCGATGCAGCCAGCCTGGTACATGGGATTGTTGGCCACGAAGCCGACAGCGCGGCCGTCGATACGCCCGAAGGCGCAGATGAGGTTCTCCGCGTAGTTGGCCTGGATCTCCACCAGGTCCTCGTCGTCCCCGAGCTGGACCAGCAGGTCCATCATGTCGTAGCCGGCATTCGTGTCGTCGGGCATGAAAGAGTCCAGCCCGCTGTCGTCGAGCTCCTCGTCCGCGGGCGCGTCGACCTGCGGGGCCGGGTCGAACGCGGAGGTCGGCAGGTGCGCGAGGAGGTCGCGCACGTAATCGAAGGCCTCCTCCTCGGAGGCCACGACCGCCTGGATGTTGCCGGATTGCTCCTGCACGCGCGCGCCGCCCAGCTCGGCGGAGGTGATGTCCTCGCCGGTGACCTCGCGGATCACGTTCGGGCCGGTCACGTACATCTCGGACTCGCCGTCCACGGCGACCACAAAGTCGGTAGTCACGGGCGCGTAGACGGCACCACCAGCGGACTTGCCCAGCATGATCGAGATCTGCGGGCTGCGGCCGGACAGCGGCAGTTGGCGCTTCGCAATCTCGGAGTACATGGCCAGCGACGTCACCGCGTCCTGGATGCGGGCGCCGCCCGAGTCCTGGATGCCGATGACGGGGCAGCCGATCTTGATGGCAAACTCCATCACCTCGACCACCTTGCGGCCAAAGGTCACGCCGACGGAGCCGCCGTAGACGGTCTTGTCGTGGGCGTAGATGGCCACCGGGCGGCCGTCGATACGCCCGTAGCCCGTGACCACGCCGTCGGAGTAAACGGCCTTGTCGTCGCCCGGGGTGCGGGCGAGCGCCCCGATTTCCACGAAGGAGTCCTCGTCAAGCAGGGCGGCGATGCGCTGGCGCGGCGTGGTGCGGCCGGCGTCGTCGCGGCGCTTGCGGGAGCGCTCCGATCCGGGGTCCTGCGCCGTTTCCAGCCGGGCGCGCAAGTCTGCAAGCTTATCGGCGGTTGTCATGCTCAATCCAATCGTTCATGTGCTTGCCCACGATCCCCACCGCGGGCTCGTCCACCACGGCGAGGTGGTCGCCGGGAAGGTGCACGATGGTCAGGTCGTCCACGATAGCGCCCCAGCCGCCGTCCTCGTCAATGTGCGCGTAGTTCGGCTCCAGCTGGATTGCACCGTCGTGCATGCGCTCCGCGCGGAACAGCAGCACGGGCACGGTCACGTCCGCCCATCGAGTGAAGTCCAAGTGGTTCAAAATCTGGTTGTCCACAAAGGAGGCACGCTGGTGTTCAAGCACACCCGCGGCCAGGCCGTGCTCGGAAGCGTCGGTCGTAGCGAGGAACTGCGAAAGCATCTCCAACAGCGCGTCTTCGCCGGCAGTCTCGAGCAGCTCGTACGGCACCTCGAAGTCCAGCCCGTACGTTTCCTTGGCAAAGGCGGCGTAGCGGCCCCAGCGCGCCTTCGTCTCCTCCGGCGTGTTGGGGATCGGCTCGCTCGGCTGCGTGGTGTCCAGCAGCGCGATGAAGTCGATTGTGTCATTGCCCAGCTGGTGCGCCACCTCGTAGGCCAGCGCGCCGCCGAAGGACCAGCCGGCGAGCACGACCTTGCGGCCCTTCGCCAGCTCGGTGATGTCCTTGACATAGGCTGCGGCGCGCTCCTCCAGCGAGCCCTCGAGGCGCTCCACGCCGTAGACCGGCACGTTGTCCTTCAGGCGGCGCGCCAGCGGCGCGTACACGCTCGACGAGCCACCGGCGGGGTGGAACACAAAGACGGGGCTGACCTCGTCCGATCCTTCGCGGAAGACGCGGATGTTGCCCTCAACCTCGGTCTCGAGCCCCTCGCGCACGAGGTTCGCCAGCGGCTCCAGCGTCTCCGCTGCGAGTACCTGCTGCGCGGTGACCTCGATGCCGGAGCGCTCGGTGAGGTGGTTGGCAATGTCGTGCGCTTGGGCATCGCTAATCGACGCCAACGGGGACGTCACACCAGACGCGGCCTTCCCCGCGTACTTCGCCCAGGCACCGAACACCATGCGCTCGGAGGCGTCGCGCGGGGCGACGCCGACGCCCTGCGCCGGTTCGGCGGATTCCGCCTGTGCGGAAGGTGTGCTGGGCTCGACCGGCTCCGCGGCCGGAGTTTCCGCCTGTGCGGAATTTTCGCGGCCGGCCACGGCCTCTTCGACGATGCGGATGACGTCGGAGACGGAGGCGTCGCGAAGCGTCTGCACCTGCAGCGGCGGGATCTGGAAGTCGTTTTCCACCTGGTTCTTGATGCGCATGCCCATCAGCGAGTCCAGGCCGAGGTCGATCAGCGGCAGCTCGTCGGGCAGGTCGTCTGGGTCGTAGCCCATGGATTCGGAGACGATGCCGCGCAGGCGGTCCGCCACGGTCTCGCCGGAGGCGGGGTCCCAGCGCACGGCCTCGACACCCTCGGCGCCTGCGGCACCCTCGCTCGCGCTCGGTGCGGTGGCGGCGTCACCCGTCGGGGCGATCTCCGCCACGCCCGCGAGCTGCTCATCGCCGCCGAGCGACAGCGTGGTGGCAAACCCCTCCGCGAGCAGCGTGTCCTCGTTGAATACCTTCACGCTCGCGCCTCCCAGGCTCGGCTGGACCACCGTGGTGACCTCGCCGTCGGCGGGCAGGTAGCTGTGCTCCTCGCTCGCCACGACGCGGCCACCGGGGAGGACCTCGGCCGCCGCGGCCTCGATGAGCTGGTAGGGGCTAAAGACCTGGTCGGCCTGGGTAGCAAAGGCGACCTTCCCGCCGGGCAGGCGGACCTTGGCGCCCAGCAGGGACCCGCCCGCCGCCGAGGGGCGGGCGGCTGTCCAGTAGGAGTTTGTGTGGAAGGCGGTGCGGGGGGCGTCGATAAGCGAGCCCTCGCCGTAGAAGCCAGCGAACTTCACGGGCATGCCGCCGACGTAGAGTTTGGCGGCGAGATCCAGCAGCGCGCCGACTTCGTCCACCTTGCGCTTGTTGGTAAACAGCAGCTGCGCGTCCGGCTTGCCCGCGGCGAACGCGGTGTTCATCATGCCCATGAGCGCGACCGGGTTCGGGGTGACCTCCACCAGGGTGGTGTGGCCCGCGGCGAAGGCGGCCTCGGTGGCGTCCTGGAAGTAGACCGGTTGGCGCGTCATGCGCAGGAAGTAGTCCATGTCGTGCACGACCGCGCCCGCCGGGTAGACCTCGCCGCGGTCCACGGAGGTGAACAGCGGCACGGTCAGCGGGTGCGGCTCGATGCCGGCGATGCTGCCGGCCAGGTCGCCCAGGATCGGGTCGAGCGCGCTCGTGTGGCCCGCGCCGCGCACCTTCAGCTTGCGGGCGAACTTCTCTTCCTTGGTCAGGGCGTCCACGATGTAGTCCACGGCCTTGCCCGGGCCGCCGACGGTGGTCATGCCCGGACCGGCGTAGACGGCGGGCTCCACGCCCGCGGCCTCCGGGTGGGCCTGGATGAACTCGGCGAGCTGGTCGCGGGACAGCTCCACCACCGCCATCGCGCCCTCCTGGTCGGTGCCAGCGATCATGGCTTCACCCTCGCCCATGAGGCGGGCGCGCTGGGTGGCAATGAGGATGGCGTCCTTGTCCGAGATGCCGCCCGCGGCGTAGGCGGCGGCGATCTCGCCCATGGACATGCCCATGGTTGCCGCCGGGGTGATGCCCATGGCGGCGAGCAGGTCGGTCTGCGCGATCTGGATCGCGGTGATGGTGACCTGGCCGGTCTCGGTGTCGTAGGTCTGGCCGTCGTCCGTGATGATGTCCAGCATGGACCAGCCGCCCTCGAACTGCACGTACTCGTCGAGCTCGCGCATGCGCTGCGCAAAGAGCGGGGAGGCGTCGAGCAGCTGCTTGGCCATCTTGCGGTGCTGCGAGCCGAAGCCCGAGTAGACGAAGACGGGGCCGACCGCGCCCGGCGCGTCGGCGGCGACGATGCCGGGGCCGATCTTGCCGTCGGCCACCTGGCGCAGGCGCTTCACGGCTTCCTCGGTGGTCGCGGCCTGCACGACGGCGGCGGAGCGGCCGTGGTTGCGCTTGGCCAGCGAGCGGGCGATGGGCGCGAGGTCCGCGTCGGCGCGGCCCTCAAGGAAGTCCGCGAGCTGGGCCGCGGCCTCTTTGCGTCGCGAAGGCAGCAGCCCGGAGACCGGCAGCGCGACCTGCTCGGCGGCGCCGGCGACGAAGGCGGCGGCGTCGGTGTTTTCGGTGTCCACGGCCTCTGCGGTGTCCGCTGCCTCGGAGGCAGCCTCGTAGTCAGCGGGATCGAAGTCGGTGACCACCACGTGCGCGTTGGTGCCGCCGAAACCGAAGCCAGACAAGCCCGCGACGCGGCGCCCGGAGTACCGGGGCCACTCGCGCGGGTCCTGCACGACCTCGATGCGCTCCGCGTCAAAGTCCACGAAGTGGTTCGGCGCGGTGAAGTTCGCGCTCGCCGGGATAGTCTCGTGCTTGAGCGCCTCGATCACCTTGATCATTGCCACCACGCCGGCGGCGGATTCGGAGTGGCCCACGCTCGACTTCGCTGAGCCCAGCAGCAGCGGCTCGGTGGCCTCGCGGCCGCGACCGAGTACCTCGCCCAGCGCGGTCGCCTCGATCGGATCGCCCAGGATGGTGCCGGTGCCGTGGGCCTCGACGAGGTCCACCTCGTGCGGGTCCACGCCCGCGTCCGCGTAGGCGCGGCGCAGCACGTCTACCTGCGCGTCCGGGTTCGGGGCGGTCAGGCCGTTGGAGTGTCCGTCGGAGTTGGTGGCGGAGCCCTTGATCACGCCGAGGATCTCGTCGCCGTCCGCCATCGCGTCCTCCACCCGCTTGAGCACGACGAAACCGGCGGCCTCGGAGCGGACGATGCCGTCCGCGTCGTCGGAGAAGGCGTGGATGCGCCCGGTGGGGCTGATCACGCCCAGCTCGGAGAACATCAGGGACGCGAACGGGTTGGCCAGAATGTTTACGCCGCCGGCAAGGGCCACGTCCGCCTCGCCGTCGCGAAGCGCGCGCACCGCGTGGTGCACGGAGACCAGCGAGGACGAGCAGGCGGTGTCCACGTTCATGGATGGGCCGCGGAAGTCGAAGGCGTAGGAGATGCGGTTCGGGATAATCGAGCTCGCCGAACCGGTCAGCGCGTACGGGTGCGCCTGCGCCGGGTCGGCGCCCATGAGCATGCCGTAATCATTTGCCGAAGAGCCCACGAACACGCCGACCTGCGCGCCGCGCAGCGAGTCGGCCGGGATGTGCGCGTCCTCCAGCGCCTCCCACGCGACCTCGAGCATGATGCGCTGCTGCGGGTCCATGTTGGTGGCCTCGAGCGGGGACAGGCCGAAGAACTCGTTGTCAAAGGATGCAATGTCGTCGAGGTAGCCGCCGTCCGTGGACTCCTCCGCCATCTTGGTGCGCAGGTAGGGGTCGCCCGTGTACTCGCTCCACCTGCCTTCGGGCAGCGGGCCGGTGGCCACGGTGCCGTCGAGAAGCAATTGCCAAAACGCCGCCTGATCCTTCGCGCCCGGGAAGCGGCCGGCCGAGCCCACGATCGCGATGTCGCGCTGCGCGGGGGCAAGTGCTTCACGACGCCCACTCATCCCCTCACTCACGCCCCCCTCCGGCTCGGGCTGCTCGGGCGCGGTCAGCGCCTTGGCCAGGGAGAGGATGGTCGGGTGCTGGTAGGCGATAGTGGGGTCGACGCGGCGGCCGAGCGTGCGCTCGAGCTCGCCGGAGAGCACCACGGCATCACGAGACGACAACCCGTAGGCCTCGAGCGACTTGGCCGGATCGACCGAATCGGCACCAGTAACGTCGGCGGCCTCGGCGGTCTGGGCCACCCATTTCTGCAGCCAGCGGATCAGTTCAGTCTCAGTCATTGCGCGTGAGTTCATAACACCTAAGGTTATCGTCCTACTGCGGGTTCGCGTTAGCGCGCTCCTGGAATTGCTTTGCGTTCACCCGGCGCGCGATCTTGCCCGACGATGACCGCGCGATCTCGTTCGGCGCGCGGAACTCCACCACGTCCGGGGACACGCCGTGGTGCGAAGATACGGCGGCGCGGATCGCTTCCTCCGCGGCGGCGTCGCCGGACGCGTCGGCGGTGTCGCCGCGCTCGACCAGGATGACCAGGCGCTCCACGTCATCGCCCGGGACGGAGAAGGCGGCGACGGAATCCCTGCGCACGTGCTCGGACGCCTCCATCACGGTGGCCTCGATGTCCTGCGGGTAGTGGTTGCGCCCCGCCACGACGACCAGGTCCTTCACGCGGCCGGTGATGTAGAGCTCACCGTCCACGAGCACGCCGAGGTCGCCGGTGTTGAGCCAACCATCCTTTGGCAGCCCCTCCTGGATGGTGGTGCCGATGGTGTTGGTAAAGGTGTCTGCGGTCTCCTCCTTGCGCTCCAGGTAGCCGCCGGCCACGTTCGGTCCGTTGACCCAGATCTCGCCCACCGAATTTTCCGGGACCTCGTCCTTGGTTGCCGGGTCCACGATGGCAAAGCGCATCCAGCTCACCGGCTGGCCGTTGGACGCGAACTGGACGCCCTGTCCTTCCGCCACCTCGGCGGCGGTGCCGGCCGCGAGCTGCTCGCGGTCGAAGGAGGTAAAGCGCGGCAGCTCGGTCGTCTTGCCGGCCTGCGGGGTGGACACCAGGAGGGTCGCCTCGGCCAGGCCGTAGGAGGGGCGCAGAACCTCGCGGCGCAGGCCCGACTTGCCAAACGCGGTGAAGAACGCGTCGACGCCCGGCTTGGTCACCGGCTCGGAGCCGATGATGATGCACTCGAGCTGGGAGAAGTCGTAGTCCTCGGCTGCCTCGGGCCCGTTGGGCGCAGCGTAGCGGGCGGCCATGTCCAGCGCGAAGTTCGGCGCGACGGTGTAGATGTGCATGTCCTCCGGGTCCGACTCGCGGCGGGAGAGGCGATCCATCCAACGCTTCGGCTGCTGCACGAAATCCTGCGGCGTGAAGATCTCCATCTCGTTGCCCAGGATGATCAGCAGCGTGGTGACCACGATGCCCATGTCGTGGTGCAGCGGCAACCAGGACACCAGGCGCATCGGCTGCTGCACGCCCACGCCGCTGTAGATCTGGATGACGTTGGACACAATGGACTCGTTGGTCAGCTTCACGCCCGCCGGGGTGCGGGTGGAGCCGGAGGTGTACTGCAGGAACGCGGTCTGGTTCGCGGTGTCCGCGCCGGCGGCACCCGCCGCCTCTGCCGCTGCGCGCAGCTCGCCCCAGCCCTGGGCCAGGGTGTCCGGCAGCGCGTCGACGGCGATGATGCGCGGGCGCTGCGCCGACGGCAGGTCGGCAAAGTAGGCGCGCACCGCGGCGGCGCCCTTTTTATTGGTCAGGACCGTCTTCGCACCGGAGTCATACAGCACGGCGCGCAGGTGGCCCTCGTGGCCGGGCTCGTTCGGGTCATAGAGCGGGACGGGCACCTGGCCCGCGTACATCGCGCCCATGAAGCCGAGGATGTACTCGGGCGAGTTGGCCGCCAGGATGGCTACGCGGTCGCCGGGCTTGCCCACCTGGGCCAGGCGCACGGCGATCGCTTTGATGCGGGTGTTGACTTCACGGCGCGTGTACACAACGGAGTTGCCCTCGGCGCTATCGGAGTAGTCCCAGAACCTGATGCTCACGGCGTCTGCCTGCCCGGCGTGCTCGGCCGCGGCGTAGAGCATCTCCGTCATGGCGGGGATGGTAAATCCCGGCGGGATCGTGATGTTTCCATCCTGGTCGAGGAAGCGTGCGATGATTGCGTCGAGATCCATGTCTGGGCCCTCCAAAAATTAGTTAGTACCTACAAAGCATCTATAGTAGTGCGCGCCCAATCCAGCGTCCACTGTGGTGTGGTCGTTCCCGGAATCACATCCGGGTTTGTCGCATACATCGCGTGGTTTCCGCTTGCCATTACTAACTCCTGCGCACGCTCCAGCGCATTGCCTACGCGCGCGGGCGCATCGCACACGGTGTCCGCGGGTGCGCAGATCTCGAAGGCGCGGTCCGCAACCTCGCCAAACCCGCCGGGGCGCGCGCCCGTCATGGTCGCGCCCGGCGTCACGCCGTCGGCCACCAACTGCAGCGGCTGCAGCGCGATCTCCGCGCCCACGCCGGTCACCGGCGCGCCCGGGTTCACACCCACGCCGTTCTCGCGGCGCCCGTCCGCAATCATCACCGCGCCAAGCAGGCGCTCCGGCGGCACAGCGTTCATCCCGGTACCAATCTCGTTGGCAATGTCGCCCACGATCACCGCGCCCTGGCTGAACCCGGCGATGATGAACTTGGTGCTCGGGCATGTCGTCGCCACGTGCTTCAGCTCGCCGTTGAGCTTCGCCTTGCCCTCGGCGCGGGAGTCGTCATACGTCATCTCGCGCCGGCCATGCTCAGTCTGGATGTTCCGGAACTGCGCGGTGTACGGCACGGTAAACACGCGGACGTGGTTGATGTCGTACTCCTGCTGGAGCGGTTGCGTGATGGAGAGCATGAAGCTCTGCGGGTTGGCCTGCGGATTGAACGGGTCATCATCCGCCGAAGACTCCCAGGTGCCGGGCACGGAGACGAACTCGACGGCCGGGCACCAGTCCGGCTCGGCCGGTTGCTCCGGGTCCTGCGACCCGCCCTCAGTCTCGCCCTGGCCGGGCACCGGGGACAGCGCCGAATCACCGGATTGGTCCGACGCCTGCCACTGGTAGACCCCCAGCCCGATGACTGCGAGGACCACCAGGACGGCTGCAACCACAAAAACGTTGCGCCCTTTGCGCATGAAGTGCCTTTCTTAGCAGAGGTTCGCGCGCGCGGTGTCCGCAATCAGCGTGCCCAGGGCAGCGGGGTCCATGTCGGTGCGCCGCTGCGCCACGAGCTGGCCGGCGACCGCATCGCGCGTGACGGTATCGTCCGAGCACACCGTACGCCCCGTGGCTGTGAGTTGGTCCTCAACTCCCTCCACGTTCAGTCCGTTCTCGCGGAGCTGCTCCAGGTAGGTCTCCTCCTGCGCGGTAAAGCCCGAGGCCTGCTGCGGCACCGAGGTCACCTCCTGCGCCGGCTGGTCCTCCGGCCGCGAGCCGGACTGGGCCGCCGGGGCCTTGGAGCTCGTCGCCTCAGAGCGGGTGGTGCCGGGGGCGGCGGTCGAGGACTCCGCCGGGGCGGAGGAGGACTGCTCAGCGCTTGCCGACGCCTTCGCGTCCTCGCCGTCAACGGTGGTGGAACCGGAGCAGGCGGCGAGGGAGAGAGTGAGCGTCGCTAAGCACAGGGCTCCGAGACGCCTCATCGCTTCACCACCGTGCCATTGACCTGCTCCAGGGTGCCGTGCTGGAAGCTGATGGTGAGACCGCCGGCGCTGATGTCCTGCATGTCCGAGGTGGGCCAGCCCAGCTCGCCCTGTTCGTAGCCGCGCTTGCCCCACTCGTCGAAGATGTCGCCGTAGTAGATGACGTGCGCGCCGGACTCAGCGGACCAGTAGATGTTGCCCTTCTCAAACGGCTGGAAGAACCCGCCCTTGATGGCAATCTCGTTGCCTGTGGGGAAGCCCAGGTCCGAGGTGGCGGTGCCCATCTCGCCGTACTTCGCGCCGATCGCGCCGTGGACGATGTGGTGGGTGCCGTCCGGGTTGCGGGTGAGGAAGCCGCCCTGGAACTGCTGGACGTAGCCCTCGCCAACCTTGTTGGCCTCCTTGACCGGGTACTTCAGGTCGCCTGTCTCATAGCCGTTCTCGCCCCATGCCTGGAACATGTCGCCCGGGATGGCGTAGGCGCCTGTCTCCGGGGTCCAGTAGATGGAGCCGTTTTCAAAGTGCACGAAGCGGCCGACGCCGTCCGGGGTCGCCTGCTCGCCCGTGGTGGGGAAGCCGAGCCAGCCTTGCGCGCCGCCCAGGCCGCTGTACTTGGCCAGGATGGCGCCGTACAGGGCGTGCGCGCCGGTGTTGGGCGCCCAGAAGGCGGTGCCGCCGCGGAAGTCCTGGGCCTTGCCCTGCTTGTCCTTGCCCGCGTCGTACTCGTTGTTCACGCAGGAGCCGATCGAGCCGTCCGCGGTGACCTCGGCGATCGCGCCAACCGGGGTGCAGTCCGCGCTGCGGTCCGCCTCGGCCACGCCGAGCGAGTTGGCGATGTAGGGCCACGCCTGCGTCATCTCGAACTGCCAGTACTCCCAGGAGTGCACGCCGGACGGGCGGAACTTCACAATCGGCTTAACGTTGGTGCGGCTGGCGTAGTCCACGAAGGTCTGGGTGGACAGACGCGAGAGCACCTCGAGGCCCACGCCCGCCGGGTTGGCCGCGCCCTTGGCCACGGAGTCCGGGCTGCCAAAGTCGTCGCGGCCCGAGCCGGAGGAGACGTAGACCGTCTTACCCTCCAGGTTCTCAATGCCCAGCTTGGGGTCGTGGTCGACCCAGTCCTGCGAGCCGAGCGGGCCCCACATGGCCTCCGCGTCGTAGCCGCCCGCGTCCAGCTGCGCCGCCTTGATCGCCGACGGCATGCCGGTGGTCGTGGTGTCCAGGTAGCCGGAGAAGGAGCCGACGAAGTCGAACAGGTGCGGGTTGCGCTCCGCCAGGTTGATTGCCGAGGTGCCGCCCATGGAGATGCCGGTCAGCGCGCGCTTGTCGTTGGAGCGGAAGCGGTTGTGCAGGACCGGGATGAGCTCCTTGATAAAGAAGGTCTCCCACTTGTAGTTCTTGCCGTTGTTCGGGCGCTGCCAGTCGGAGTAGAAGGAGGACTCACCGCCCACCGGCAGGATCACGTTGACGTTCTTGTCGGCGTAGAACTGCTCGATGTTGGTCTCAATGGTCCAGCCGTTCTCGTCATCACGCGCGCGCAGGCCGTCGAGCGCCCAGACCTCCGGGAACTTCGCGTCCGGGTTCTGGTGCCAGTCGCGCGCCAGGAGGATCTGCACCTGCATGAGTTGGTCAGGCATCGCCGCGGACTTGATAAACACGGCGACGCGGCGGTTGGTCAGCCACTCGATGCGGTCCACGCTCACGCCGTCCGGCAGGCCCGGGATCTGCGGGTGCTCGTCGACCTCGATCGGGGTCCGCGCCGGCGGATCCTTTGGACGGATCGCGTCCGAGAGACCGCGGGAATCGCCGAACGTGCTGCTACCACTGCTCAGCTGTGCCTGCGCCTGCGGGGCGACGCCGGGAAGCGCCGATGCGACCATGAGCGCCGCAGTGGGCACTGCTGCTACCCGAGCGATACGGGCACGCAGCCTCGTGTTGGGGGAACGGTGTTCGCGCATGAAGGTGTCCTGCCTCATCAATTCGTCTGGTCATGGGGGCGTCGCGCCCCTGCAGGCTGGTCCGGGGGTTCCCCTCCCCCGGCGTAGCCAGTGCACGAGCGCTTGTGTAACCCAAAGGTTAAGTTTGACTTGAGACTTTACACGGTGACACGCCGGGAACTTTTGGGGCAAATGTTTTCCGTGTGACTGCGCCGCGGGCGGGGCGCGGACAGCGCCCGCACAGTGCCCGCACGGTGCCAGAACGCAAACTGGCCCCGCTCCCGCGAATGCGGGGAACGGGGCCAGCGGCAGCCGGGGTTTACCAGGCGTTCATCACGTTGAGAATGCGCGGCTGAGTGGCCACGAGCTGGGAGCCGAACTGATCCCAGTTGTGCAAGCCAGTCGGCGTGAACACGGCGGTGTGCTGTACGCCCGTCACGGTCGCCTTCGCGCTCCACAGGTGGGTGGTGAAGTTGGCGATGGACTCCAGCGCGATGCCCGACGCGCGGTGCTCCGGCAGATACTTGTCATCGGCCGGACCTGGGACCGCGCTACCGGAGGACACGTAGACGTCCTTGCCGCGCAGGTTCCCCATGTTCAGGAACGGGTCGTTCTCGTAGCGGCGGGGATTGAAGATGGAGCCCCACATGGCGTTGAGGTTGTACAGGCCGCCGTCGAGAAGCGCGACGCGTAGCGCCGTCTGGCCACCAGGGATGGTGGTGGTGAGGTAGCCGGAGTACGAGAGGACCTGGCGGAACTGGTTCGGGTGCAGCGCGGCGAGGTTGATCGCGGCGGTGCCGCCCATGGATAGGCCGAGGATGGAGTTGTTCGTGGGCGAAACGCCGAAGTTGTCCCGGAGGTAGCTCGGCAGCTCCTGGGACAGGAAGGTGTCCCACTTGTAGGTCACCGGGTGGTTGAAGTCGTACGTCGCGGGCGCGTTCCAGTCCGTATAGAAGGAGGACTGGCCACCGACCGGCATGACGAGCGTGATGTTGTTGTCTTTGAACATCTGCGCCGCGTTGACGTCGTTGACCCAGGCGTTGGTGATCTCCGTGGCGCGCAGGCCGTCGAGCATGTACAGGCCCGCGTTGCCGCCGCGCTGCGCCGGCTGGATCTGCACAGTAATGTGGCGGCCCATCGCGGGCGACCAGACGGTGCAGCGCTGTACCCAGAAGCCGACGCGGTCCCACTCGCACGTACCCGTGGAGTCGGGGCGCAGCCAGTCACGGTTTGCTGCCGAGGCTTGCGGGGCGCTCACCACTGCGCCCAGGGCGGTCAGCAGCGCCATGAGCAGCGCAAGCAGACCACGCTTCGATTTCGTCGCGGACATTACTCTCCCAACTTCGGTGAATGTTTTTCAGCTTTTGGTTACAGCAACGTTACCAAGTTGAGACCGTCAGGGCCATTCAGTTCACCGGCCAGGCGATCCGCTTCCCCGAAACCCCAGGGTCCTCACCCTTTTTAATCTCCCGGATCGTCTCGTCCGAGAGGTAGACCGTTGGATCCTGCTCAAGCTGGAGCGAGCGACCGTCACCCAGGGAATACTGCACATTCTCCCAGAAACGGTGCCAGCTCATCGGCTCGCGCGAGCTGGCCAGCAGGTCCGCGATCGGCTCCTCGCGCAGCGCCGCGCGCACCGCACGCGCCTGCTCGCGGTCCACGTCCTTGGGCATCGAGTCGATCTTCGTCGCGGAGTCCGCCACCTGCCACTCCATGGGCAGGTACTTGTCGTGCCCGACGCGCCCGTCCGGGTCGCGGGGCATGCGCGCGGCCAGCGGCGTGGCCAGGCCCACCGAGTCCAGCACGCGCATCTCCAGCGGCGCGTTCATGCTCGTCATGCCCAGGTTGGTGAGGTATGCCGTGGTCGGCAGGTCCAGCAGGTCGCTCCCCTTGGCCTCGTCCTCGTCCATGCGGGGGCGCCAGTACCAGGAGTATTCGTCCGGGTGAGTGCTCAGCCGCGCGATGTTGAGCTGCCCGGCGTCGTGCTCCTGCCCGTTCTCCACCGCCTCGGTCCACGATTCCATCAGTTTGGAGCCGAGGAAGTCCTCCGCGTGCAGCGGCGGGTCGGCCGGGCTCTGGCCGATTGCGTAGGACCAGAACTCGCGCTCGTCGACAATGTTCAGCTCCTTCTCACCGCGCTCGTACGCGAACCAGTCGATGGGGTGCGCGCGCACGATCGTCACGCCGGCGAACACCGTCGCGGCAAGCGTCAGCGCGATGGTCACGCGCGTCAGCGGCACCGTCATCATCGGCAAGAGCAGGGCAAACAGCGGCAACAGCAGCATGCGCCCGTGCATGAAGTCGCCGCCCACGCGCAGCACGTACAGCACGTGCACGAGGGCGCAGCCCGCGGTGAGCAGGACAATTGCTAATCGACGCCCCCTCGCACCCCGCAGCAACCACACCGCACACCCCGCGACGACCAGCAGCGGCAGCCAGAGCCAGTAGTAGCCAACAAAGTCCCAGAAGTAGGTCCCGCCCCGGGCCCACTCCGCGTCCGAGGCGGACTTGGCCACCGCCGTGTGCGGGGTGAGCAGGCCGTAGAAGCCCATGCGGAATAGCTGGTACGCGGCGGGCACCGGCAGCGCGGCTGCGAGGATGCCCGCCCACTTGCGGGGACTGTGCGCCAGCAGCACGATGCCGGTCACCCCGCCGTAGAGCGCAAGCTCCGGGCGGACCAGCCACGACAGGCCGCACCAGAACGCCAGCCAATACCCGGACACCGGGAGGGCGCGGCGCCCGATCGGGGCGGCCCACTGGACCAGCAGCGCCCACCACACGGCGAGCCACATGATGCACAGGCCCCACTCCAAACCGGAGGTGGCAAAGTCGCGCGCAGGCGGGAGCGCCAGGTAGATGAGGATGCCAAACGGCAGGACAACGCCGCGGGTGGCGGCAGCCTGGTCCCAGAACCGGCCCGAGCCCACGGTGGCCACGACGGCGCCGATGACGGTGCAGGCGAGCGCGAGCCACATCGCCACGTCCTCGAGCCGGGCGCCCGTGAGCCAGCCGAACGCCGTGATGAGGTACTGCCACAGCACTGAGGTGTTGGCCTCCACGCGCTCGCCGATGTTGAACACGGGGCCGTTGCCCGCGAGCAGGTTGCGCACGGTGCGCAGCACGATGAGTCCATCGTCGGACATCCAGCGGCGGGTAAATCCTCCCCAGAACGCAAAGATGCCCGCGATTGCCGCTGCAGCGAGCAGCGAAATGCGGGCCTGTTTGTTCATTCCAGCGATACTACTAAGCCACCGCCGGAATGACGTAAACCGCCATGACGATGCAGAGGATCCACGCCAGGGCGAGCAACTGCAGGACGCGGTCCTCCAGCGCGATCTCGTCCGGCGCGCCGCCCTTGCCGCCGTCCACCTCTGCCGCGTAGCGCAGGATCGCGATGACGAACGGGACCATGGAGATCTGGTACCAGATCGCGGCCGGGCCATCGGTGTCGTTGGACAGCTGGAAGCCCCACAGCGCGTAGCTCATCACGACCGCCGTTGCGGACAGCGTCCACACAAAGCGCAGGTACGTGGCCGTGTAGCCCTCCAGTGCCTTGCGGATCTTCGCGCCCGTCTTCTGCGCCAGCAGCATCTCCGCGTAGCGCTTGCCCGACGCCATGAACAGGGAGCCGAACGCGGCCACTAGCAGGAACCACTGCGACAGGGCGATGCTCGCGGCCACGCCGCCGGCCATCGTGCGCAGCATGAAGCCGGACGAGACCAGCGCGATGTCAATCACCGGGATGTGCTTCCAGCCGAAGCAGTAGCCCAGCTGCAGGGCAATGTAGATGCCGATGACCAGCGCGAGCGCAGGGCCGTCCGTGGCCAGGAAGGACAGGCCCAGGGCCAGGGCGATGAGGATGGCAGCCATGCCGAAGGCCAGCTTGATCGGCAGCATGCCGGAGGCGATCGGGCGGAACCGCTTGGTCGGGTGCTCGCGGTCCGACTCGACGTCCAGGGCGTCGTTGACCAGGTAGATGGAGGACGCGCCGAGGCAGAAGACGATGAATGCGAGTGCGACGTCGATAAGCGTGCGGCCCGTAAACTCACCGGCGGCGAGCGGGGCGGAAAGCACGAGCACGTTCTTGACCCACTGCTTGGGGCGCAGGCCCTTGATCATCGCGTCGGGCAAGTTCTTCGGCGGCTTGCGCTTGGTGCTGATGTCCACGCCCGTGGTGTGCGGCTCAGGCTTGAGCAGGGGCTCGTCGTATTCCTTTTCCGTCATCGGGTTGTCCTTTCCACCTCAACTGCAACCTTGGCCACCGCCGCGCCCAGCGCAGCGCCCGCCAGGGTGTCCGTAGGGTAATGCACCCCGAGCACGTTACGCGAACACATCATTACCGGCACGAGAAGCCACGGCAGTTTCGAGCCCGTAATGTCCGCGAGGTGCACCGCGGCCGCCGCCGTGTTCGTCGCGTGCGAGGAAGGAAACGACAGCTGCGACGGCGTCTTCACGCCGATCTGCACGCGCGGGTCGTGGGGGCGCGGCCGCCGCACGATGCGCTTGAGCACCACGCTCGCCGCGTGCGCAACGAAGGTGCCCGCGCCCAACGCCAGCCACTTCCGGCGGTTCGCGCTTGTCGACGCCGCGCCCACCGCAGCCACGCCCATCCAGCCCAAGTCGTGCTCGCCGAAGTGGCTCAGCGTGCGCGCCACCTTCGTGGTGGCCGGGGTAAACGCGCGGTCTTGCAGGGCGATGAGCAGCTCGGCCTCACGGGCGTCGAGCGAGTGCTTGTTACTGGGCTTTCTGGGCTTACTGGGCATCGAAAATCTTCCCCCACTCCTCGTGGCTGGTCAGGCGTGGCATCGCGGCGCGGTACTCGGACTGCAGGTCCGACCACCGCTCCTTGATCTGCGCCTGGAGTTCCTTGGTCTGCTTGAGCAGGGCGTCGCTCGTGGCCTTGTCGCGCTTGCGGAAGGCCACGCCCGTACCGCCGGCGGTGGATACCGTAGCGGAATCGACGCGGGCCAGCGTGTACCAACGGGCCTCCTCTGCCGTGAGGTTGAGCTGCGGCGCGTCCCAGTGCGCGCGGTCCTCGGTGGTGAACTGGTGGCGCAGCGCCTTCAACGCCCACGGAATCTTCTTCACCTTGGCCAGGCGACCGCCGATGTTGCGGGTGGGCACGCCCGGCGCGCCGGTGGGCGCAGGTAGGTCCGCGGCGGAGCCGATGACCTGAGCGTCCGGGTACTGCTTGCGGATTTCCTGGATCCTTGGCAGCGAGGACTCGAGGATGCTGAACAGCTGGTCCGGCCCCTTGAGGAAGTCCTGCATGGCCTCCACCTGGATCGCCATGGTGGAGTACTCCATGCACATGATGTGCTTGTAGGTGGATTTGAGCATGTTGCGCAGGATGCCGTCGGCCTTCTCCGGGCCGTACATCGCGGCGACGATGAGGCGGTTGCGCAGGTGGAAGTAAGCCTGCCAGTCGATCGCGTCGTCCTTGTCCGCCCACGCCATGTGCCAAATGGCCACGCCCGGCCAGGTCACCGTGGGGTAGCCGGCCTCCTTGGCGCGCAGGGCGTACTCGGTGTCGTCCCACTTAATAAACAGCGGCAGCGGCAGGCCGAGCTGCTCGGCGACGGCGCGCGGGAACAGGTTCATCCACCAGCCGTTGTAGTCCACGTCGATGCGACGGTGCAGCGCGCGCGAGGTGGTCTTGCGCGGGTCCAGCTCCTCTTCCTGGGTGCCCACGTAGCCCAGCGGGTACTTGGAAAAGTCGTGGTCGTAGACGGCGTGCTCGGCAGCGCCCCACATGAAGGTGGAGCGGTCCACGGCCTCGCCGGTGGTACGCAGCTGCGCGCGGTCCTGCAGGTTGAGCATCTGCCCGCCGACCAGGATCGGGGTGCGCGCGTAGCGGGCTGCCTGCACCGCGCGCACGATGGAGTCGGGCTCGATCGCGATGTCGTCGTCCATGTAGAGGATGAACGGCGCGTCCGTATTGTTCAGGCCCTCGTACATGATGCGGCTGTAGCCGCCGGACCCGCCCAGGTTGCCCTGCGGGAAGATGCGCAGCTTGTCACCGAGCGCGGCCTGCGCCTCCGCGAAGTCCGGCTCGTCCGCCGGGTGCTGGTTGCCCTGGTCCGGCATGAGCACGTGGCTGATGCACGCCTCCACTACCGGGTCCTCGGCCAGCGCGTGCAGCGCGTTGACCGCGTCGCGGGGGCGGTTGAACGTGGGGATGCCCACGGCTACCTGCTTGGGCTGGGGAGGGATCGTGGTGGCGTCGTGAAGCACCTGCTCCTGCGGCGCCTGGTCGGCGCACCACGCGGCGTTGGTGACGGTGGCGTCGGACTCCGCGGTGATGTCGAACCAGAGCCAGCCGCCGTCCTCGAAGTTTTTCAGCGGGAGCGGAATCTCTACGTGCTGGTCGGCGACCTCAACGTTGGTCACGCTGATGCGCACGCCGTCGTGCTTCGAGCGGTAGACGGAGATGGTGGCCGCGCCCTGAATATCCAGGCTCAGGACCACGCGGTCCAACTGCGACCAGCGACGCCAGTAGGAAGCCGGGAACGCGTTGAAGTAGGTCTCGAAGCTGACCTCCTGCCCTTCCGGGACAGTCAGGGTCGTGCGGTCCGACCAGCGCACGCGCTGCTTATTCTGCTCCGCCTCAACGAGGTACAGCGAGCGCACGTCGTGCGGTTCGCCCTTGCGCGGCATGAGCACGCGCGCCAGCGTCTCTACGGCAATCTGCGTATCCAAGAGGTCTCACTTCCACTGTATTTGTGTACTGGGTTTGTGTACTGGACGTATTTCAGACAGTTCCTCCCCAGCGTAATGGCTCGCGGCCCGTTTGCTTCGTGCGGCTCGCGCGGCAGCGGGGTTTTCGGGTTGGGATGACAGAGCGGTTGCGCAGCGCCGGAATAGTAACAGTAGTAAGAATAGTAAGAATAGTAACGAGTAAAAACGAGGTGCCTCATGCCACAGCTGCCGCGACGCCCCCGCAACCCGTACACCGCCACCATGGGCAAGACCCCTCCCGTCGTGGCGGGCCGCGACTCCTACGTCCAGGACTTCGCCGAGGCGCTTTACGACGGCCCATCTCCATACGTGACGTATTCAACCATCCAACGGTCCGAGAATTGTCCGACCTGATCGCCGACATCGTCGGCAGCGACGTAGAAGAAGGCGAAATTTAGAGTTCATGCCACACCTGTTTCACTCACCTGACAAGCCACTTGCCCCCAACCCAGTGCTACGCACAAGCAGCCTAATCTGAAAGGAAACATCATGCCCAGTACTCCCCACACCACCCCGAAAGATGCAAAAGCAGGACGGCTGAACATCACCGACCTGATGAACATCGGCATCTTCTTCGTCATCAACTTGGTAGCCGGCGTGGTCATCGCCTTCATCGGCATCACCCCCATCACCTACGTGATGATCACCAGCGTTCAGGCCCTCATCCTGGGCATCCCGATGATGCTGTTCTTGGCCAAGGTGCACAAGCCCGGCATGGTCTTCATATTCCTTCTTCTCAGCGGCCTCGCCAGCCTGCTGCTTGGTTTAGGCATATGGCCACTGCTGCTCAGCTTGGTCATGGCCGTGTTTGCCGAGTTAATTTTGCGCGCCGGCAAGTATACGAGCGCAATACACAGTGTGATCGCCTATGCCTTTATAGCAGTGTCACCCACCGCATCATATATTCCGCTTTTCTTCACCACTCGGCGCTACATAGAGAGCAGCGGCATGCAGACCAAATATGGTGCTAGTTTCGCGGATGGCCTCACCTCTATTGGCCAGATGACTTGGCTATTCCTCATCATTGTGATAGTAACCTTCGTCTGCGGGATCCTCGGCGGGATCCTCGGCCGGCGCATCTTCACCAAGCACTTCCAGCGAGCAGGAATCGCCTGATGTCGCCCACTTTGCCCGGATCAGGCACGCACACAGCGGGACTCCATCTGGACCCACGCACCACGGTGCTGGTCATCCTCGTGGTGTCCTCGGTGCTCATCTCACCGGCCGGGTCCAGTGGGGCGCTGGGCAGCACCGCCCGGTGGATGCTCATTGCCGTTCCCGGGGCACTTTTCCTCGCCTCCGGCATGGTGGCCGCTGCACTGCGATACGCACTCACCTTCGCGGTGCTCGCCGGCTTTCCTGCGGTGGTGGTACAGGCCCTGCCCGAGCGCCACATCATCGTGGACGTGTGCGCTACGTGGTTCGCAGGGCTTTCGCTCATCCTCCCTGGCATCACGTGCTGCTGGTACCTACTACGCACCGTCTCGGCCAGCGAATTCATGGCCGCGATGCAGCGCATGCGGAGCCCCGACGCCCTGACCATCCCCACGTCCATCATGTTCCGGTTCTTCCCGACGATTCTCGAGGAATACCGCGATATCCGCACCGCCATGCAGATGCGTGGCATCTCGGGCCTGCGCAACCCGATCGCTATGCTCGAATACCGCTTTGTGCCACTGTTGGCGTCCGTTGTGAGCATCGGCAACGAGCTGGCTATGTCTGCAGTGACCCGCGGATTGGGCTCGCCTCGCCGACGAACCACGCTGTGCGAGATAGGCTTCCGCGTAGGCGACGCAATAGTCATAAGCGTGCTCGTCGTGTCCCTGATCCTACTACTGGTAAATATAGTGATGCTGCCGTGATAAAGCTGCACGATGTGTCACTATCCTATGGTCAAAACACAGCGGAGCCGGTGCTGCACCACGTAAATCTCACCGTGGCGAAGGGCGAACTAATTCTAGTGTGTGGCGAATCAGGCTGCGGTAAGTCCAGCCTGCTACGCCTGATAAACGGCGTGGCGCACACGTTCTGCGACGCCCAGATTTCGGGGGAGGTGCTGCTGGACGACGAAGACATCACTCATGCCCACCCACACGACATCGCCGAACGCGTAGGCTCAGTGTTCCAAAACCCCAAGTCGCAATTTTTCACGCTGGAAGTAGCCAGCGAACTCGCCTTTGGCTGCGAAAACCTCGGCGTGGCGCCCAACGAGATTCGACAGCGTATTGGGGAACTTTCCGCAGATTTCGGCATGGTTCATCTCCTCGACCGGCACCTGTTCACACTTTCCGGCGGCCAGAAACAAAAAATAGCATGCGCTTCAGTGGCCGCGATGCACCCACAGGTACTACTACTAGACGAACCATCATCAAATCTCGACCTCGCCGCCGTCGATGAGCTGCGCCGCATCGTCGCGCAGTGGAAGACACAGGGCCGCACCGTCCTGATCGCTGAGCATCGGCTTTCCTACCTAGTTGACATCGTGGACCGAGTGCTGGTTATGCAGGACGGGCAGATCGCTCATGATCTCAGCGGCTCGGAGTTTCGCACCCTAGACAAGGCCGAACTGTACCGCATGGGCTTGCGCTCAGCGCAGCAGGTCCCCGAGGTGACCCGCGAGCCACGCCCTTCAAGTGGCACGATGGTGCTCAAAAAGCTACAGTTCACCTACCCCAAGGCTACAGAGCCATCCCTGAGCATCAGCCACACGGAGTTGCCGCAAGGACAAGTCATCGGCGTGGTAGGACGCAACGGGGCCGGAAAATCTACCTTTGTGCGCGTTCTGACTGGCCTGGAATCTAAGGCCACCGGCGTGGTGGACATCAATAACCGCTCGCTCTCGGGTCCCCGGCAGCGCCTGCGCCAGTCCTATTTAGTAATGCAGGACGTAAACCACCAGCTTTTCGGGGAGAGCGTGGAGTCCGACGTAATCATCGGCACCAGTGGACCGGCTGGGAAAAACGAAGCGCGCCTTACCGAGGTGCTTGGTGCACTTGATCTCGCGGACAAGCGGGCCCGGCACCCGATGTCGCTTTCGGGCGGCGAACGCCAGCGCGTGGCCATCGCCTCAGCAGTCCTAAGTGAGCGCGAGGTAATCGTCTTCGATGAACCCACCAGCGGGCTGGACCTGTGCCGCATGCACCGGGTGGCCCACCTGCTAGACGCCCTAGCCCGGCAGGGCAAGACCGTTTTGGTAGTAACCCATGACATGGAGCTGGTGGCGCGGTGCTGCGATCTTCTCCTGCGCGTGGAAAAAGGCCGCCTTACCGCCTGCGAACCGTGCGATGATCTCGCACTGGCGCGCACGGTGCGGTATCTACGCGGCCGCGACAGCTAGTCCCTACAGCTTCCAGCTGGTGGCGTCGCTCTTTTCACCCCAGAAGCTGCGGTAGCGTGGGGAACTCTCCATGAGTTCCTCGTGGTTGCCGATAGACTCCACGGTGCCGGAGGGACTCATCATCACAATCTGGTCCGCGTCGCGGATGGTGTGCAGCCGGTGCGCAATGACGACGATGGTGCGCTCGGCAGAAAGCGTTTTCATACCGCGCATCACAAGGTGCTCATTCTGCACGTCTAGGAGCTAGTCGCCTCATCAAGCAGCACGATCCGCGCGTCCTTCAGTAGCGCACGAGCGATGGAGACACGCTGACGCTCACCACCGGAGAGATTCTGCCCGCCCTCGCTAATCAGGGTGTCAAACCCCTGCGGCAGCTGCCGGGCAATCTCGGTGACACCGGCCAACTCCGCTGCGCGGAGCACCTCCTCCCGCGTTGCATTGTGGCAGCCCAGGCGGATGTTTTCATACAGTGTGTCCTCGAAGAGGTACACGTATTGGAACACCATAGCCAGCGAATCCAACACCGCCCGGGAGCCAAGATCGCGAATATCCACACCACCGATACGGATGGTCCCCTGGTCAACGTCATAGAAGCGTGCCGCAAGTTTTAGCAAGGTGCTCTTGCCGCAGCCGCTGGGACCCACCAACGCAGTAGTAGTTCCGGGCGCCACGCGGAAACTCACGTCGCGGACCACTGGGGTGTTGGGTTCGTAGCCAAAGCCCACCCCATCGAACTCGATGCCATAGTCGCGTGGCGCCGCCGGAACCGCAGGCTCCGGCAACACCCGCGCATCGAGGATCTTTTGGATCTCATCTAAGGTATTGCGCGCGGATTCCAAGCCCTCGCCGTAGGGTATGCCCGACATAGCAACGCGAGCCAGGATGAACACCAACACAATGACGCCAATGTAGGTGCCTGCTTCTAGCCAGTGGTTGAGAAGTAGCACGGTGGCCAGGGCATCAATGACCACGGTACCGACCATGATGATTAAAGCCAGACGACCCATGATCATCTCACCTGTCTTCTGGGTGTGCTGCTGGGCGCTAAGCTGCTCTCGAATCGAGGCGCGCACGGCGCGCTCCCCCAGCGAATCCGGCCCAGCCATGCGCAGCACCGGCTGCACCTGGGCGAACTCCAGCACCTCCGCGGCGCCGTGCTCGTTGCGCTCGCCCTTCTGGCGCTCTGCCACGCGGTACTGCCGCATTAGGCGGTTATAGGCGAACCACACCACGGCAGCCACTGCAACGGTAACCAGCCCCAGCCGCCAGTCCACGGCGATGAGAAACACGCAAGCCAAACCGGCCGAGGCAGCACCGTGCAGCATGGGCCGCAGCATCATTGCCGGCGCGTTAGCGGCAAACAGCGCACCGCTGGTGGCTACAACACCGATCTGGCCGGCGCGATCTTCTTCAAAATAGCCCAGGGGTAGCTGTGCCGTGCGATCGGCGATAAGCCGGTGGATGCGCAGCACGTAATCATGCCCCAGGTCCTGGGCAATAACCTCAGTGGGCCAGTCTGCGGCGGCGTAGACGAGGACGGAGATAATGATCCAGGGCAACCATGCTGCGGCCTGCGCGGGATCTTCGCTAAACAGCGTGTCCAAAAACAGTGCAATGAGGATAAAGCCAATGGCCAACGCCACCGCGGAAATCCCAATTAGCGTAAGGACCAGCACCAGACGGCGACGATCAGCCGGACTGCCCAGTGAATAGAGCGTGCGGATCATTATTTTTCCTCCCCTTGGATGCCCGCCTGCGCGGTTTGGTAGCGTGCCCACATCGTGGCGTAGCCCTTGCCTGCCGCCACTAACTCTTCGTGAGTGCCTGCTTCGGTGACCTCACCGTTTTCCAGCATGAGGATCCGGTCAGCGCCGGTGATCGTGTGGAGCCGGTGTGCGATAACTACTAGCGTGCGCCCGGCCACCAGCTCGGTAATGGCCCGCTGGATCGCGGCCTCGGAGTCCGGATCCGCAAAAGCGGTGGCCTCATCCAACACGAGGATCGGCGCGTCGAGCAAGATGGACCGGGCAATAGCCAGCCGCTGCTGCTCGCCACCGGAAAGCTGCGCGTCCTCTCCCACCACCGAGTCGTAGCCGCGCGGCAGATGGGTAATGCGCTCATGAATCTGGGCGGCGCGGGCGGCGCGAACCACGTCTGCGTCGGTGGCCTCCGGGTGAGCGAGGCGAATGTTATCCCGCACGCTCATCCGCATAAGGTAAGGGTCCTGGAAGACGAACCCTACCCTACGGTAGAGCTGGTCAGATCGGAGATCAGTACTAGGGACGCCACCAATGCGCACCGACCCCTCCGTGGGGTCTAATAGCCGGGGGATGAGCGCGGCTAACGTGGACTTCCCCGAGCCGGAAGGTCCCACCACCGCAGTGATGCTGCCGGCGGTAAGTTTTTGGTTAATGCCGGAAAGCACCGGGGTGTCCGGCACGTAGGAGAAGCTTAAATCTTTCAACTCAATTCCGGCGTTTGCAGGCTCCCTGCCGCCAGCAGCGGGCGGCAATACCGGGATGTTGAAGAACTCGGTGAGATCCGCCGCGGCAGCCTTCGCCTCCGAAAACATGATGTTAGTGCGCGAAAGCATAAGCAGAGGCGCGGCGATGTTGTTGATGAACAAAAACGCTGCCAGCACATCGGCCACTGGTACGCCCGCAGACGTGATGAGCCACGGGCTGGCCGCGGCTACCACCAGCAGGCCAAACCCGGTGGAGGTGAAGATCTTCATCAAAGCGGTGGGGTGTACGGTGGCGTGCAACCACTCGCGATAGAACCCACCAAAACTCCGGGAACGACTAAGGAAAATGCTCTCGTCGTAGCCTTCCGGAACAAACACCTTGATAACCGGGATGCCGCGCACCAACTCTACGACGGCGGCGTCTAGCTGCTTCTGGCTGGACTTAAATTTCTCCGCCTTTTCTTGAAACTCGCGCATCATAAACGGCATGGTGGCCACTGCCAACAGCAGTGGTACCAGGCCCAGCAGGCCTATCCGCCAGTCCACCACGAACATGTATCCCAGGCTCAATAGCGGTACGAGTACACCGGCCGAATAATCGTGCGGCGCGTGGGCGATGAGCTGGTGGATCTTGGTGACGTCGTCTTCGATGTAGGTTTTCACAGTCCCCGAAGGTGTCCGCGTAAACCAAGACAGCGGGAGCCTACCCAGCTTGGTAATCTGCTGCTGGCGTAAGTGCTCGCCCAAAAGGCCGTCGGCCTGGTGGCTTACCTGGAGGCTCTTCACGGTTGCCTGTCCATGTAGGACGGTGGCCACCATGAGCGCCGCGACTAGCAGCCACAGCTTTGACGCATCTATCGGCTCTCCCTGGAAGGACAGCATTACGGTGCGCACCAGCTCAACCAGCACGATTACCGGCACCAGCGACAAAACCGCCGCCAGCACCGCCAATAGCAGCGACACCGTGATCTGCCGGTGGGCAGGTTGAGATATTTGCCTAAATGTAATGGGTGGTTTTTGTTCGGTCATCGGGGCCTCTTTACTTAACAGTCACAATCACGCATTGTTCCGCGCTAACCAGGCAGTGTTCCCAGTAATTCCCGCTAGAAAACCGGCAAGCAGGTCGAGGAACTCGGTTCCAGTATCGAGCGGGAAGAAATGCCCACCCGGCAGGACCTTCAGTTCAAAACTACCGCTGGTAAAATTTTCCCACCGGGAAAGCATCTCTGGGCTGACAGCTGGGTCGCTATCCCCCGCCAATGCCAGCACAGGAGAGCGAAGCACCGTGGTTGCATGGTGAAAGCCCTCGTGTAACACATAATCGCGACGAATGTCAGCGAGCAGCAGCTTCATCACATCATCATTGGCAAGGATCTCAGGTGGTGTGCCACCTACCTTCTCAAACTCCCTGCGCAGCGCACCGAACCCCATTGACGAGTGGTATTCCCCAGGCACGGTTTCTCCGGGCGCCTGCCGTGCGGCCACCACCACGGCTTCCGGTATAGTGGGCCGATGCATCTGCTGCAGGCAGGCAGCAACCTGGTAGGCCAGCGCTGCCCCCATGGAGTGGCCGTACAACGCAATCGGCGCGCCCGCCGCCAGATCTACTATCTCGGTTGCGCACATATCGGCGAGCTTGTCAAAGTCGCTTACCCATTTCTCTCGGCGACGGGTTGCCTTTCCGGGAAGCTCCACCGGCACCACGTCAATGCTTGGGTTGACCCCCACCCATCCACGATAGACGGAAGCGCTGCCTCCTGCGTGATGGAAGCAAAACAAGAGGGTTCCAGTGCGATGTCCGGCCACAAACGGAAAGACTCCCTCGCAGCTGATTTCTGTCATTTTTCGCCTTTCGCTAGGTCGGACTGATTAAGCACGATTTCTACTGCTGCGACGGTACCCGGGTCTGTGGCAAGCAACTCGGGCATCCTGCGGGCTGCGGAGTCGTATGCTCCACTTACCAAATCGGCAATTCCGGCGGCCAGGGACTGGGCACTCAGTTCGCCTCGCTGGGCGTCAATATAGTTCGGCCCGGCACCGTTTCGACAAACTGCGTTGGCATGGAAGTGTTGGTCACCACCGAATGCAACCGCAAGGCACGGCTTGCCGGCGCGCAGGATCGCCCCGGTGGTGCCCAGTGAGCCGTGGCAGATGCCTGCACGGCACCACGGAAGCACAGTCGCGAACGGGACCCGGGCGACGGTGAGGATTCCTTCTCTCACACCAGGCTCATGATCGGGATCGACGATTATCGCCCGCAGACCATGCTCGATGCACGCGTCTCGAGTCCATCGTTGAAGGTCATAAACGCGATCTGAGACCATACTCCCAAAGCTTGCCAGAACCGGGGCCGAGCCGGCAGCCACAAACTCCTCGACTGCTGGGTCTAGGGCGAGTTCACTGTGGTGCGGGTCAAGCCACTCGCCAGTGACGTGAATGTGGTTTTTCCATTCCGGCGCCGGCGGACTCAACGCGGGACTGAATTGGTAGATCGTGGTTGGTGGAGAGGAGAGCGCTCGCTGACGCAGCCCCAACCTACGGCGCCATGCCGCTATCACTGGGCGCATCGCCCAAGCCATCAGAGTATTGGACATCCAGTGGGTGACCAGAGCTCCGACAGAGCCGTCCAGTTTTCGCGGATCCACGAGGCTGTAACGGAGGCAGGGTTCGCTAGGGAAAACCTGCACCCGAACGCTGGGGACTCCGCGTGCAGCCCCTAACAACCGAGCAACTTCACTGAATTGGGTGTACATGACCACGTCAACGCCATCCATGGCATGCTCTAACACATCGAAAACGTGGGCTTCAGATATCATCTCACGGATACCTAAGACAGTGTCCATCATGCCTTTACTATCGCCCAAAAGGCGCTTCATTAACGCCCGGTAATCACCGGGTAACTCGATGTAGTCCACCCCGTTTGCACGAAAACTCCCGCCGAATTCGCTAAACCCAGCCAAAACAAACTGGTGGCCACGATCTCGAAGTGCGACACCAAGGTGCGCAAATGGCAGCATATCACCCTCAGAACCCAGGACGACCGCGAGAACTTTCACAGCCGTCTCAATCCGTAATCCAACTAGGCCACTCAGGAACCCAAGACTCCCCCATGAGCTTATCTTCCGGGCCAATATCACGAATGACTCGGCACGGATTACCGGCTGCGAGTACCATGGGCGGAATATCTCTTGTCACAACACTGCCAGCACCAATTACTGCACCATGCCCAATCGTGACACCCGCAGTTACCGTGCAATTGCCACCAAGCCACACATGGTCTTGTATGGTGATCGCACCCCCGGTACACACCATGTATTGCCGCTCTACGGGGTCTAAGGCGTGATTGCCAGCAAAGAAGGAACACCATGGACCAACCATGACCTCATTGCCAAATGTCACCGGGGCCATATCAAGTACCGTCGTTCCTCGATTGAAGGTCACGCCATCTCCGACCTTGATTTTCGAGCCATATTGGACATGAAATGGCAGGAAAACCATTAAGCGCTCCCCCAGTTCACCAAGCAGGTCTGCCATCACTGCCTGCTTCTCCGCTGTTTGAAGTGGACGAAGCTGGTTGAGATCGTGACACTTCTCCGCCGCCTCCATCATCTCGTAATAGAGATCCGGGTCCTCAATAGGGCGGAAGGGCTGACCGCAGAGAATCTTATCTTCGATTTGCTCTCGAGAATCCATGGATACTCCTTTGCGCTTGAGAGGCGCGAGCCACAATACGAATTACGGTCAGCCACGCGGTTTGACCCTGACTAGTCGGAATACCCAGATTCTTAGCTCACACTTGGTAGCTTACAGGCCTTCGACTTAATTGTCAAGCATGCCATGCCTAATTATGGTATGCTCAACTTTGCAGCAACCTGCAGCGTCGCCGCCGATCAGCCGACCTGTGCAGCCCTCTCCTGCGGGGCGCTGTGCACGACCCGGTGCCGCTAGACATACATCATTTTCTAAGGATTAGTTGGCACTACCCCAGGCGCTTGCTCCGTGGACCACAATCCATCGTTCGCGGGCAATAATCGGTTTTCCTTCTGCGGTAGGAGAATCGGTGCGCCGTCTAATAGACCGTTGACGTATATCCAGGGATGAATCATGAAAGAAAACCCCACCACGGCAACCGCTAGCGGTGACCCCAGCGCCACCGCAGTCCCCTCAACCAGCGCCCACGCAAAAGGCCGCGACCTGGTGCTTGATGTCCAAGATCTGCGATGTAGCCTGGGAAAAGTCAAGAAGCGAACGGAAATCCTGCGCGGTGTGACCCTCGCCATTCCGCGCGGGGGCATCCTCGCCGTCCTAGGCGCCAATGGTGCCGGCAAGACAACCTTGGTCAATGTCCTTTCCACGCTGCTGCCCGCCACGGGCGGAACCGCCATCATCGATGGCCACAACTTAGCCACGGATCCTTCCAAGGTGCGCGCTTCCATCGCGCTGACCGGGCAATACGCCGCAGTGGATGAGGAGCTTACCGGCAAGGAAAACCTCATCTTCTTTGGCCGCCTGGCAGGGCTTAAAGCTAGCGATGCGAAGGCCCGCGCCGCGGAACTTCTTGAGCGCTTCGATCTGGTTGGCGCCGCCGACCGCCTGGTTTCGGCATACTCGGGCGGCATGCGCCGGCGGTTAGATATCGCCGCCTCCCTCACTGTCCCGCCCGCGCTGCTGTTCCTCGACGAGCCGACCACGGGCCTCGACCCCGCCGCGCGCAGCTCCGTGTGGGATACCGTCCGCGGGCTGGCGGCCGACGGCACCTCGATCCTGCTTACTACCCAATACCTGGAAGAAGCTGACCAGCTCGCAGACCGCGTCGCCGTGCTCGCCGGAGGCAAGGTGCTCGACGAAGGCACCCCCGCCGAGCTCAAGGACCGCTATGGCACCACGGTGTGCCTCATCACGATGTCTAGCCCGGACGATGCCGCACGCCTCACCCACACCTTGCAAGAACACCGCATCGACTGCCGCCAAGAGGACACCGTATTGCGCGTCGATGCGCCCGATGGCCACCGCACCCTAGTCCGGGCGCTGGCCTTGTGGGATGGCGACGACACCTCGGTCGCGGACGTCTCCTTGGTTCCGCCCTCCTTGGACGATGTCTACTTCGCTATCGCCGGGTCCGGCGACATCGCGCAGCAGGCTCCCCACACCGGTGGAGGCTCCCAGTGAACGCGCTCGGAGCAGTCGCTGCCTCGTGGCACCGCAATGTCCTGCGCACCGTCCGCAACAAGGCCGTAATGGTTTCCGCCGTGGCAATACCCAGCCTGTTCATGGTCATCTTTTACGCCACCTTCGCCAAGGCTTCGACGGAACTCGGCATCGATTACGCCGCCTTCCTCCTGCCCGCCGGCGTTATTCAGGCGATTGTGTTCGCCGCCGGGGGCTCCTCCTTGGCGATTACGCGTGACGCCGAAAACGGCATCCACGACCGCATCCGCGCCACCGGGACGCCCGCCTGGGCCACGGTCGTCGGCCGGCTGCTGGCAGATCTCACCCGCGCCGCGTGGTCGTGCAGCATCGTCGTCCTCACCACGATCCTGCTCGGTGCCCGCTACGCTGCCGGACCGGGTCGTATTATCCTTACCATCGCCCTTTTCGCCGCCCTCACCATCATCCTCTCCGCGTTTATCGATGGCTCCTGCCTGTTGGCCCCCAAGCCCACCTCGGCGTCCTTGCTCTTCCAAAACCTCGTGCTGGTCATGGTGATGTTCTCCACCGCATTCGTGCCTGCGGATGCGCTGCCCGGCGGCATTGGCCCCATCATCCGGCACGTACCGCTATCTCCCATCTTGGACACCGCCCGCAACCTACTAGGTGGCGCTGCCCTGGGGGCGCGCGGAGTCGAAGCACTGTGCTGGCTCATCGCCATGACCGTCGTTGGCGTATGGGGCTTTATCACCGCTTTCCAGGGGAGGAAACATGACTAACCACACCACCGCCACCGTGTCGCACGACACCACCTGGCTGTCCACTGTCGCCACGCATTTTGGAAGGCACCTGCGCGCCGCCCGCCGCGATAGCGCGGTAATTACCAATACCGTGGCTGGTCCCGTTTTGATGTTCCTGGTCATGCGGTGGCTGTTTGGCGACCTCATGGCGGCCTCGCAAGGCTCTGCCACGCTCGACGCGTTACCGCTTACCATCGCGCTCATCCTTTCCAGCGAACTGATGAATGGCACCTCCGCCGCCGCGCAGATAATTAAGGAACGCCAACGCGGTATCACCACCCGCATCGCGACCACGCGCTACGGCACCAGCCCGGAGATCTTCGGCCGCTGGTGTTTCGATTCCTTACGCAGCCTTATCTCCGGCTGCGCGGTGCTGCTGGCTTCCGTGGCTTCTGGCCTGCGTATTCACACGCTGGCCGGGTTTGGCTGGGTGCTGTTAGTCATCATCTTCGGCGCGGTGGTGGCCGCCTCGCTATCGGCCATGGTGGGCGCGATGTGCGCCACCCCGGAGGCCGCCATTGGCCCGGCCCCCATCATCATGGCGGCCATGGCACTTAACGGCGGCCTCGTGCCAGTGGAGCAATTCGCTGGTGTGGTTCAACCCATCGCCCGGTGGAATCCGCTTACCTTCGCCGCCCGCGCCGGTGCCGCCATCGACGGCACGCCAAGCGCCGAAATCCTTGCCACCGGCCAGCCCGGCACCGCAGTCTGGGCTTTCGTGGCCTGGATGGTAGCACTCACCGTAGTGCTGCTAGCCGCCGCAGCTGCGTTCCGCCGCCCCACCATGTCGTAAATAGCGCCGGTTAGCGCGACAGTGCTACTTGTCGCGCGGCGGCGTCCCCAGCGGCGCGGTAGCGCTACTTGCCGCGCAGGGCGCGCCGCCGCGATAAAGAGCTGCGAATCTTTACCCGCGGCCGCGCTAAGGCGGGTAGTGTCGCCGCCGGTTACCGGCAACCAGGCGGCCTCGCCCGGGGCTAGCTCCAGGTCGTTTACCGTGACCACACCAGAAGTAGCCAGGGCGATGGCCGGTCCGGGAAGCTGCGTGGAAACCGTGGTGCCGGCGGGCAAATCGTAGCGGGTCACCGCAAACTCCTGCACCGGCAGCGGGTACTCTACTACCGTCGCGGTGTTGGGCGCGGCATCGGCAACAGCGGCGCTCTCCGCGCCTGCACCATCGCCCAGGGAGGTGTTCCTATATAGTTTGTCAATTCCGTGGGTGAGTTTGTTGGGGGGTGTGAAGGGTTTCTGCTTTTCCTTGTGGATGTTGTTTTCGGGCACGGTGAGGAGCCGATTGGGCTTGCTGTGCAATCGGCTTGAGGTGAGGGTCTGTTGGTTCTAGGCTGCTGCGGCCTCCTGGACTGTGGAGATGTCTCGGTAGAGCTCGCCGTTTCGCATCATGGCGAAGAGAACGTTGAGGCGCCGGCGTGCGAGTGCGACGACTGCGGCGTTGTGTCTTTTGCCTTCTTTGCGTTTTCGTTCATAGAATTGCCGGGAACGCTCGTGGAATCTGATCGATGCAAAAGACGATTGCCATAGGGCGTTCTTTAATTTTTTGTTGCCAGCCCGGTTAGGCGAATTCGACATGATAGACGTTCCTGACTGATTCGTCCGCGGTGATAGCCCTGCATAGGATGCTAGGTGCGCTGCATCGGGGAAGTCGGACATATCGCCAACAGTCATGAGGATCTGCGCTGCGCTACGCGGGCCGATACCAGGCATGGATAAAAGAATCTCGGTCTGCGGAATGTCCTGAATCAGCTTGAGTACCTGCGCTTCGATTTCTTTACGATGCTCGAGTTTGGTTAGTGCATCTGTGGCGGACATTGCTACGCCAAGTTCGGCGTATTCTGCGCCGGCAATGGATACGGTCTGTTCGTGGATGGCAGCAAGCATGGCATCGATGGCTTTAGGCCAAGGCGAAATAAACATCATGGTCCACGGCCCAAGCAGCATAGCTAACCCCTAACATGTCTACTTTTCGGGAGACAGGCCCGTACCTAACGAAAAGACATGTACACAGTGGGTAAAACAACACGCGTACTGCACTGTGTAGTGGTTAGCGAAATGGCGGTACGTGATGAGGGGTGCCCACTCCTTACCGTCGACGCTCCGGCGCCGTACAGACCCGGCATCCCCAGTATTTTGAAGAAAAGATAACCCCGCAGGTTTCCCTGCGGGGTTTCGGTACTAGAACGGTGTCTCATTGGTGCCAGCGCCTGCCAGTGCGGCTGCCGCAGCGTCGTTGCCTCGACGGGCAGCACGCGCCGCAGACTCAGCCTTAGAGTCGATGAGCTGCACAGTATCAATTCGTGCGACCAGCGGGTAGTGCTTCACGCCTTCCTTGTCGGTAAAGACATCGGTTTTCAGCGAGTAGCTCACTGCAATGCGATCTCCGGCATGAATGCAGCTAAAGACGCCGGGGTTATCAGCGTCCTTGACGTAGCCGGTCAGCTCAACCATCTCGGACTCAACCTCGCCGGTGGACTTGTTTTTGAAGGCGTTGCGCGCATAGACATTGAGTTTCACCGTTGCGCTGCCGTTTGCGTGCTCGAACAGCTTGGGAGCGCGTGCTGCATTGCCGGTGATGACGCCTGCGTTGAATGGGTTGGACATTAGTTTTCTCCTTATGAGTAGTTGACTGTGTAGTCTTTCGATTTTGTGTTTGAGCAGTGGTTTTACCGCTGCTGCTGTGCCGTGTTAGAGCACGACTCAGGGAAGGCTGGCCCCTCTGCTTCCAGGTCGCGCAGTTCCTGCGTTGAACCCGGGTCAGCTTCCTCGCCGTCGATGCCGTCTGCGAGCATGTAGAGCAGTTCTAGGTCCGTGTGCGTGTAGTCGCGCATGATGATGGTGCTGAAGCACATCCCGCGCCCGATCTTCAAGATGCTGCCTATTTAAGGTCTGGAGGGGACCAAGGCCCGAATAGCAGGGCTTTGGTCTCAACCCACAGCTGCAGTTCCAATTGGGATAACCGTGGAGCAATACGATTGCAGCAGCTCATCATCGTGACTGACTAGAACTATGCCCATTCCCTCGCTGTTGAGTTCTTGCAGAACGCTCATCACTTTGGTCGCTGCTTGATAATCAAGCGCCGAGGTAATTTCATCGCAGAGCAGGAGCTTTGGGCGCACGGCTAGAGCACGTGCGATTGCAACACGCTGCCTCTGCCCTCCAGAGAGTCCACTTGGCTTACGCTGTGCGAGCTGCTTATCGATACCGACTTTATCGAGTAAATCTATTGCCGCTCGGCGTGCGTCACGGCGTCCCCTTACCGACACCCGGGCTGCACGCTCTACGGCATCGAGCGCGGTCATTTTCGGGTTCAACGTAGAGGCAGGATCCTGCGGAACTATCTGCATCATCAAACGATTCTTCCGTGGCCATGTACGCTTAGCTTCACGAGTTACACCAGCACATTCAATCTCACCCGACTCTGCGTGGTTTAGCCCGATTAGGCACCGAAGTAGTGTCGACTTTCCGCTTCCCGACGGTCCCTTGACCCCAACCATAGTGCCACGCTGTACAGCGAAAGAGAGGCCCTGAAAAAGAGTCACGCGTTCATTATTCACGCAGCTCAGGTTGGAAACTCTTAAGACTGGAGACGCGCCCGCCCCTGCCCCCGCCCCCGGCATAGATTCACCAATCGAGGCTTTGGAGAGTTCTGTGACCTGGATGCCTTTCGTTACTGAACGCGGGCTGTGGCCAGAAGTCGTCTCTACACTCTGGCGTTCCACGCGCTGGGTGATCGAATCGCTTTTTTCCGTTCCATTCCCGACAGCCACGACCGAGTCAATGCAAATCGCAAGCTTAGGAACCTGGTGGGCGGTGAAAATGACCGTAACGCCACTATCCGCGAGGCCTCTTAGCAGATGAGCGATTACCGTCGAAGTATCGGAGTCAAGGCCGGCGAAGGGCTCATCAAGAGCGATGGCTTCAGGCGAACGCGATAGTGCCCGAGCCAGTGCCACCCGTCGCTGCTGTCCACCAGAAAGCTGGTGAATACGTCGGGAAGCAATGCTGGCTGGAAGATCTACACGCTGCAGCAACGCTGCAACGTCGGCCGCTGGAGCTAGCTCCCGGAGCATCCGGGCTACTGACATCAATGGTGGCAACTCGGCGCCCGGATCCTGTCCTACGAAAGCAATGTGCTCACGGCGAAAATGAGCTAATTCACATGATGAAAGCTCCAGCGGGTTTACATCTCGCCACTCACTGGACTCGACAGAAACCTCACCAATTACTTCCGATCTCTCCGGTACCGCACCAATCAATGCCTTTAAAAGTGAGGTCTTCCCGGAGCCGCTCACCCCAGTTAAAACCGTAATTTCACCCGCTCGGGCAGTGAGCACTGTACGGGGTAGGATAACGTGCCCGCTTTGCATCACGGAAATATCTACATCAATCACGAGCTCGGCACATCCTTCGGTTCCTTCTGCCTCCCATTAATCAGGGCCACTACAGCAATCGATGTCGCTGCCAACGCGGCGGCTGGTGCAAGTACTGACCAGGGGTTCAGTGATATTCCACTCGCGTTATCCCGCACCATCGCTGACCATGCAAACTCACCGAGGCTTCTCCCGACCCCAAGGAAGCTCGCCGTAGCCAGCACATACAGCGCTTCGATAATGCGAAGACTCCATACCGAACGAAGTACTGCGGAAATATTGGGAATGATGTCCCGCAAGATTATCGAGACGGTCGATACGCCACTGCCCAGCGCAGCCTGAACATAACCAGCGTTAGCAACGGGATAGGTGGCGGTGGCGACCACACGGGCAGCATAAGGCGTACCCACCACAACCGAAACACCAATAAGCGCTGGTAGCCCACCATTGGGATACAAGACTGCGGTTAAAAGCAAAAGAATTACTGCGGGCACCAAGATGGTGACATCCGCCACTGCTTCAATAAAGAAGCCCAGTTTTGGCTTTAGCGACCCCAAGATACCGAATAGAGCGCCAAATGCCGTGGTCAAAGAACCGACGATAATTGCAGTTACGACCAAGGACCGGCCACCGACAAGCACTGCAGCGCCCACGCTTCTCCCCAGGTGTTCTGTTCCTAGGAAACCCTCCTCGTTACCGTTAGCGAAGGGCACGCCATGCGCCGACAGTTCAATGCCAAACAAACCAGCAGCGACCGGTCCGCCTAACACTAGGGCGATAAAGGCCCCCGCTAAAAACCTTCGAATCATAGTTGCACCTTCGGGGTGAATGCGACTTTTATTGCATCTGCCACAGTCAGCAACACCAATATGATCGCCCCTGTTACAGCAAGTACGGCAAGAATCACCGAGATATCCCGTTGCGCGACTGCATTAGACACCAAAAGCCCCACTCCAGGATGGTTAAATAACGCTTCGACTGTGACTGTCCCTGCTACCAAAACACCTGCTGTTGTAGCCATTGAAGTAGCAAATGTCGGTGCGGATAGCGGCAGGATATGTCGAAGTGCCAGCTGATTTCCCACGATTCCGTTTAGCTCAGCATTGCGGACCGCAGTGTTGTGAGAAGCATCCTCGAACGCTGCGAAAAGCATTCTCGAATTCCAGGCCGCCTGAGGAATTACCAGCGCCATAACCGGTAATGCGTACATACTTATCTGGGTTGGCAAGCCTTCCGCGGTGATAGTGACCGCGGGAAACCAACCAAGCCAGAGAGAGAATACCGCTACCAGAAACACACCAACGACAAACTCTGGTAGCGCAATTAATGCCACTGTCGATCGGTCAATAATGTGCGAAATCCAGGGTTTTTCAGCACGTGAAGCCCAAAAAATGGCGATTGCTACCGAAAGAACAGCAGTGACTAAAAATGCCATACCAGTTGTTGCCAGCGTCACAGGCAGCGCTGAACTCAGCAGATTAATAATCGGTACTCCGTTTACGGAAGTACCAAAGTCGCCCGCAAACGCACTTCCCAGCCAGCTCAGGAAGCGGGCCATAAGCGGCTTATCAAGATTCAGGTTTCTTTCTAGCGCTGCCAGAGCTTCCGGGGTCCGGTTTGCGCCCAAGATTGCGGAGGCAGCATTACCGGGCAGCCAATCAATCGCTACAAAAACAAGTCCGAGAACTGCGAAAAGTAAGCCTCCACGAATTATCAGCCGAGGAATAAGCCAACGCGCGATTTCCGCTGGCACACTAAGCCTTCTGGACGGTTTCAAGAAGGACACGACCATAGCCTGGAGCCTTAGGCAGACCACTCAAATTAGCTCTCGCAATATCGACTCCGTCAGATGCACCCCAGACCAGATACCCGGATCGCTCGAACTCAATCTTCTGCAGCTGGCGGCTTAGCTGGTTAATTCTCTCAGTATCGGTGCTTTCCAGTACCTGGTCATAGATCTCGTTGAATTCAGCATCATCAAATGCGGTCTCATTAGAGGCCGCGTCACCGTCGAGAACCTTCCCGGCGAAGAAGAGCACGGAATCGTTAGTTCCCCAATAGCCACAATATAGGTCTGCCTTGGTCCATGTCTCGTCGTAGAAAGTACCCGAATCCTGCTCCACTACATTGAGAGTCATGCCGATTTCTTTCACCTGATCAGCGATAACCTTCATCGCCTCTACTTGACCCGGAGCCTCAGGGGTAACGTACAAGTCATACGTTTTCTCAAGGTCAAAATCTGCCTCTTGGAGGAGATTCTTCGCTTTCACAACGTCACGCTTACGCACTAACGAAGAATCCAGGTTCGAATCTGCCGTTCCAAGAATGTCGTTTGCAGGGGTTCCATAACCGGAGAGAGCTCGTTGGATGATTTGCTCCCGATCAACTGCAAGGCGCAGCGCCTGACGAACTTTCACATCTGAGAAAGGCCCATCTGAGGTACGCATGATTAGTGGAATAACCGAGTCATTCATCCGGCGCACAATCTTTATATCTTCATTTCCTTCGACGGATCGGGCCGCAATAGGACCCGCAGCTTGAGCTAAGTCAATTTGCCCGGACAACAGCGCATTAGTCATTGCGGTGGAGTCTTCAAATGGAATGACATGGACCTCAGCAACTCCTGCTACTGTTCCGTGATAGTTATCGAAACGCTTGAGCTTAGCAGAACCATTTTCCCAACTGACCAGCTGGAACGGCCCCGATCCAATGGGCTTTTCAGCAGAAGAACCCTTCTTCATCACGAAGGTCATCAATCGCGCAAGCATCGGAAGCTGTGAATTCGGTTCCGCAGTTTCCATCACAACGACGTTGGCTCCAGCAGCACGAATGCTATCAGGCATCACTGGAAGCCGGAATGAGTTTTCCTCATCCGAAAGCATCTTCTTCAACGACCACACGACATCTTCAGATGTGACCGAGGAACCATCATGGAAGGTAGCGCCGTCGGCAATCATAAATTCCCACTCAGTCGGATTATTCTGTTTCCATTCCTGCATCAGGCGTGGCACTACAGTTTCTTTCTCGCCCGGCACCGTCAGAGCCTCCCAGATCAGGGAGCTAATAAGCATATCTGAACCATTAGGCAAAAGCTGGTAAGGGTCTCGTTGAGCGCTTGCCGCTTTCCCGAGAGCCCCAACACGCAGCACATTAACGTTTTCGACTTCATCCCCACTGGCAGCCCCATCCCCTGCCGTCGACTCTCGTGACGTACACGCCGTCAGAAAAGTGCCTGTCCCAATAACTGCCATTGCAGCGAGGAATTGGCGTCAAGAAAAATTGGTCATGATGGTTCCTTAATCTCTAAGAAAGACTGCCCACAGGAGAAAAGACATTACTAACAACTACAGCAGCAGTAAAGCTTAGGCAAGCCTACTAACGAAATTCTTTTAAGAATAATTATCTAGGTCACCCTTTACAGCATAGGTTACCCTCACCTAATCTCTTTGTCAAGCAGAATTTGCACCTGAGCCAAGAACTCTCACACAGGATCGTTAAAGCTGCCGACGAACTGGCTGCGACACAGAAGATTAACTCTCCCGACTCGTACAATGCCATCAATCATCTTTTGACTGATGAGCTGGAGGAACTGAAAGAACTAATTCTGCTCTCCCCTACTGCCCATGCCACTTCCATCCATGGACTTCCCTTCCCTGCAGTTCACGGACCTACCCCAGCCACGTGGCAGGAATGCGTTGGCAAGGTCCGAACCTGGAGATTCGTTCTTGCGATTATCGCTAGCGCTGTCGGTCGCCCATTCGGATGGTTCGGACAGCAGAAAGGCCGTATCACCACAGACTTGGTGCCGACCCGCGGCCAGGAGAACCAGCAAGTTGGCGCCAGCAGCAACACCACATTGACTCTGCACACGGAAGATGCTTTTCATCCGCGGCGCGCGACGCACTTCGCTTTATTTGGTCTTCGTAACCCCAAAAATGTCGGCACTACGCTGGCCCCCATCGATGAAGCATGGCATCTACTCGATGTAGATTCGAAAAAAATTCTAACCGGGGACGGAGCCATCATTATTCCAGATGCATCTTACGGTGATTACGAATATGCAGCTCCTACTGCCATGACATCAATCTGGAAAACTGATGGCAATTTAGGCATGAGGTTTGACCCCGCCTACACAGACAAAAATTCTGGAACCTTACAGTGGTGGGAGGCATTTGAGAAGCTTCAACAGGCTCTTCACACTGTCACCTATACGGTGCCTATAAAGCCAGGTCAGATGGTCATCATCAACAATGACCGATGCGCCCACGGACGAGTACCTTTCGTAGCCAACTACGACGGGACCGACCGCTGGATGCTACGCATCAACATTATGGGAACCAAAAACACACGCCCCATCAATGAAATCAACGAACCCGGCTACGGCCAACACATCCGATTTATGGATGGTGAAATCCTATGAAACAGCGAACTAACCTGACCGTCCTCAGCAGATCAGAATTAGCTCAAATAAAAATTTCACCCGAGTCCGTACTCGAGTCGGTGAAATCCGCTCTCATCGAGCTCGACCAGCCAGGAACTCTGTGCCCAGGGAAAATCAAAGTTGAAGTACCTGAAAGCGTGAGTTACTCGATGGTCGGCAGAAGTCGTTCTTCAAATTCCGTCGGATTCAAGACTTCCTATACCCATTGGAGCAAAACTCACCAACAAAGCGCCAGGGATAGAAGCTATTACACGACCCTCACACTGTACGACGATTCCAGCGGATATCCTATTGCACTTCTCGACGGCGCTGCGGCAGGAACTCTCAGAACCCCGGCAGTCTCAGCGCTATTGGCACAGTATGCTGGTGCAATTCCTCAGAGCGCTCTCATCATCGGTTCGGGAACCCAAGGACAAAACGCAGCCCCTTTTCTCCTTGAAACCTTTGAAACATTAAACACGATTTATCTCGCCGGCAGCCACAGCGTGGGACTAGAGAAAGGCGCCAAGATTGCATCAACAGCAGCAGTGAAGCTTGGCCGAAAAATAAGAATCAAGATTGTAGACGATCCTACAACTGTGAGTTCAAACTGTGATCTCATTATCGGGGCCGCTGGACCTGAGACTCGTTGTACTGTCACAGCATCCGATATTCCCCGGCACGCAACCGTCGTTGTTGTGGGCTACGGAATCGCCCCTGATATCTGTCATCAAGCGAGCAGAGTCATCACGACGAGTATCGAACAGATGAATGTTACCGGTCGCGATTACGCTGACACCGATGGTCGGTTGCCGAATGTCCATGCCGAACTATCCGATTTGCTCCGCAAAGGGCGCAAACTGCCTCGTATTGACGAAACTACGTTTTGCTATAACAGCGGACTAGTTCTAACCGATATCGCTGTCGGCCAAATCCTCGCCAAGGAAGGTCTTAAGCAGGGATTCGGGACGGAGATATCCCTGTGGTAAGTGCCATATCATGCAAGATTGATGTTCCAAGCTGGCAAACGGCTCTGATTGGCTCAGGGAAACTTGACTTCATTGCTGAGCTTTCCGACACCCCTTTTCATGTCCTTTGCCCAAACCAATTTGCTCAAACACTTTCAGCCTGGCATACAACCGCTAAGGAAGTCGGCATTAAATTCGGTATCCGGTTTGGCAAAAAGGCAAATAAGTCCGCGCACTTCAGTCGCGAGATAGCACTGAGTGCTCTTCGTGGTTTCGACAGTGGAATCGATGTCGCCAGCGTCGAAGAGTTCCAATCATCTCTGGCCGCTGGTGTACCAGGAAATAAATTAATCATTACTGGTGCTACACCGAGTCGAGAACTTATCCATTTGGCAGTTTGCCACGATGCAACTCTAACGATTTCCAATGAAGTAGATTCAAGAATAATTTCCCAATTTGTCGACGAAATCGATACGCCTAATCAGCTCCGAGTTCTTCTCCGGATTGCGAACCAAACCCCCTCCACACGGTTTGGTATGAGCATCGATACCGCCTTGTCTCTAACCGCTCGTCTTAGCCAAGGCCGTGCCAACATCGAAATTACCGGCCTAAGTTTCCACTGCAACGGTTATGACCTCCACGAGAGGATAAACATGTCGCATCTGGCAATCGACACCCTACTCAAGGTGCGCTCCCTGTCTCCACGGGCCGACACTATTTCCATTGGAGGTGGATTTCCCACAAGCTCAGTCGAGTATGGAGTCTGGCGAAACCTGCAATCTCGACTAAAAAACGAAATGTTCATAGATTCGGATAAACCTAAAGACCAATATCCGTTCGGATCACCTTTATCCGGACAATACTCACTACGGTTTATAGCTAATCAACATCGCCCACTGACACGTCGAGATATGGAGTCCACTCGACGCAGCTCGGACTCCATGGCTCAGCGCGCTCATCGTCACAACATAAAGATTTTGGCAGAGCCTGGACGGTCTTTATGCCAGTTCGCGGGTGCTAGTTTCTTTCCTGTTCTTTCGTGTCACGCATTGCCCAATGCTGCACGGACAGTAACTGTCGTACGTGGAACTAGTCTCAGCCTCTCAGAGCAATGGTTCAACTCGGAGTATTATCCGGACCCATACCTTGTGCGCAACGGAGTCATTATCGACTCGGGAGTAGCTACCGCAACAGCAGTTTCCGGATCAACGTGCTTAGACAGCGATTATCTCAGCAAAAGAATGATTCAACTCCCCGACAGGCCTCGACCTGGAGATTTCCTAGTCTATCCCGACACAGCCGGGTATCAAATGGACTCGAACGAGTCTGCTTTCCACGGATATCGGATTCCTCAGAAATACGCCTTTAATCCTGTCACCATGACCATCACGGAAGATCGCTAGAACAGAGGCCAAATAAAGATGCCAAAAAGAATTTATACGCAGATGTCTCAACTCATTGGCAATACTCCTCTGTTCGAGCTTGTCTGTACGCCCCAGAAAAGTCGCGTTTTGCTTAAGCTCGAGCAATTCAACCCAACTGGAAGTGCGAAAATCCGGATGGCCCAGTCGATGATTAAGGCGGCAGAGCAGGATAACCGACTTCAAGAGCATGGCACTATCGTTGAATCGACTTCCGGTAATACTGGACAGGGCTTAGCACTTCTTGCACTTGAGCGCGGATACGACTTCGTAGCAGTCGTCGATAATCATTCTTGTAAAGATAAATTGAACTCCATGCGTGCAATGAATGCACAGATGTGCTTCGTTTCCAATCAAGATGACGATTCGCTCGCCACATCGGCTAGAGAAAACCATGCTGAGGAGCTCGGCAAACAACACGGCTGGGTATTCATGAAGCAGCATGACAATGTCGCAAACTCGATGGGTTATTACCCTGCAGCTGATGAAATTTTGAATGATCTTGGGGAAAGTCCGACTCATATCATTAGTGCCGTAGGCACAGGTGGAAGCCTCTTTGGAGTTACTGAACGTCTCCATCAATTGGGACACCGTCCCACTATTATAGGCGTCGAACCGGAAGGTTCCATTGCATTCGGTGCTCCTGGACACGACTATTGGCAATCTGGAACGGGCACCCCCGAAGGTGCAGTTATCGGCACTTCAGTTCGCTACGACTTACTCGACTACGGAGCAAAGGTATCCGACAAAGCAGCTTTCGCTGCATGCCGAACAATCGGAAAGCACATGGGGCTTCTACTGGGAGGATCTGCTGGCGGAGCCGTAATAGCAGCCCTCGAGCTCCTGCCGGGCTTTCCCGCTGGCTCTACATCGTTGACCATGGTGTGCGATGGAGGGGAAAAGTATCTAGATACCGTATTCAACGATGAGTGGATGTCCGAACGTGGTTTACTCGATGTCGCCCTCGAGGACAAAATTTGGGAACAAGTTATGTCATTGCGCGCTGGGGAAAGCCCAATTTCGCTAAATTCAACACGAGTTTCATGGTCGAAGGAAAAGTAGTGCCCGGAGCTACCTCTCAGAAACTAAACCGCCAGATTTTGGCGTTGTCTCTTCCCCTTGCCGGCACACAGCTTGCGAATATCGCAATTTCAACCACCGACACTTTCATGATGGGCCAACTTAGCCTCGGGGCTCTTGCTGGCGGAGGTTTGGCAGTTGTGTGGTTTAACCAGATACGCACAATGGCCGTGGGCCTATTAACACCGCTGGGCAATAGAATTGCGTCGGCTCATTCACTCTACGAAAGCAAATCTCGCGAGCGAGCGGACTCCGAACTATCTGCCGCTACGCTGCAACGCGAAATTCGCAACCTCTCACGCGCCGGCTGGCTATTAGCAACTGTCAGCGGTCTAGTGGGAGCACTGGTTCTGATGGCGATTGCCTACGCCCTACCGTTTTTCGGCCAGTCCGCTGAGATTAGTTCCGCAGCCACTTCCATGATGTGGTTGCTCGCGCCAGGTCTTGTTCCTTGTTTGTGGTTCCAAGTCTCCCGTCAGTTTTGTGTAGGCCTCGGCAAACCAAAATCGCTACTACACATAACCGTGGCGATGATCGTAGTGAATGCAGCGTTGAACTACGCGCTCGGTTTTGGATTCGGGCCGTTTCCTGCATTGGGTCTGCTAGGCATTGGACTGTCCACCACACTGGTTCATTTATTGTCGGCCCTAATTTATCTGCGAATCACCATCCGAGATCCCGACCTCTCAACTTTTCTTGCCCTCGATTTCTGGAGTGCCGACGGAGACACGATGCACGGAAGGCTCCGTCACCTCGTCCGCACTCAGCTTCGTCTGGGGCTTCCAGTCTCAGCAACCTACGGAGCCGAAGCGGGCATGTTTTCTGTGCTGGCGATGGTCATGGGATCCTTTGGCACAGAAGCACTCGCAGCGCACAACGTCGTCTATCAAATAACCTTTATTGTTTTCCAGATTGGTGTTGGGTTCTCCCACGGCAGCTCTATTCTTGTGAGTCGCGCTTGGGGTCTGAATGACAACTCCCTTGCACGCCAAGTCGGCATTCGAACTCAAACGATGATGGCTGCCATCGTTGCTGTTGCTTCCGTCAGCTTTCTTTGCGCTCCCCGCCTCGTACTTTCCCCATTTATAAGCAGCTCCGAGAAATCCAATGCCACCGAGACATTAAGCATCGCATTGGGGTTGTTGGCTATTGGCGCAGTGATGGAATTTGTCGATACTGCACAAAACATAGCTATCGGTCTCCTGCGCGGGATTAGCGACACCACTACTGGTTTGAAGGCATCCCTCACTGGTTATTGGATTATAGGTTTGCCAGCTGCTTTAATACTTGCTTTTCCCATCGGTCTAGGGCCTCACGGGGTGTGGTGGGGATTGGTCATCGGGCTTGCCAGTTCTTCAATAATCCTTTGGAGAGCTTTCCTTCTCGCGACGCGTAAAGACCTTACCGTGAAACTCTAAAGAACTCGTCCCTCAAAGCGATATCCACGTCGCAGGTATCCGGTCGTTCACGTTCGTGTGCAACACTTAAAAGCATGGTTGACAAGCAGGCCGACACCTCATCATGCAGCGAAGCCCAACAGGCTTCGCCAGCTTTTGACGAAACTACAGAGTTTTCCACAAACCGGCTCGCAGGCGAGTTCACCGACGAAGACCGTTACGAGATTTTCAATGATGACCAGCTCTCCCTCAAGGCTGCCTTGATTTACCTGGTCGCAGCGCTTGTGGGCGGTTCGGTTATCGCTCTGGCGTCCTGGTTCGCCTTCCACCGCCTGAAGTGTCCCAGGTTTTGTTCCGTTTGAGTAGATGGGAAAATTTGGAACGTGCCAAGGAAATTTGACCAGGATGCGAAGGACCGTGTGGTCCGTCTTGTGGAAGACCGCATCTTGGCGGAAAATATGTCGATGCAAGCCGCGTGCCAGGCAGTAGCTCCAAAGCTGGGGGTTTCATGGCACACGGCCCGTCAATGGACTCAGCAGGCCCGCCGTGCGGGAAACATTCCAGAACCTGTGCCTGAAGATTTGGCTGCCGAGAACGCGAGGCTACGTCGTGAAAATCAAGAGCTACGCGACACTAACGAGCTGCTGAAGGCTGCCTCAGCTTTTTTCGCGTCGGAACTCGACCCAAAACGTCGGAAATGATCCGATTCATCGATGAATACCGGAATCGTTTCTCTGTCGAGTTCATCTGTAAGACGTTGAAGGATAACCGGGCTGGTGGGTTCATCACCTCGCGTGGGTATCGCCAGTCCAAGGCCCGTGGGTTAAGTGCTCGTCGCCTTCGTGATGCTGTGCTGGTCGACCGCATTAGTGCTGTTCATCGGGATAATTACGGCGTCTACGGCGTGCGGAAAATGTGGCATGCTCTCCGCCGTGACGGAATTGATATCGGTCGTGAACAAACTGCTCGGTTGATGCGCTTGGCCGGTGTTTCTGGCAAAGGCAAAGGCAGATCACCTCTCACAACCCGTAAGGCTAATGTGCCTGATCTGCGCCCGGACTTGGTCGAGCGTGAGTTCAAAGCTCAGGGCCCGAATAAACTGTGGGTGGCCGACATTACGTATGTGCGCACGAAGAAAGGCTTTGTGTACGCCGCGTTTGTCACCGACGTTTACTCTCGACGGATCGTTGGGTGGGCGTTATCAGACTCGATGCGGACGGAAGCACTGCCGCTGCAAGCTCTTAACCAGGCGATCGTGTGTGCTGAGGAAACAACAGGTCTCATTCACCATTCAGATCACGGCTCACAGTATGTCAGCGTTGTCTACAACCAGCGACTTGCCCAGCACGGGATTGCCGCTTCCACCGGAACGGTCGGGGATTCTTATGACAATGCTCTGGCAGAAAATGTTAATGGTTCCTACAAGAACGAGCTGATCCATGCTCGCAGGTGGGATGATGTTGTCGAGGTAGAAATCGCGACGTTCGAGTGGGTGTCATGGTGGAACGAGACTAGGCTCCACCAAAGCTTGGACTACCGAACCCCGGTCGAGGTCGAAACCGAATTTTGGAAGCAGAACCCGCCACAGGAAATAATAGAAATCAAGGCAAACGCCTAGGAACAAAACCCGGGGCACTTCAATGTATCTCCTTTGTGGATTTATCTTCAAACCGTTTTTTGGAGACAGCTCTGCTGTCTAGACACCGCTCCCCTAACCACAGAAGTTGACTATCTTCGCTGGTCACAGCACTAACAGAAAAGAAAACCCCACTGCAGCAATGAACTGCAACGAGGTAAGAAAATTAAGCGTCAAACAAGATGTGACGCGCCTTCACGGCCCCCTCGTACACGCTCGTAATAAGTTTGGTGCCTAAGCCCAGGTCAATGGTCCTAGCAACCAGTGCTGGAAAATTCTCCGTCTCGCTCAGCTCAGTGGCACGGTGCGCAGCCACGCCTGCTAGGCCAGTTTGTCCTGTAGCTTGCGCGAGAACAGCCACGGTGGCTGTCACTTGCGAGCGCATCCGCGCCCAGTCTCGCGGCACGGCACGCATAAGAGATTCCGCGAACTCTAGTCCCTCTTGCGGCTCGTCCAGCAGCGCTGCGAGCAGTGGATCGCGCAGTGACGGCGAGGTAAAGCATTGCAGTCCGGCGCGAATAGCTCGCGTGTTGGTCGGGGCTGAAATACCCACCGTGGCCTGCTCGTATTCACGCTGCAGCTCATAACGGAGGATAGGCTTGTCGTAGTTCTCGACATCCTCGATAATGCCCCTGTATTCGGTGTCATCGATGCCATGCTCAGTGCTATCCAGGCGTGCCTCTAACTCGTGACGCGACAACGCTGGGAGTTGTCCGGTGTCGAGAATCATCTGCTGCAGGGCGGCGGAACAGGCGACCTCACTGACTTCACCGCTGCGCGGTACTGAAAGCTCTGGTTGTTGGTGGATCGTCCACCAGCCAGTCCCGGAAGTGATCTCTGGGACCTGGACAATGGCTAGCACCGTTGGCAGCGGCGACTCCTCGCTGAGTAGGAACTTCGCCAGATCGTCTGCAGCAGATAGATCGCTGTTTACCACGTAGGCAATAACGGCGTCTGTACCAAACCGATCTGACCAGGCAGTAAACTGATCTTGATTGTTGACCAGCATCTCGACGGCATCGTCGAGATCAAGCCGGGCGAGCGGGCTGAGACTCAGTTGCGGTGAGTCTTCCTTCCTCTTGAAGAACGCAAGCACCAGCGAGTCCTGCGGGTAGAAACCCAAGATGCCTGGAACGTTGGCGAGAATATCACCGTGAGAGGTAAGAGTTTGGGAATGAGTGGACATGGCGGTGCTCCTTTGCACGAATACCGGGTGTATGAGGTCAATCCCGTATTCGGTCCGGCTCTGCCGGGCGGGTCACCGTATCCTTTACCGTGCGGCACTCCCACGTGCTCAGGGCGCCGCTAGCGCTTCCTGGTGCTTGCTCGCAGGGTGCGAGCGCTAGTGGCGCAGTCCGTGGTTAAGAAACGCCCTCGATGCGCTCTAGAACGCGGTAGATCCCCGGCCGCGAGACGCGGAATGTCCTGGTTTATCAGCTTCTGTTATCAGCTGGATAATTTTCCGAACTTTATCTTCACTACCTTCGTAGTTGTTAATCACGATCCCAAGTTGTTCTGGAAAATTGTCTTCTGGGTCTTTGAGATTACGCGGCTCCCCGGTCACTGGGTCGGCTCGATAAGGGCTTACCGGGTGCCGATCTAGATCGATAGGTTCGATATTCCGTATCTGGTAAATTGTATTCCAAAACCCACGGACAGCTGCGGCGCAAGACTTACGTGCGGCGCTGGAGCGGATCTCTTGAGAGCGTAGTCTGGACTCAATCGTCGACAGCTTACCTTTCAGTTTCCCCCACGCTCGGAATTCTTTTGTTAGTTTTTCCTGGTCATCATTAACCGTCATTACCGGTCCTTTTCAATACTCTGTAGATTGTCGGCCGTGAGACGTTGAACGCCCTGGCTACTGCGCTAACGGTCTTGCCGCCGTCGATAAGTTCTCTCGCGACTTGCGCCTGCTCATCGGTGAGCTTCGGCTTTGGCCCAGCAACTCGGCCCTGCGCGCGTGCATGCGCCACCCCCTCGCGGGTGCGCTGGATGAGCAGATCTCTTTCCCACTCCGCGAGTGAGGCCATCACGTTAAGCACAACCTTGTCAGCGGGCCTAGACGTGTCGAGCGCAGGCTCAAGTACCTTGACGTTGATGTTGCGCTCTGCCAGGTCAGCGATAGTGTTGACTGTTTCAGCCAGACTGCGGCCGAGCCTGTCGAGCCGTGTGACTACCAGGGTGTCGTTGGGGCGCATGTATGACAGCGCGCTGTCTAAACCGGGCCGTTGCCACTTGGTACCACTGATAGTGTCCGTGTAAATATGTTTCGGGTCGCAGCCTGCATCAATAAGGGAATTACGCTGAGTATCCAGCGACTGTCCCTGCTTCGATGTAGAGACGCGTGCGTATCCAATGAGCATGTCACACCTCCTCTGCCGCTGCTTCTTCGAGGTCTGCGGGAAGGTTGTGATGCAGTACGTATTCACGCAACAGTCGGTCAATGGCCGTTCGGATTTTAAAGCGCGGCAGTTTCTTTCCCGTTTGTTGATGGAAGTACTCGGCTGCAGCGTCGAGATCGACAGAATCTACGACATCATCAAAGCGGCCGTATTCGTTGATACGCGCCTCATCCACGTGTGCAGCGAGGAGGAGGCGTAGCAACTCGGGATCAACGTCGATAGCGCGCACAAGCTGGTCAATCTCGCGGTCTTGCTGTGAAAGTTTGTACTCGTTGATGTAGTCTTGCACGGACTTACCAGGCTCAAGAACAGCATCGCCGGACTGGATGTTATGGAGCCAGCGGTTCGCAAAGACCTGGTCGTCGGCGCTGAGGCGTGCGAAGCCTGCGTGTAGGTCTGAGAGCAGCTCATCGAGTTCAGCCTGTGGCAGACCTGCCTCGATAGCGCGTAAGTACTTCGTGTACTTCGCGTTGAGGTAGTCAGCGTCGATACGTGCAGTGTCAATATGCGTGATGTGGACGTTGATATCGTACGGCGGCCGATCATCACCGTCTCCCCCGCCTGGTGCTGGCTCGGGTTCACCGTCTGATGGGTCAAGCTCCTTGTAACGTGACAGCAGCGCGATGTACACCGGTTCGGTCAGTTCCACTTTAATCTTGGTGTCGGCCACCCGGTACGTGTCTTGCTCCCAGGTAAAGCCCTGGACCTGGGCTGCTTGGAGATGGTCGTAGAGTTCGGGAAGTACCTTTGCGAACTCAAGACGGTCTGCTTCATCGTCGGGCAAGCGAGAGAAGTCGTCGATGCCAGCGAAGAGTCGTTTGATGATAGTGAAGCACTGGTTGATCTGCATAAGGTGCTCATCGAGATGATCGACGAACAGCCCGAAGGGTTTATCACCGGAGTAGAGCTTCACAGCAGCATTGATGTTGCGCTGCATCGTATGAGGCTTGCGATAGTAGCGAATTGAGCCGAAAGGTTTCTCGGGGCCGAAGACACGGTTGGTACGCGAGAATGCCTGGATGATGTTCTCGTAAGCGATAACCTTGTCGAGATACAGCGTGTTCAGCCACTTCGAGTCGAAGCCAGTGAGCATCTGATCGACGACAATAAGCAGGTCAATCTGCTTGTCGTGCGTAAACGCCGGTGTGTTGTACGGTGCCTTGTGTGCCAACCGCTCAGCGATATCGCGCTTAAAGGCGTCGTGAGTCGGCATCGTAAAGTGCTGGTCAAACATCGCGTTGTAGTGTTCGAGCACCTCGATAAGGCCGTCTTCCTTCGCGAGTTGCTGCTCGCCAGTGTTATCGATGTTGGGGTCAAACAATGCCGTGACGTTCAACTGCGGGTAGGTGTCGCGGAAGATGCGGAAATACTCAATAGCCTCGATGATGGAGTGCGTGGCCAGGATTGCGTGGAAGGCGCTGTTTCGGCTTAAATGCACCCAGTGCTCAGCGATGTCTCGCGCTACGGCCGCGCGGTGTTCCGGCTGATCGTACTGCGCCATCGGAATATAGTCCTCGATGCCCTTATCATAGGACCCATCCTCGTGGAGCACACCCGCCATTGGGACCTGGGCTTTATCCATGTACTTCAGGAAGGTCTTTTCCTTCTTCGGGTCGTTAAAAGCGTCCTGCTCATCGACAGCCTTGGCTTGTTCGAGCGCGACAGATGTGCGCACGTCATGTGCGCGGTAGGTCTCAACCATCTCAGGGTCGAAACCGAGCACATTGCCATCACGGATACCGTCGGCGATGGAATAGCGATGCAGCTCATCACCGAAGATGGTGGCAGTTGTTGAATGCACCTTCTGGTTCTCATCGTGGATCGGAGTACCCGTAAAGCCGAACAGCAGCGCATCTGGCAGCGTGGTCTTGATATTCAGCAGCATGTCTCCGAAGGTGGAGCGATGTGCCTCGTCGACGATGAAGACGATGCGCTTGTCACGCAGTTTCTTTAGCACCGGCTCACGCAGCGTGTCAGCTTGCAAGTGGTGGAATTTCTGCAGCGAGGTCACGATCAGCACCGAGGTGTCGTTTGTGAGCAGCCGAAGCAGCTCGTCAGCGCTGGCGGTATCTGCAACGTCGATGGTGTCGCCGCCGTAGCTGTGGTAGTTCGCCAGCGACTGTATACCCAGTTCCACACGGTCGAGTAGAAACACCACCTTGTCGGCGTTTTTGGAGTCAGCGATCAGCTGCGCTGTTTTGAAGCTGGTGATGGTCTTGCCAGAGCCGGTGGTGTGCCAAATGTAGCCGCCCCTGTTACCACTGCCCCACTCGTGGCTTTCCACGCGGTCAGCGATCCGGTGTGCTGCAAAGTACTGGTAGGAGCGCATGACCATAAGCACGCCGGCTGCGCGGTCTGTCACCGTGTAGAAGCCGATAAGCCGGTGCGCCATCGGGATAGACAGCAGCGAGGTCACAACCGTTGGCCAATCGTTGATCGGCTCGTTATTGAAATCAGCCCAGTTGAAGAAAAAATCGGGGTTGAACTTGCCCCCAGGACCAGGATTAGCGAAGTACAGCGTCTCACTCGGCGTCATGCCGACAAAGATCTGCACCAGCGAGAACAAACCAGTAAAGACGCCCTCATGCGCGTATTTAATGATCTGGTTCGTGGCCTGCGAAACAGGAACACCAGAGCGCTTGAGTTCGAGGTGGATCACAGGCATGCCGTTGATGAGCAGCATGAGATCACCCCTGCGCTCAGGCATGAGCTTGTGCGCTGCAGTGGAGAACTTCGGCTGTCGTGCGATCTGATAATAGGACTGGCCACCGGCGATCTCGCGGCGGTCGTAGATTTTCAGACTTACCTCTTTGCCGAGGTTGTGCGCCTCAGGAGCATCGCGGGTAATAGCCACGCTGCGCCCGTTGATGAACTCGTTGAGTTGCAGCGGCGTGCGCAGCTCCGTGATCTGCTCGATGATCTGATCCATCTCTGAGGATGTCAGGGGCACATCACCGATCCGGTCCTGGTCGCGGTTGTTGTTGTAAAGGATCTGCGCCCAGTTGTCGATGAGCTGGCGCTCAGTGGGACGGTCAAGCACCTCATCCCAGCCGTGACGGCGCAGCATGGCGACAACGTCGTCCTCGAAGAGGGCTTCGTCTGTGTACGTCAGTGGAGTAGTCATGGTGAGCGCTCCTTATACGAACATGCGCTGCAGCAGCGCAGTCTTCGCTTGGGTGAGTTGTGTGATGTAGCGGTGCTCAGCTGCAATAAGCGCATCGAGGTTGGTAAACACCTCGCCGATAGCACGCTGTTCTTCGAGGGTTGGCACTTGGATGCTAAGGGACAAGACATTCTCCTTCGTCAGTCCCTTAATAGACGTTCCTTGCGTTTGCGATGACATTTCCTCAAGCTCGGATTGGAGAAGCACACCCAAGAAAGTCAGGTCCCCCTGCAAACCGCTTAGATTCAAAAAATCTTGGCTTGCGCAGTAGTCCTCGTTCATAATGGCGACTTTTCCTACCCCTACTCGGGTCACAATGGCGATAGACCCACCCTTCACCAGAGAAGTCGCGGAAGAAGCAAGACCACGGCTGGAAATGAAATGTTTCGGAGTACAGCCAAAAACGGTGTGCTCTTTAACATCTGAGCTTTGAATCCAAGGTATAGATCCATTCCAGTGTTCATCTACGGTGCGCGATGGTGTTCCACCACCGATTGCTCTAGTGGCGATGTGTTTGACCTCGGTCGTTTCCCACGCCCCGCTGAACCCGCCGAGTCGCAGCTCCGGTTCATTGGCACCGTCTTGCGGGAACATACGCTGCAGCAGTGCTGTCTTGGTCTGCTGCAGGTTCGCGCGCTTGGCGCGGTGCTGCTCGATAAGCGCGTCGAGGTCAGTGAAGAGTCCACCAATGGCTTGCTGTTCTTCGAGGGAGGGCACGTGGATGTTAAGAGACACAACGTCTTCCTTCGTCACCCCCTTAATAGACGTTCCTTGAGTTTGCGATGAAATACTCTCAAGTTCACGTTTAAGGAGCACTCCCAAAAAGTCAGGTCGCCTTGCACATCACTGAGGTTCAAGAAATCCTGGCTTGAGCAGTAGTCCTCGGTCATAATGGCAACTTTTCCTACGGCTACTCGGGTGACGACGGCAAGAGCTTCCCCCTTCACCAAAGAAGTCGCGGAAGAAGCAAGGCCACGGCTCGATACAAAATGTTTCGGCGTACAGCCGAACACACTGTGCTCTTTAACGTCCGAGCTTTGAATCCAGGGGGTACCCCCGTCCCAGTAACCAGGTACGGCGCGGGAAGGCGTGCCACCACCTATTGCTCTAGCAGCGATGCACCCAACCTGGGTCGCTCCCCACTCGTCATCGAACCCAGCGAACCGCAGTGTTGGCGTGTTGTTCTTAGCCACGCAGACCACCGCCCAGCATCTGCTTCAACGCCTCCACAGCCTGCATGTCTGTATCCGAGCCGGTGAGCCGGTCCAGGGACGTTAGCAGGCTGCGCTCGGTAGTAGCAATCTGCGTATCCAACTCAGTTAGCGGCGTGGCGTACTTATCCTGTAAGTGCTGCACCTGGTCAGTGAGTCCACGCAGCGCCAACGTCGGTAGTAGTCCAAGCTGCACCATGAGCGCTGCGCCCCACTTGGCCGAGAGCACTTCGACGATCTGATTGTCAGTGAGGTTCTCAACAGTCTCGTGAGTCTTGGTCTCAAGCTCTTCGTTGGCCTTCTTGAGCTGCGACTTCACCTTAGTCAGGTGGTCAAGCAGCTGCTTTGCTTCGATCTGGATAGCCTCGATACTTCCCTCGGACCACTGCTCGCCCTTCGGAAGGGCTGGAAGAGCCTTGACCGCCTTATTGAGATCAGCCTTGCGGAAGCCAGTTTCGTTGGCGTTAAGCACATCCGCCAGATCAGTCTTGTCTTCTTCACTTAAGCCCTCGACAAGGGCTGTCAGCTCAGCGTCAACGCTGTCGCGCTTATCGGTGAGGTCACCTACCTGGTCGCGTAGCTCAGGCAGGTACAGGTCGCGGATGACTTCAAAGGTCGCAACACGGCCTTCCCAACCGGTCTGGACATAGACCTTCTTCTTGTCCTTGGTCTTCCACTCCATGACAGGGTCAAAGACACGCATTGCCTCCCAGCCCTCGGTCTGCAGGATCGTCAGGTCATTGGCAATGGTGAGCCACCGCTCATGCAGCAGCTGGTAGCCTTGGTATTCATTGACCAGCGGCACCGGGGCCAGACGCGCGAACAGATCAGCCTTGATCGCATCTTCGGCGGTGTTGACTGGGACAGCCATCGCGTTGTCGATAAGGTCTGTTTCCAGAGACTCCGAGAACCCATCTAGAGCCGCGTTCATCGTGTCTGCCAGTGCTCCGGCAGAGTCGTGTTCAAGGATAGCCTCGCGAATATCGGTGGTGCGGATGGTCGCATAACCGTTGACACCTTCCTCAAACAGCGTCTCACGCAGGCCCGGCAGCACACCCCAGTACTCAGCGAGACCGTCGATCTCGCTGATGGGGATACCGCCGTTGACAGTGGCGAAGAAGTCCACAGACTCCGGGGGCAGCGTTGCAGAGACGTAGCGCGGGATATTGAGGTTGTAGTCGTTGTCCCGGATCCCATCACGAGACACGACACGTGCGAAGTGCTCTACGTCGCGGCGTACATGGACAGTATCGACGATGCGCTCTATGTCACGGGCGCGTAGCAGGTTGTTCTTGCCATCCTTAATAAAGCCCTGAGATGCGTCGATAAACAGCACGTCATCATGACTGCGCTGTTTCTTGAGCACCATGATGATGGTCGGAATGCTGGTGCCGTAGAAAATCGAACTCGGCAGGCCAATGATGGTGTCAATGTTATTGGCCTCGATAAGGCGGGCGCGAATGGTTTCTTCCGCGCCGCCACGGAAGAGCACACCGTGCGGCAGAACAATGGTCATAATGCCGTCAGGCTTGATGTGGAACAGCTCATGGAGCAAGAATGCGTAATCAGCCTTGTTCTGCGGTGCCAGACCATACTGCGTAAAGCGTGGATCTGCGCCCATGCCCTCAGGCTTCCAACTCTGCGAATACGGAGGGTTCGACACAACAGCATCGACAAACAGCGGATCGTAGGTGTTTTCCGGGTCAGCCTCGTCGAACATTGGCCAGTCGTGTTCCAAGCTGTCTCCGTTGCGCGCGACGATGTTGTCTGCCTTGACACCCCGCATGACCAAGTTCATACGCGTGAGGTTAAAGGTGTTGTCCTTGAGTTCTTGAGCGTAATACTTGATTGCATCTGGATCGCCCATATGACGTGCGACAGCCTGGCCGATATTCAGCAGCAGTGAGCCAGAACCAGAGGTCGGGTCGTAGATGGTGATCGTGTCACGGCCCTGGGTGTGTGCTGCAACGATGCGACTCATCACCTCAGAGACCTCGTGCGGGGTGTAGAACTCACCGGCCTTTTTGCCCGAGTTAGCCGCAAACTTCGAGATCAAGTACTCGTAGATAAACCCAAGCACGTCATAGCCCTGAGCACCGCCAGTCGGGATGTCGTCAATAAGGTCCAGTAGGTCCTTAATCGCCTTAGTCTGCGATGTGGCGTTGCTACCCAGCTTCGACAGGCCTGTTTCCAGTGTGCGGAAGATGTCTTTGAACACGTGGGCACGGCTCGGCAGGAGAAGGCGGTCAAAAGCCGCAAGCGCATCACGGACATCAGCGACGTTGAAGTCACTGCCAGCAGCGCGCCACGTCGAGTGGAGGTTACTGTAAGAGATGAAATAGCCCAGACGGTTCTGTACGAACTCGACTGTCTCGGGGTCATCTTCGACGAGCACCTCGGCAAGCTCATCGGGTTCCACATCGTTGGCGTACATGAGCTGCTCAACCTGATCGGAGAGGAACTTATAGAAGATGAAGCCGAGAATGTAGTCCTTGTATTCCTGCGCCTCAATCTTGGAGCGCATGGTGTTCGCGGATTCCCAAATGCGCGATGCGAGTTGTCGTTTATCCATGGTGAATTACCTATTGGGCCCGACCCCCGGTACTCACGAGCGGATTTCCATCGTCACCGGCCCGCGTGGCATCGGAAGAACCGTCCTGCTCAACGAGTTCGAAGAAGCAGCACGACAACAATCTCGGCTCGTCATTTCAGAAACCACGACCGAACATTTCAATGAACGCATCCGCGATACTCTTATCCGGAAAATTCGAGAGGTAACCCCTGACAGCACACGCCTGAGCTTCGACTCAATTTCCGACCAAGCTCCGCCTCAGTCACTTCGCTCAGTGTTAGAGGAGTGCTTCTCCCTACTTGAGACGATTGACCAGAAAATGGGTAAACCACCAACTGGCATCCTCATTACTCTGGATGAGCTGCACTATGCGCACGTGCGCGACATCATCGAGTTCGGCACGACCATGCATCACATGATCCGCGAAGACCGCGAAATTGCCGTCGCGATGGCGGGCATCCCCGGCGCGGTGAAACCCTGTCACTTTTCTCCGACGCGCGAATCGTATCGAGATGGGGCTCGTGCCGCTGGACAGCGTCGCCAATGCGCTCAAGGCCCCCGCCCTCGAGGTGGGAATCGAATGGACCCCGGAGGCACTCGAACTCGGCACCGAGGCGACCGGGGGTTATCCGTTTATGATCCAACTCGTCGGGCAGCACGCGTTCCGCAACACAAGTGGCGGAATTATCGACGAATCCGCGGTACGTGCTGGTATTGAGACAGCGCGACGCAAACTCGGCGAGCTGGTTCATGAACCGTCGCTTGCTGATCTTTCAGATGTGGACCGCACATTCCTCACCGCCATGTCGAAAGACGATGGGCCGTCGCGGATGGCCGACATCGCCGAGCGGATGGGCGTTGATACGCAATACGCGGGCACGTATAGGAGGCGCCTCATTGACGCCGAGATGATCCGCCCAGCCGGCCGCGGTTTCGTGGATTACGAGCTGCCCTACATCCGGGAGTACCTCCGCGCGCATCCAGCGTCCGACGCAATGGAGCAGCTATCCTTTCCATCAGAAAACTACGACGCGTGATACAGACCATTAGACTGTCCGCATGACGATTCTGCACTCCGTTGATTTTGGCCCCCGCGACGCGCACCCGGTGGTGTTTCTCGGCTCCATCGCCTCCACCACCGACATGTGGCTGCCGCAGCTTGACTCACTGGCCAAAGACTTCCGCGTCATCGCCCTCGACCACCCCGGCCACGGGCTCTCCCCCGACCCGCAGGCCATGCCCGGCGAGACCACGATCAATGATCTGGCCAACAACGTCCTCGACACCCTCGACGCTCTCGGCGTGGACGAGTTCGACGTGGTCGGCCTTTCGCTCGGCGGCGCGATCGCGCAGTACCTCGCCGCCACCAGCGGCCGCGTGACCAAGGCAGTCTTCATGTGCACCGCCGCCAATTTCGGTGGCCCCGACACGTGGGCCCCGCGCGCCGAGGAAACACGCGCGGAGGGCATCGCGCCCCGGGTGCAGAGTGCCATCGAACTGTGGGTCACGCCCGAGTTTCGCCAGGAACGCCCGGCGCTTACTTACGCTCTCACCCGCATGATCGACTCCACCCGCGGTGAGGGATACGCCGTCGGCGCCGATGCGCTCGCAGGCTGGGACTACACAGAAGAACTGCGAAACATTACGGTGCCGGTCCTCACCATCTCCGGGGCCGTGGACCCCTCCACCCCTCCCGAGGTCGTCCACGCGATCGGGAAAATGGTCGGCGGCGAGTCGCAGTCCGTCACGCTCAGCGGCGGTGGGCACGTACCCACCGTCGAGGTGCCCGACGAGGTCACCCGCGCGATCCGCACCTTTATTACTGAGTAGACCAATGTAGGTCAATCCCCCGAAACACAGCTGCCACTAGTTGGTGTGGCGGCTGGCGGCCGCGATGGCCTGGAGAACAGTATTCGTCTCGTAGGTCAGGAAACGCTTCCAGAACTTCATTGCAATTCTCCTTTCTGTTTGCCTGTGGTTAACTTCGCGTTAACTTTAGGCAGTTTAGTTGGTTCGCGTCAAGTATTGACATGGATCAACTATCTAAGAATGCAAGAAACGCCCCGCTGTCCACGGACAATGTGGGCAGCGGGGCGCCAAGAAGCGAGGGGCGCGGCTACACGGCAACCTCGAACGGCGCCTCAGTGGCCTCGCGGACGGAATCAACTGTCTCGCCCGGGGCGACCTCGACGAGGGTCAGGCCGTTCTTCGGGTCAACCTTGAACACGGCGAGGTTGGTAATGATGAGGTCGACGCACTTCGCGCCGGTGAGCGGGAGGCGGCACTCCTCGAGCACCTTGGACGCACCCTTCTTGGTGGTGTGTTCCATGAGCAGGATGATCTCCTTCGCGCCGTGCACCAGGTCCATCGCGCCGCCCATCCCCTTGACCATCTTGCCCGGGATCATCCAGTTGGCCAGGTCGCCATACTGGGAGACCTCCATCGCGCCAAGGACCGCCACATCAATCGCGCGGGAGCGGATCATGCCGAAGGAGTCTGAGGAGGAGAAGAAGGAGCCGCCCGGCGCGACCGTAATGGTCTCCTTACCGGCGTTGATCAGCTCCGGGTCCACCTCGCCGTCCTGCGGGTACGCGCCCACGCCCAGGATGCCGTTCTCGGAGTGCAGGACCACCTCGAGCCCCTCGGGCAGGTAGCCCGGGATCAGCGTGGGCATGCCGATCCCAAGGTTGACGTACTGGCCGTCGCGCAGCTCCTTCGCCGCGCGCGCCGCCATTTCTTCGCGGTTCCAGCTCATTTACTTGCTCACCGTCCTAAACTCGATACCTGTTTCCTGCGGGCCGACCTCCACCACGCGGTCGACGTAGATGCCGGGCAGGTCCACATCCGCCGGCTCAATCGTGTCCACAACGTGCTCCGCCTGGACGATGGTGACCTTGCCGCAGGCGGCAACGTCGGGGTTAAAGTTGCGGGCCGTCTTATTGAAGACGAGGTTGCCGTAGCGGTCCGCGGTGTGCGCATGAACGAAGGCGAAGTCAGGGGTCAGCGCCTCCTCCAGCACGTACTGCTCGCCGCCGAACTCGCGGATCTCCTTCGGCGTGGAGTACTCGGCGATGGTGCCGTCCGGGTTGTAGCGCACCGGGATCTCGCCGTTGGCCAGCGGGGTACCCACCCCGGCCTTGGTGTAAAACGCAGGCACGCCCGCACCGCCGGCGCGCATGCGCTCAGCGAGCGTGCCCTGCGGGGTGAACTCGACGGTGAGCTCGCCCTCGAGGTACTGGCGCGCGTACTCCTTATTGGTGCCCAGGTAGGAGCCGATGGAGCGGGCGATCTTGCCGTCCTGCAGGAGGAGGCCCAGACCGAAGCCGTCGGTACCCAGGTTGTTCGAGATGATGGTCAATTCGCTCGCACCCTGCTTGCGCAGCGCGTCAATGAGCCGGGCAGGGATGCCGACGAGGCCAAAACCGCCAACGGCGATCGAGGCGCCGTCACCGATGTCGGCGACCGCCTCGTCGATGTTTGTCACAACTTTGTTCAGCATGGCTCCACCCTAGCGGGCGTTCGACTCCTGCACAAGGGTTCACAAAGCGAACGGTTTTGCGCTATCGTGGGGCGTGGCGCACATTAGAGTACGTAATGTGGCCGGCAACATGGCGTCGAAAAGCGCCCTTGACCTGTGCAAAGGAGATACGATGCAAGTCCAAACCGTACAGTCGCTGATCCGCGGCCTTGCGGTCATCCGCGCCTTCGACGCCGAGCACCCCCGCCGCAGCCTCGCACAGGTGGCCGATGCGACGGGGCTGGCGCGCGCAACCACGCGCCGGTTCCTGCACACGCTTATCGCCGAGGGCTACGCCGCCACCGACGGCGCCGAGTTCTGGCTCACACCGAAGATGCTCGAGCTGGGCTACGCGTACCTGTCCAGCCTGGGGCTGCCCACCATCGCGCAGCCACACCTCGAGGCGCTGTCGCGCACGCTCAACGAGTCCTGCTCGCTCTCCGTGCTCGACGGCACCGACGTGGTCTACGTCGCGCGCTCCGCGGCCCACCGCATCATGAGTGTGAACATCACCATCGGCACCCGCTTCCCGGCGCACGCCACCTCGATGGGCCGCGTCATGATGGCCGGGCTTGACGACGCCACCGTGGACCACTTCCTCGCCCGCCCGCTCGAGGCCATCACGCCATCCACCATCACGGACCCGGACACACTACGCGCCGCCCTGCGCAACATCCGCGACGCCGGGTGGTGCGTCGTTGACCAGGAGCTCGAGGCGGGGCTGCGCTCCATCGCCGCCCCGGTGCGCGACGCCACCGGCGCCACCGTCGCCGCCGTGAACGTCTCCACCCACGTGGCCGCCCACCCCTACGAGGAGCTCGTGGACTCCCTCCTACCCAAGCTCGTGGACACCGCGGACGCCATCACCCGCGACCTCGTGGCCACGCACGCCAACGCTTAACCCGAAAGGACCCCTCATGAACCAGCCCGAAATTGTCATCTGCCACCCCAAGCGCACCGCCGTGGGCCGCTACGGCGGAGCCTTCGTCGGCGTGCCCGTCCAGGACCTCGCCACCGCCGTGGTCACCGCCGTGATCAAGGAGTCCGGCATCGACGGCTCGCTCATTGACGACATCATTCTCGGCCAGGCCTCCCCCAACGGCGCAGCGCCCGCCCTGGGCCGCGTTGTCGCGCTCGACGCCGAACTTGGCGTGAACGTGCCCGGCATGCAGCTGGATCGCCGTTGCGGCTCGGGCCTGCAAGCAGTGGCCACCGCCGCCGCCCACGTCGCCTCCGGCGCGGCCGACTTGATCATCGCCGGCGGCGCCGAGTCCATGTCCAACACCGAGTACACGGTGGACGGCAAGATCCGCTGGGGCGCCAAGGGCGGCACCATGGAGCTCACCGACCGCCTGCAGGAGGGCCGCGAGAAGGCCGGCGGCAAGCACCACCCGATCCCGGGCGGCATGATCGAGACCGCCGAGAACGTCCGCGAGGAGTACTCCATCGCCCGCCAGCGCCAGGACCAGCTGGCCGTCAACTCGCACCAGCGCGCCGCCGCCGCGCAGGAGGCTGGCCACTTCGACGAGGAAATCGTCCCCGTCTCCGTGCCGCAGCGCAAGGGCGACCCGATCATCGTGGACAAGGACGAGCACATCCGCCCGAACGCCTCCATGGAGTCCCTGGCCAAGCTGCGCCCCGTCATGGGCAAAACGCTTGAGCGCGCCACCGTCACCGCCGGCAACGCCTCCGGCCAAAACGACGGCGCGGCTGCCATGATCGTGACCACCCGAGAAAAGGCCGAGGAGCTGGGGCTCACCCCGTCCGTCGTCCTGCGCGGCTGGGCCGTCGCCGGCGTGCCGCCGGAGACCATGTGCATCGGCCCGGTTGCCGCCACTGAAAAACTCTTCGACCGCCTCGAGTTGTCCTTCGACGACATCGATCTCATCGAGCTCAACGAGGCCTTCGCCGCGCAGGCCCTCGCCGTCCTGGATGCCTGGGGCATTTCTGAGGACGACCCGCGCGTCAACCCGGTCGGCTCCGGCATCTCGCTCGGCCACCCGGTGGGCGCCACCGGCGCCCGCATGCTAGTCACCGCCGCGCACGAGCTGCAGCGCACCGACGCCTCACGTGCCCTGGTGACTATGTGCATCGGCGGCGGCCAGGGCCTCGCCGCGGTGATTGAGAAGGTGTAGGGCCCGACGCCAGTTGCCACACCGGGGATCCCCCGGGATACTCGGTGGCATGAAGAAGTCCCACATGGATCTCCTGATCGGCATCGCGCTCATCGTCGTCGCCGGCCTCGCGGTCGCGTTCCTGTCCGGATCGACCGGCGCATTCACCGCGATCATCGGCGCTGTCGCCGGCGCCGTCTTCATTATCAAGGCCATGCAGGCTAACGACGACGCACCGCACCCACCCGCCGGACAGCCCGACCCGCTCGAGCTGAACAACTCCAGCCCGGCGCAAGAGACCAGCGGCTCGGGACTCGGCGCGGGTCTGGCCGGGGAATACGACTGGGACGCGCACTACCAGCGCGAATTCGGCCAGCAGGACGGCAAGCCGGACGATACACAGGGCGGCAGCAGCCAGTACCGCTAGGCGCTACTTCTTCGCCTCGCGGTAGACCTCGCGCGGGCTCATCAGCGCGTTGCGACGCCCCGCCACAATGAGCCGGTCCAGGTCCGCGCGCACCGCGTCCACGTCCGCAGGGTTGTACTTGCGCTCGCGGCGAGCGCGCTGCAGCTCCTGGCTCGCCGCGGCGAGCGCGATCTGCTGCATGTCCGCAGCAGCCAGGCGGACCTGCTGGAACTTCTGCTTGCGGTCCTCCGCCGTCTCCGGGTCCTCCTCCTCGTGGCTCTGCGAGAGTTTGTCCAGCCACTGCTGCACGATCTCGAAGGACTCCGGGGCGAGCTCCGGGCCGTGCTTCTGCACCGACCGTCGCGCCGCCGCGTAGGCGCGCTTGTTCAGCTCCGCCTTCGCGCGGTCGCCGGCCGGGTCCGGGCCGGACTCCATGTCCAGCTTGCTCACCAGCCACGGCAGTGACAGGCCCGGAAGCACCATTGTGCACATCAGGACGGTCAGGGCGATGACGTCGAACTCGTGGTGGTACTGCGTGACCCCCAGCGGCACTGACAGCACCAGGGCCAGCGTGACCAGGCCTCGCATGCCCGACCACGCCATAAGCAGAACCTCCTGCATGCGCAGCGGGGCGACATTGGTGCGCTTCTGTTTCTGGTTGATCCCGCACAGCACCCACATCCACATCAGGCGGACCAGGAACGCGACGACGGAGAGCGCCACGCCGATGCCCACGGCGTGCCAGAGGACGGTGCCGGCGGCGTCGATAGCATCGCGCACGCTCATGCCGATCAGGCCGAAGGCGACGCCGGTGAACAGCATCTCCACAGTGGACCAGAACGAGGAGCCGGACAGGCGGTCCTCCGCGGTCAGGGGCGCGCGCGAGGACATCTCCACCGCCGCGATGACGATGGCGATCACACCGGAGGCCTCGACCTCCTCGGCGATGATGTAGATGAAGAACGGGAGCACCCAGGTGAACGCGGTGCGGATCACGGAGTCCGGCACGGAGTTCACAAACAGGGCCGCGAGCCTACCGACGATCAGCCCGATGACGACCGCGACCGCCGCCGCGTAGAGAAACTTCAGCAGGCCGTGACCGAAGTCGATCTGGTTATCCGCCACGAGCGCTGCGACGGCGAGGTTGAAAGTGACGATCGACGCGGCGTCGTTAAACAGCCCCTCCGTTTGCAGCGTGCCGGTGATGCGTTTCGGGATGCCGGCGGGCCCGGCCACCGCCTCCACCGCGACCGGGTCGGGCGGGGCGATTGCCGCGGCGAGCACCACCGCGGCCGCGAGACTGATGCCGGGCAGGAGCCACATGGCGGTGGCGGTAAGCGCCGCGGTGGTGAGGAAGACGAGGATCACCGACATGGTGACCACCACGTTGAGCTGCGAGCGGATCATGCCCCAGCTGGTGTGGCGCGCGAGCGACCAGAGCAGCGGCGGCAGGAAGATGGGGAGGATGATTTCCGCCGGGATTGTCACCACCGGCACGCCGGGGATGAAGATGGCGGCCGCCACGACGATGGTGAGCAGCGCCGGCCAGGGCAGGCCGGTGCGCTCGCCTACGGCGGCGACGAGCACGGTTGCGAACAGCAGGGCGATAACGGCAATCAGGACTTCCACAGTCCTGATAGTAGTGGGCGCTCGCCGGAGGTGTTCGCGGAACTAGATGGGCTCTAGTGCCCGCGCGCCTGGTTCAGCGCCTCGCCGTCCTCGGTGTAGACCCGAACAGCAATAATTCATACAGCCGGGCTGCTACAGTCGGGTCGGCACCGGTGACGGTGGCGGTACCAAACTCGGAACGGGGCAGTACCGAGTCTTCACCGAGTCTTCGGAACACCGGTACCAAAACCCACAGCCGGCACGCCCGTACGCGCTGCTCGCGCACAACAGCTCGACGGAGTTCGGTACTGACGTGGCTGCTGCCCTCGACCGACCGGTCTCGTCAATTGCGACGAAGTCCGTCATCACGGTGAGCGTCAACGACGACCTCGGCCGCATCTCGGCTGTTCTTGCAGACAAGCACCTGAGAAAGGCCCCCTTCGTTGGCATCATCAATCGCTCCGACATCAACCGCTACCTCGTCTCGACGTTTGTCGCTCCCGTCCCGAGTGCATAGACAGGGATTGCCCGTGAGGTAAGGCATGCCTTAAAATGCATCCTTTAGGTTAGGCAGGCCTAACTGGACATTCTTCATTTACCTACGGAAGGTGCAACCTTGGCACTCTTTACCTCTCGCCCCTTCAAGGCAATCGCCGCCACTGTCACCGCGGCATTCATGCTTGCCAGCTGCTCGAGCGAAGCAAGCAGCCCAACAGCCGCTCCCGAAGCTTCCGATGCCAACGGGTCAGACGAGCGCATCGTGGCACTGGGTCTTGGCGACGTCGATACGCTCCTTGCCCTGGGCGAGCAACCAGTTGGTTACGCCACCTGGGAGCAAGAGGGCTCGGGCGATCCCTCCGGACTTGGACCGTGGGCCAAGGACAAGCTCACGGTCAACCCGAACCCAATCCGTGATACCACCACCGAATTCAGCACCGACACTGCGGAAAAGGTGGCGTCGCTCAACCCGACACAAATCATTGCAGTAAACAGCGGTCTCGAGGACGACAAGAAGGCACTGCTCGAGCAGATCGCGCCAACCACCTTCCACTCGGACGAGTACCAGGATTGGCAGGTCCCTTGGGATGCACAGGTCAAGGAGATCTCCAAGGCCGTAGACAAGGAAGACGAAGGCCAAAAGCTTATCGACGACGCCGAGCAGGCATTCGAAGACTTCCGCGAAGCACACCCAGAGCTGCAGGGGAAGACAGCGGTCATCGGCATGCCTTACGACGGGAAGTTCGGCGTGTACACCGCTGGCGACGGCCGCGGCTCCTTCATCGAAAAACTGGGCTTCAAGATCCCGGAGAAGTTCAACGGTGATGGCTCCAGCTTCTTCCTCGACTGGTCGCCCGAGAACTACGCAGATTTCAACGACGTGGACTACCTCTTCGTGTTGGACCACTACGGCGCGATCGATGCGCTGAAGAACGACGAGAACTTCATAGACCTTGACGTCAACAAGCGTGGCGGGCTCTACTGGCTCGACACCGACACGGCCAACGCAATGAGCATGCCCAACCCCCTCACTATCCCGTACGCAATCGAGCAAATCGACGAGCGAGCTCCCCACGCAGTTCCTGCAGCTGACCAATAGTCAGGCCACGGTACTCGGTGAGGAAGATGGAGCTAGAGTCCTTAAACTTGTTCTTCAAGGCAGCAAGCTCAGCAACATTCTTCGGGTTTACCATGGCACACGCCTCCTGCCCATTACTTCATGTCTTGTCCGCCCGGGACAATAAAAAATTGCCCCGCGCGGAAGCACGAGGCAGTGCGCATATTGCGCGAAGGGTGCCACGTTTCTCCTGCGTGGGCCGATCCCTGGGTGGGATCCTTCGACCTAACCGGATTATCTCCAGTCAAGTGACCGACGGTCTTCGGTGAAACTTGAGCTCGGCCCCCCCCTTGTGCGGGCCGTTCAAACTTCGATGATGAGCTTTAGTGCAGGGTATCGTGCGGCACCAAATCGCGGCCTCACTTCTTCTTAGCAGGGTCCTCCAGCTCGAGAAGTTCGAACGCGAACGATTCAATGTCCGTATACGAGTCAGCTACGACAAACGACGCTCGCTGTTTGTCCGTGTCGAGCAACAGCATGGACGAGAACCCGAACGTTCCGCCGTTATGCCAGTACAGCCCGGTACCTGCGATGTTGTTCCAAGTGAAACGGAAGTTATCCCGCTCGAGCGCGTGTGCGGCGTATCGAGCCATGTCGGTAGTTGTGGATCGCACTCCACCGGAAGGAGCCGTGCCGTCCATCTCCCATGCCTGGACGCGCCAGCCAAGCCAGGACACCCCTCGTGGCTTATCCGGCGCCACAGTGCCGGGCAGTGCCACGTAGGTCTCCCCCATTCCTAGTGGGTTGAGGACGCGCTGCTTGATCAGCCCGGGGTAATTAGTTCCCGCACTTTCAGCCAGCAGAAGCCCAAGCAGGTCATGGCCGAGGTTTGAATAATTTTCGGTGCCACGTCCTTCCACCTGTGCTGCCACCGCTTGGTCGACAACATCGTCAACCGTGATGCCCACGTCTGGATTAAGGCCCAGAACTGCCCTGACCTTGTTGCTCAGTTTTTGCTTTCCCGTTCGCGGCAAGCCCGAAGTGTGGTTGGCTAGTTCTTCCAGCGTCACCGGCGACACTGGGGTACCGCTTACCCGCTCCCCAAACACTTCCTCCACCGTCGTGCCGGGCGTAGCCTCACCCAGTTCGATCGCTTGCTCCAAAAGATCGGCGTTGAATGTCTTCGTAACTGACCCGATCTCGAATTCGGTGTGCTCGTCCGCGCCGAGTCCAGCGAAAAGAGCCTTCCCGTCTTCGAAGACAAAAGTCGCAATATTGTGAAGCGGGTAGGCGTTGTCACCCGCTTCCGCGACCAACGCCGCGAGCACACCCGCCAAACGCCGATCGCCTGTTTGGACCTGGGAGAGAGCGACACGCTTCAGCATGCCAACCAGTTATACCGGCGCTGCTCGCGTTTTACAGCAGACAATCTTTCTCTGTCTTAGGCTTCCCGTCAGCCGTCGACTTTCTACTGTCGGCCGTGCCTCGGTGCCTCTTACTCGCCGCGCAGTCACGCTTTTCCACTTAACCGAAAAATGTCTCGTACAGCTGCAAGAGACATCGAGAAGTCACGAAACCTTGTTTCTTCTTATGAGGTCTGCCGCTGGGCCCGGCGGTGGTCGAGGATCTCCTGCAGGGCGGAACCGTCCCTCGCCCATCGTGCGTATTCCTCTGACGTGAAACCAAGGAAGGCATCGAGTGAAAGGTTCTCGCTCCTTGAAACATCGTCGTGCCATGCATCGACCCAGTCGTCGACATCGTCCGGGCGCGCATCCTCATCGAGACACGTGTCCACATACGTCTTGATCATCGATCCTCCTCCCTTTCACAGCCGGTCCAATGAGTTACCCTGAAACCACGTCGAACACTCCAACGTGCTTTCCTTGCAGGTGATAGCTCTCAATATGACCATGCAAGGGGTCATACTCGAAATTACGCTTGGCTTTCCGATCCCTTCAACGAGGTGCGCCACGCCCGCGGGTTTTTCCAAACTGTCGACAAGGCTCTTCCTCGGTCGATGAATATAACTAGCGGCCACAACGCTCCCCTTTCCATTTGCATGATTAGAGGGTTAAGTAGCAAAAAGTGTGTCTGAATCTCAGCATTATTGCTGATCATGCTGGGTAAATCGGGCAAATACAGCTCTAAGCTGCAAAGATTGTCTTGGCGTCTACCAAGGGACGACCAGTGGGCCACCGCTCACTGGGTCTGACGCCACGACCGCGGGGAGATCAAAAACGCGGCTCAGCAAAGACTCCGTGACCACCTCGGCAGGCGCACCGACCGCACGAACCTCGCCGCGCTGCATCACGATCAGCTGATCTGAGTAGCGTGCGGCGAGGTTCAAATCATGCAACACCATGAGCACAGTTCGCCCCTCCTGATCAGCGAGGCGACGTACAAGCGACAAGACCTCGACGGAGTGAGACAAATCGAGGTACGTCGTCGGCTCGTCCAAAAATACAAGCGGAGTGTCCTGCGCTAAGACCATCGCGATCCAGGCGCGCTGGCGCTGTCCGCCAGAAAGCCGTTCGAGTGGACGTTCTGCAAACTCCGCAATATTGGTCAGCTCCATCACTGCATCGACCGCATGCGCATCCTCCGCAGAGGCCTGCCGTAGCCACGACTGATGCGGGTGACGCCCGCGACTGACTAAGTCACGGACCGTGAGTCCTTCGGGTGCGACAGGTGCCTGTGGCAATACTGCAAGCTGTCGCGCAATCTCGCGGCGCTTCAGTTTCGCCGTGTCCACGCCGTTGATCGTTACCGTGCCACCATCGCGCGCAATAAGCCCAGCGGTAGCTCGCAACAGCGTTGACTTGCCGCAACCGTTCGGGCCGATGATCGTGGTGACGCCGCCCTGAGGCACGTCGAGATCAATGCCATCAACGATGACGGTAGCGCCATAACTCACCTTGAGATTTCGAACTTGAAGCATCATACGGACACCTTTCGTGTTGCACGTAGCAGCGTGTAGAGCAGCGCTGTGCCACCAATCGCAGTTGTAGCTATACCTACCGGCAGGTTCCCGGGCACCAGGGTGCGCACTGCTAAGTCAGCGCCGGACACGATCGCCGCACCGACGAGCATCGCGGTGCCTAAAGTTGGCGTTGCTGCGTGTGTGATCTTGCGTCCGATCTGTGGCGCGACAAACGCCACGAAGGCTATCGGCCCGGACGCCGCGACGGCCGTCGATGCCAGCACGACAGCCATGAGCATGAGGATGAGTTGCATTTTCCGGAGCTCCACCCCGAGGCCAGCAGCCGTATCCTCCCCGAGCGAGAGCGCCTGAAGATTGAAGGCTGCCCACCGCAAGAACGGAACGACGACTGCCAGCGCAATAAGTACGGCGAGTGCATCGCGCCAGTTCGAAGACCCCACCGAACCGGTGATCCACGCCTGCGCTTTGCCCACATCGCGATAGTCGGCGCGAACGAGCAGGAACGAGGTATATGCCATCGTCAGCGCATTGATGATGATCCCGGCGAAGACAAGTTGGAAAGACCCGAGACCCGCGCCACGGCTCAGCCACCAGATTGCCGCAGACACTGCCAATCCACCGAGGAACGCACTGAGCGGGACCCCCAGAAGATGCAGCAGCATTCCGGAGCTTCCACCAGCAAGTAACGCAGTCAACGCGAAAGCGGAGGCACCCGAGGTGACGCCCAGAATGTCTGGGCTCGCCAATGGATTCCTCGTGATGGTCTGGAAGATCGCCCCCGCAAAACCCAGCGCAGCTCCTACTCCCAAAGCTGTCACTACCCGCGGCAGACGCCACTCAATAATCACCGTACGAGCCAATTCCGTGGTTTGGCCCATGAGCGCAGAAACAATATCCCGGACCGTAAGCTCGAAGTCTCCGACCATGACACCCCCGAGGGCCGCGGCGAGAGCCAACACCGCAAGGACACCATTCGTCACGAAAACCCGCATCACAGTTTCGCCCCTTTACGCAAGAGGTACAGGGCGAACGGGGCGCCAACAAAGGCGAGCGTGATACCCACCTGCAATTCGCCGGGCCGTGCGATGACGCGGCCAATGACGTCGGCAAGCAAGAGTAGCGAGGCCCCAGCCAGCGCGGAGCAGGGCAGCACCCAGCGGTAATCGGGCCCGGTGAAGGCGCGCACAAGGTGCGGAACAACCAGGCCAACGAACCCGATTGGGCCCGCCCCAGCCACCGCGGCGCCAGTAAGCAATGCAACCAGGACGATGCCCACGGCACGCGCGATGGGGACGCTCACCCCAAGTCCACTTGCCACGTCGTCTCCCAAGTTCAAGAGGTTCACCCGATTGGCTGTGGCAAAGGCCCCCACAAGCCCGAGGAGAATCACCGGGGCGAGCACCGCAACCACCTGCATGTCGCGCCCAGCGATAGCACCCGCTGTCCAAAACCGCATCTCGTTGAGGCTTTGCGTATTCGTCAGCACGATGCCACTGGTAAGCGCACTACAGACCGCGCCCAGCGCAGAACCACCGAGCACGACCATGATTGGGGTAGATCCCAGGCTCCTCATGCTAAGCGCGAACACGAGCGCCACCGCGAGTATTGCGCCGAGGAAGCCCACCCCAACAGTGCCCAACACCGTCATGGAGCCGTGAAAGGAAATAGCTGCCGCCACTGCGAGCGCCGCACCTGGCCCTACGCCCAGCAGGTTTGTGTCTGCGAGCGGGTTTCGGGTGTGGCCCTGCAGCAGCGCCCCCGCTGTACCTAGCGCTGCCCCTACCAACAGGCCGAGCAGGGTGCGCGGAACTCGAAGTTGTGCAATGATCTTCGCCTCGTCGCTGGCCGCCTCGAGTTGTTCGGCGCCTCCCGAGAACGCCAGCGTGATTCCGTCGCGAACCGCGCTCACCGTTGCCGCGAACCCCATTTCGCGCGCCCCGAACAGAAGCGACACTAATGCTGCGCACACGGTGAAAGCCGCAAGGAAAGCGACAAGCCCTACACGTTTATCCACGTTGTAACCCCGTTATCGCCAGTACCCCATAAACGACACGTGGTGGCGAGGCACACCTGCCTCTTTCACCAGGAGCCGCCGCATCGCCGTCACAGCCGTGTTCTTCCCTGCGATCCAGTAGTAGGTATGCCCTGCAGTACCCGAAGCGGGGGCGATAGATTCACCGCCGCTGGAGTACGTGGGTGTCTCCCAGACCATGTCGAGGAGGGCCTCATTAACTGGCTCTAGTTTTCCAGCTCCCGAAGATACTGAGGCACAGCGGGATGCGACATCGTCTTGCAGTTGTGCGCGAAGTAAATCCCCGTGGTCGACGTCGTGGTGTTCGCGGGAGTGCCAGCGGACGTCGACCTGCGCAGGAGCATCGATGGGCAAGTGGTTGCCGGCCGGTACCTCAATGTCAGCAGACCCGGCGAGACCCCCGGGCCAATCCTCCAAGATGCGGGCTATTGCTGGAAGCGCGGTTTCATCACCATAGAGGCATGCCATTGCTGCAGACCCCGGATTGAATTCGATGCCAACACCGGAATCATCGTCGCGGGTCGGCCCAATTATCAGGAGCTGCTGGCCAGGTTGCGCGTCCTCCGCCCATGCCGAGGCGGGGCCGGGGTTGTCACTGTGCAGAACAAAAACCACATCTATTTCATCAGGGCCGTCGGCGCATCGTCGGAGCTCTCGAATCGAGTAGGTACGGAGGTGCCCGCGCGTGTGCTCCGGCATCGCACGCCACGCGTCCCACCATCCTTCCTCTGGGAGGCTGAGCATTCCGCTGGCAGACGGGATCAGCAGCTTGATGCGCAAATCCCTGATGGGTACGGCAGGCCCCATTGCATCGACCCCGGTGAACGTCACTCGTTGGAAATTCGGCGCGACACGTTCACTACGGAGGACGGTTGCAAGGAAGGGCCTAAAACTCACCCTGCAGACTATATAGGATTGCCTTACCTAAAGGAAGAAGGGCGGGCTGTCGGCCCCCTTAGCGCCCGCGCGCCTGGTTCAACGCCTAGCCGTCCTCGAAGTGCGGGCGCAGGTGGCTATCAAACAGGGAGAGCGCCGCACCGATGGCCATGTGCATGTCCAGGTACTGGTAGGTGGCTAGCTACCTCATGCAACAGCCATTCAACGTTCACAAACATTGTGAACATAGATTGACGCGACACTCCCAGATACACTCGCGGGACAAAGTGCCCGAACTAAGCCTTTTAGAATGTGAACAGACATAGACTTGCGCACGCTGTGAACGTAGGTTAAAGTTCATCGTGTTGGCCAAAGAGCCAGAAAGGACCTCAACAAATGAACGCACTAGCACTCGTCAAAGCGCCGCAGCGCCACCCTAACCCCCGCCGCCTCATCCTCATTGACATTGAAAACTTCAACGGCAGCCCGATTCAAAGCCCAGCCCAGGCCAAGTGGTGCAAGAAGATGCTCACAGTCTGGCTGAGACTTAAAGAAGGCGAAATCGTTGTAATTGCATCCGACAAGAGCGGGATCCTAGATGTGAACGCAGGTTGGAAGGGGCCCCGCCTACTCGCAGGAATAGGGGCAGATGGCGCAGACCATCGACTAATCGAAGAGATTATGCACATGAATCTCGGACAGTTCGATGAGATAGCGCTCGTGTCTGGAGACGGAGTCTTCGCAGAGCCAGTAGCCCACGCGGCAGAATTGGGAGTGCCAACCAAGGTGTATTCCCACGGCTTTCAGCTCTCCACACAGCTTCGGCTCGCTGCAGCCGAGGTACACCTAGCAGAGGATGGCTATGTGCGGCCCACCACCGACCGTTCCACCTCCCAAAAAGAACACACAAACGCTATTCAACTCACCCAGCACGTTAAGGAGACAGCTTAAATGGTTGCAACCACCGGACACCTCACCCTCAAGGACATCGCAGAGCTCGCCCAAGTCGGCCGCCCGGCGGTGAGTAACTGGAGAAAGCGTTACGGCGACTTTCCGGCCCCTGTAGAAGAGTCAACCCCACGTAAACCCCTGTTTGAGGCAGCCTCGATCATCGATTGGCTCAAGCGTAACGATTTCTTCCCTGAAGACGCCGAACAGGAACTACAAATCACCGCCCTGTGGGCCGTCGCAAACCTATTGCGAGGCGCGATCCCCGTTGAAGACTACCCGTTGGTAATGCTGACGCTATTGGCAATGGATAAAGATCCCGCGTTTAAGCCCTCGGATGAATTCGAAAAACTCCGGTCCCACATAAGCGCTAAAACCATCGAAGACGTAGAAAATGGCATCGCCAAGCTGGTTTTAAGGGAATACGGCAAAGCTGCTCAGCTTATAGTCGACCGATTCCTAGGCATCGGATCACGTGGAGCTCGCAGCCAGTATGGGACCTCCAGATCGCTTTCTAGTGCAGCACTTGCGGCAGCAGCTTCAACTACGACCAAAAACGTGAAGACAATTTTGGACCCCGCGTGCGGTATTGGCGGGACGCTCCTTAGCGTCGGAAAACATACCCCCACGGCGCAGCTCATGGGTGCAGATATTGACCGTTACTCCGCTAGCCTAGCCCGACTGCTCGTGCACCTCACAGGGCAGGAAGCCAGCATCCAAACTGGGGATTCCCTTCGCTACGACGCGTTTTCCGGCGTCCAGGCTGACCTCATCGTCTGTGAACCTCCGATAGGTATGCGCTTTGCACGAGAAGAGCTAGATCACCTGCAGCGTGTTTTCCCAAATTATCCCTTGAGGGGACTTACGAGCGACGCCCTCTTCCTGCTTTATTGTGTGCAACACCTAGCTACCGACGGTCGCGCGTACGTTATCACAGGGATGGGCACAACGTTCAATGATCGGTTCAAGGAGCACCGGCAGCGCCTCACAGCGGAAGGCCAAATTGAAGCTGTCGTGCAACTCCCTGGTGGGATACTCTCTGCCTCGCGTATTCCAGTTGCACTGTGGGTACTGAGTGCCGGGGGTATCGAAGAGCCGTTGCTCATCGATGCTTCTCACCAGAAGCCGGAATCTGTCCCCCAGCGAATCGCAGATTGGCTCACCGCCGCACGTAACAAGGAAGATACGGCTGTGCCATACAAGGCAGTTACCTTGGCAGATGTTGTTACCAACGACGGATCGCTTCACCCGTCAACCTATCTAGTTCAGGCCATCGCTGTCGACCCCAGCGATGCAGCCGCCGAATTCGATGCTGCCTTCCAACGCTTACGAACAACCACAAAGGACTTCATGGAAATCTCCACCCCTCGCGTCTCCGCAGACGCAATCCCGTCTTCAACCACATCCACCACTATGGGCGAGCTCGTCAATGCCGGTCACTTCATTCGCATTTTCGGCAATTACAGTTCCGACGAAAGCCAAAACCAGGGTAGCGCCCGTCTCGCAACTCCGAACGACAAGGCGGAACCCGCTTTTGTCAATGACTTCGATCCCGAGGACGTTTTACAGCCTGGTGACATCCTGATGCCGCGGTTGGGAACCGCCCCGGCGCGAGTTCACGAGGACGATGGCCAAAATTGGGTTCCTTCAAGGCATTTCATCGTGTTCCGCGCTGCATCCGATGCCTACGACCCGTACTTCATCGCCGCGTGTCTCAACGCCCCGATGAACTCCGACAGTCGTGGCCGGGTGCCACGTCGAAATCCAGTAGCACGTCTTATCATCCCAGAGCTCAACCGTGATCAACAGGCGGTCATTGCAGAGACGCAGCGTTCGCTCGACAGCGCCCGCTCGGCTGCACACCAGCTTGAGCGCGAAACCAAACACGCGAGCGAAGCCCTGATCAATCTTGTCTTCGCAGGAAAGTAGGATCCCAGATATGACCCCGACCCCCGTCAAAGAATTCCAGGACACCCTGTGGAAAGCAGCCGATAAACTGCGCGGTTCCATGGATGCTTCGCAATACAAGGACATCGTCCTTGGCCTTGTATTTCTTAAATACGTCACCGACGCTTTCGACGCCCGCCGCGAGGAACTTCGAGCTGAACTCGAAGAAGACGGCGCGAGCGAAGAGGATATCCTCGAGGATCTCGAAGATCGTGACGTGTACTTGGAAAAGAACGTCTTCTGGGTAGCAGAGACAGCCCGCTGGGATTACCTCAAGCGCCATTCAAAGGGCAAGACTGAAGGTGCCGGCGGTGAGTTTAAGAGCATCGGCAAGCTTATCGACGAAGCCGCCGAAGCCCTCATGGCCGACAACCCCTCTCTCGAGGGCACCCTGCCGCACAATTACAACAGCGATAGCATGGACCAGCGTCGCCTGGGCGAGCTCGTGGACCTGTTCAGCACCACTCGCTTCACCGCAGAAGGCCCGGAGCGCGCACGCGATCTGTTGGGGGAGGTGTACGAGTACTTTCTCGCGCGCTTCGCATCTGCAGAGGGTAAGCGCGGCGGCGAGTTCTATACCCCACGCTCAGTGGTGCGGACGCTGGTGGAGATCCTCGAGCCGACCGAAGGCCGCGTCTACGACCCATGTTGTGGTTCCGGTGGCATGTTTGTTCAGGCAGAAAAGTTCCTCGACGCGCATGATAAGGACCCGTCTGCGATTGCTGTCTATGGACAGGAGCTCAACGAACGCACATGGCGCATGGCCCGCATGAACTTGGCCATCCATGCGCTCAATTCACAAGGCCTCGGCGAACGCTGGGGGGATACCTTTGCCCGCGACATCCACCCAGGTGTGGAGATGGATTATGTGCTGGCCAACCCCCCATTCAACATCAAGGATTGGGTGCGCAACACCGACGACACGCGTTGGGTGTACGGTGTGCCACCGAAGCGCAATGCAAATTTCGGCTGGATGCAGCACATCATCTCGAAGCTGAGCGCCCAGGGTGAAGCTGGCGTTGTCATGGCGAATGGCACCATGACCTCAAATATCTCCGGTGAGGGCGAAATCCGTAAGAACATGCTCGAAGACGACATCGTTTCTTGTGTGGTCACACTGCCGGCTCAACTCTTCCGCGGCACGCAGATCCCTGTGTGCGTCTGGTTCTTCGCCAAAGACAAGGGCGTCGGTTCTAAGGGGGCCATCGATCGCCGTGGTCAGTTCCTCCTTATTGACGCCCGCTCACTCGGCCACATGGTTGACCGCACCGAACGTGTTTTCTCCGATGAGGATATCCAGAAGATCGCGAACACGTTCCGTAGCTGGCGTGGCCGCACCTCTGCCGAGGACGAGTACGAAGACGTACCTGGCTACTGCAAGTCCGTCTCTCTGGAAGAGCTTCGCGAAGCGGACTGCGCGCTCTCCCCAGGCCGTTATGTAGGGTTCGTCGAAGAGGAAGAAGATGATGAACCTATCGACGAGAGAATCGCACGCCTCACCTCCGAGTTAACCGCAGCCCTAGACGAGTCCGCGCGCCTTGACGCAGTGGTCCGCGAGCAGCTGAGGAGGTTGGGATAATGGTTACTATTCGCGATCTCTGTATTTCAATTGGGTCTGGATCAACACCAAGCAGAAAACGTCCCGAGTTCTTCGTCGGAGATATTCCTTGGCTTAAGACGAAAGAGCTCGCCGATGCCACGGTATTCGATACTGAAGAGAAAATCTCTACCGATGCACTCGAGAAATCTTCATGCAAGCTTCTCCCCGTTGGGGCCGTAGTAATGGCAATGTACGGAGCAACCGTTGGGAAACTCGGGATCTTGGGCCGGAAGATGGCTACCAACCAAGCTTGCTGCGCGATGGTGACAAATCCTGAACTATTAGACAGCAGATATCTCTTCTATTGGCTAAAGAGAAACCGTCGGGAAATTCAGGATCTAAGCACCGGGGCGGCACAGCAGAATCTGAGCGTCCGAACTATTGGGGCCATAGAAATCGAGCCTCCTCCGGTCGGGATGCAGATCCGTATTAGCCGTGTCCTTGGTTCCCTCGACGACAAGATCGCGGCAAACAACCGCGTAATAGCGGTCATAGACGAGACGATTCTGGCGCTGTGGCGCGCTTCAGTCAGTTCCAAAGCGGCCTTTGTGCGTCTCGACGATGTAGTTGAGCTCAACCCGAGAACCTCCGTCCCTAAGGGCACGGTAGTTAGAACCATCGAAATGAAGCACCTACCTGAGAGCGGGTTTTCGGTAAAAGAATGGGTAGCCCGCGAAGCTAAAGGTGGATCACGCTTTCGAAATGGCGACACGCTTCTTGCCAGAATCACTCCTTGCTTTGAAAACGGCAAATGCGGATACGTGGATTTTCTCGGCGCTGAGGGAATCGGCGCTGGGTCGACGGAATTCATAGTGATGCGACCGCAACCAGGAGTTCCGCCAGCAGCCCCTTACTCTATTGCTCGGTCAACAGATTTTCGGACCTTTGCGGAACAAACGATGACAGGCACTTCCGGTCGACAGAGAGTCCAACATGGCGATTTAGGGACTTACGAAACTGCTTGGCCTGACGAAGACAGCCTTACCACTTTCGGCTCGGCGACCTCTCCCCTCCTTGAGCTCGCTGAAAAATTGAGAGATGAAAACAGTTCCCTCGCCAAAACCCGCGATGAACTACTTCCGCTCCTCATGAATGGCAAGATCACAGTAAGAGAAGCGAAACAGGAAGCCGCTGCTGCAGGTGCGGAAATCCTGGGTAAGGAGAACGAGGCGTAAAACCATGATGTACAGCGAAGCGATGTTCGAAGTCGATGCACTTGACCTGCTCGGTGAGCTAGATTGGAAGCCTAAGGAAGGCAAAACGCTCGCTCCCGGCAGTGGCGAGCGTGAGAACTGGCGCGACATCGTGCTTCGCGGTCGCCTCCTCAACGCACTACGCAATCTAAACCCCGAAGTACCAGACGAGTACTTGAGACAAGCGATGGCAGAAGTGATCACACCCCAGTCGCAAAGCGCGATCGCCGAAAACCACCGCCTACATGAAATTCTCGTAGAGGGATACCGCGGGATTGAATATGTCGATGCAAACGGAAAGCGTCAGAACCCAACCATCACGTTCTTCTCCCGCAATCCATCCAAGAATGACTACATTGCGGCCAACCAAATCACCATCCGTAACCTGGACAAAGAGCGTCGCTTCGACGTCGCGCTCTACGTCAACGGGATGCCGCTGGCCATCATTGAGCTGAAACAATCAGGATCCACCGCGACCGTCGAAGACGCCTACAACCAGTTGCGAACCTACGTCGAAGAGTTCCCGCTTGCTTTCCGCTTCGCAAACGTAGTTGTCGCATCCGACGGCATCGGCGCGCTTTATGGAACGCCATTCACCCCACGCGAACACATGAGCAGCTGGCGCGTCGACGACGACGGCAATCCCTTCGAACAGGGGCCACTCGTCGTCGTGGACGGGGAAGGAATGACCGAGTTCGACATGCTCATGTGGGGCCTGTTCAATGTCGAACGCTTCGGCCAGATCTTTGTGGACTTCACCGCATTTGACGAAATCGGCGGCGAGCTCCGCATGCGCGTGGCAAAACCCCACCAGTATTTCGCAGTGACGAAAGCTGCCGGCAGGACTATCCAAGCAGCCCGGAGCGACAAAAAGGCCGGCGTTGTGTGGCACACAACCGGGTCTGGCAAGTCTATGGAAATGGAAATGTACACCGCGAAGATCATGCGCGACGCACGGATGGACTCCCCCACTGTCGTCGTATTAAACGACCGCAACGAGCTAGATAAACAGCTTTTCGACACATTCTCCGTCTCAACGCTTCTGCCTGAGTCACCAGTCCACATCACTAGCCGTGAAGACTTGCGTGAACAGCTCAGTCAACGCCAATCTGGTGGCATTTACTTCGCCACTTTGCAAAAGTTCGGTTTGCAAGGAAAAAACGACGACCGCGAGCTGGAACACCCAGTACTTTCTGAGCGACACAACATCGTGGTTATCTCGGACGAGGCTCACCGATCCCACTATGGATTCGGCGACACCAACGCGGATGGCTACGCACATCACCTCCGTACCGCACTGCCGAACGCCACCATGATCGCGTTCACCGGCACCCCAATCGATGAGTGGGACCGAAACACCCGTAACGTATTCGGTGGTGAAATCGACGTCTACGACATGAATCGGGCCGTCACCGATGGTGCCGTGGTTCCAGTCTATTTCGAGCCCCGCCTCATCCCCCTCGAACGGATTCAGGGGATTACGGATGAAGATATCGACGAAGCAGCCACCGATATCCTCGCCGACATTGACGAAGAAGATCGGGAGAAGGCACAGCGCTCAGTCGCCGTGCTGAACACTATTTACGGATCGGAGCAGCGCCTCACCACGCTTGCCGAGGACTTCATACGTCATTGGGAAGACCGCCGCGAAAACATGCGGCAGTTCATTGGCGCGCCTGGCAAAGCAATGATCGTGGTACAGACCCGGGATATCGCGGCCAACCTGTACGAAAGAATCATCGCACTCCGCCCAGAATGGCACAGCGACAACGACCTCGATGGCAAGATCAAAGTCATCTATTCCGGTTCAGCATCCGACCCTGCTCACCTGCAGAAACACATCCGTAACCAGAGCCGAATGGACGCTATCAAGGACCGCATGAGAGACCCCGATGACGAGCTCGAAATTGCCATCGTCCAGGGCATGATGCTGACCGGGTTCGATGCACCTCCGCTACACACGCTGTATCTGGACCGCTCGCTGAAAAGCGCGCTGCTGATGCAAACACTCGCCCGGGTCAATCGGAAGTTCCGCCAAAAAGAAAGCGGTCTCCTCGTTGCCTACGCGCCACTCATCGACAATCTCCAGGCAGCAATCGCCGAGTTCACAAAGAGTACGACCGAAGCAGACGAGAAAGTAGTCGGCCAAAGCATTGAGGAAGCACTGAAGATCGTACGCGGGTTCGTCGAAAAGCTCGATGCTCTCGCAGGCGAAGAATGGCGGGCGCTCGAGGCAGCCGGTGAGCAACGCAAAGCACGCCTCCAACTACTTGCAAAGCTCCGCGATCCAAAGACTGCTGACGAGAACGGCCGCTACCCACTCGCGAAGCAATTCAACGAATTAGCTGGCAAGCTCGCTCGAGCATGGTCACTGGCATCAGGCAGCCCCAACGCCGACGAATACCGTAGCGACGTGCGTTTCTACTCCGACATACGCAATCAACTCATCAAAATGGACGCTGCAGACCGGCGTGCCAACGGCGAACCACTCAACGAGGAAGTCCTTACGCTGCTCGGCCAACTCGTCGTTGACTCAAGCGCGTCTTCAAAGGTCATCGACATCTATGAAGAAATTGATCGCGACCTGCCAAACCTTCAAGACCTCAACATCGAAGCACTTCAACTCGAAAAGCACGGAGATTCGCGGACCGCGCTACTGATCGACGCCCTTCGTCGCGACCTCCTCCAAGAGTCTCGCGCAGCCACCGGCAACAACGAAGTACGCGCGAAACAGTTTTCCGAACGCATCCGCGAACTGATGAACCGCTATACCAACCAGCAGCTCACCTCCGCCGAAATCATCGCTGAGCTGATCGAGCTGTCAAAGGAGATCGTGGCGGAAACTCAACGTGGCGAACAGTTTCACCCACCGCTGAACAATGACGAACTTGCGTTTTACGACGTTGTTGCTTCCAACGGCTCGGCCGACGAAGTGCTGAGCGACGATGTCATCGCCCAAATCGCCCGCGACCTCGTGAAAACGTTGCGCCGCGACGCCAAGACTGACTGGACCGTGCGCGACGACGTCCGCGCCAAACTTCGGCGCTCCATCAAGACCTTGCTGCGCAAGAACGGATACCCACGAGAGCAACGCAACGAGGCAGTAGTGCTCGTTCTGGAACAGATGGAGCGATTCGCTCCACGCTGGTCGGAGGCGGCGTAATACGACTAATAAGTTTCAACTTTTTTAAAGAACTACCCATGAAAGGGAAAACATGAGTGGGCTTACGCCATCGCTTGTCATCTATCTCATGAAATCTGGCCAGCGACAGACAGACATCGCCCAGAGCTACGGCGTCACTCGCCAGTACGTGAATAAGCTCGCCAAGCAAGGCGGTCATATTTCGCCTATCACTACTGTGAGGGAAAACATGCCTTGGGAGGTCGATCCAGAGCTAGCGAGAAACTCAACCATCGTATCTTTTCGCCTGGTGGGCCATGCTGCGGTCGCTCCGGATAATTTAAGCGAAGAATCCCTAGAACGCGCGAACAGCCTAATACGGCGCCTCAAGACATATAACGTAGTTGTGGATTACGATCCGACCTATCCTCCGATTATTGGTTTAACAAGTACACCTGGCGCAAAATACTTCCCCCGCACCGAGGCCGACGAAGATTTCATAATGAAGATTAGACCGGGTGTCCTCGTCACCCCTTTGGGCAACAGAATCTGGCGCTTACCGAAGCAACTTCTTTAGCAAGAAGGACCACGCGATATGTCAATGAACGAAAGAATCATTAATGCCGCGCCCGGCCCGAATACTACCCGTGAGAATCTCGTTCTCGTCCGACAGATCGAAGCTATACGCGTGGCGTTGCGATTGTTCGACAGGCAGTTAGAAGCTACTGCCAAAGAGGCGCTGGAGTCAACGTCTAGAACAGTTTCATTCGATGTGCCACGGAGGCGATTCCTCGAGGAACTCACGAGCATTTGCGAAGGGCACCGATACGAGAAGATCCGCAAGGAAGCAATGAAGTTTAAGCCCCAGAAGGGGCGTGAGTCTTCAGTCAACGGCGATACTTCCAGCAGTTTTAGATCCCGACAGAAGTATGACGGGTCGGAGTCCGAAGCTGAAGCGAAGAAAACCGGCAAGCCCAAACAAACGCTGAGAAAACTCCCGAGCTCACTCCATTTGACCGCGCTCAACTGTTGGTCGACCGCGAAGCAGCTGATGTTCGACTTCTTTATGAAAAAGAACGAGGTGCACTGCTGGACACCCTCAAACAGATCCGAGAGGGTGCAGTCCCGGCAACACAGAAACCGGAAACGCTCGACAAATTGAATGAAGTCGAAAAGAAATACTCACGCATCTGGCGCAGGCTCGAATCCGGCGTGAGGGGCGCCGAAATTCTTGAATCCATCACAAGAAAAAACCGCAGCAGAAACAAAAGGGGCCGTAAGAACAAGAAATCGGCTGTTGCGCAGAAAGTTAGCTCCCCCAAAACACGGATGCGCCGAAATTCCTCGATGAATGATTTTCAGTTAGCCATTCGTCGGCTAGATCAAGAAGCTCGGAGGCAAGAGGACTTGGCAGCGAAGCATCGAGAACTGCAGTCAATGGTCTGGACTCACCCTTACCGGGCTAATAGTACTGCAACCGACAGAGTGTATAGGACCTCAGGATTCCGTAACCCCAGGGCCAAGGAATAATGTATTTGGCCCTGGCGGGCGCTATCGCGCGAGTACCGGAGATACTCAAGCCAGATACCTAGCAGCGCCCGTTGTTCCGAATCGCCTCTACACTACCGCGTATACGGCCCAAGTAAGCAGGAAACCGATGAGCCCAAATACGGTAGACACAATGGTCCAGTATCGGAGACCCTGTTTGACGCTGAGGCCAAGGTACTTAGTCACGATCCAGAAACCGGAGTCGTTGATGTGGCTGAGGCCCAGGCCACCGAAGCCTATAGCAACCATAATGAGGGCAGCTTGGACGCTGCTCAGACCAGCGTCCGCGATGGGCTGAGCCACGAGACCTGCGGTGGTGAGAAGCGCCACCGTTGCGGAGCCCTGCGCGGCGCGGAGTGCAGCGGTGAGCAAGTACGCGGTAAGGATGAGCGGGAGGCCGCTGCCGGCGAGGAGGTCCGAAAGGACCTGGCCGATGCCGGATTCGACGAGCACGTTAGCGAACGCGCCACCAGCGCCAGTAACGAAGATGATTACAGCTACAGCCGGCAGGGCGGAGTCCAAGACTTCCGAAGATTCCTGACGGTTCCAGCCACGCTGACTACCAAGCACGAACCAGGACACAAGCACAACGGTGAGGAGGGCCACCGGGGAGGCACCGATGAAAGCGGCGACATCGCGGGCGACGGACCCCTCCTCAAGCACCATTGCACTGGTAGTGCCCAGCATGATGAGAATGATCGGCAGGAGAATCAGACCAATGATCGTCCATGGCGACGGTGGATTTTCCACCTCAGTAACGCCTGCGTCTTCGACCGGGGATGTAGAGCGCCCAATGGCGCTGACGTCGATGCGGCGGGTAACCAGGTAGCCCAACGCCACAGTAACTGCGGCGATTGGCAGGCCGATAGTGAGAAGGAGACCAGCATCGCCCTCGAGCAGCTCAGCTACTGCAACGGGGCCCGGGTGAGGTGGCACCACAACATGGACGGTGAGAAGTGCTGCGGCAACGGGCAGCCCGATCTTGATTGGGTTGATGTTGGCTACTGCCGCGAAACCGAAAATAATCGGCGCGAGAATAATGAAGCCGACGTCGAAGAATACCGGGATGCCAAGGATGAAGGCGGCGATGACCACGGCAGCGACAATGCGTTTACGGCCGAGTTTGCCGGTGAAGTACTGGGCGAGGGCTGTCGCACCACCGGATTCTTCAATAATCTTGCCCAACATGGCGCCAAGGCCGACAACCACTGCGACGGAGCCGAGAGTTTTGCCCACACCGCCAGTGATCACGCCGACAGACTCGGTCAGCGGGATGCCGGAGAGCAGTGCTGTGGCAAGGGAAACCAGGAGCAAGGCCACGAAGGCAGGCATGCGCACCCAAATCACCAGGGCAAGCAGAACGGCAACGGCCGCGAGCCCAAGCCAAATGAGACCAATTCCAGTGATCATGCGTTGTCACCCTTCGGGCCGCTCGGGGAGGCAATCGTGATGATGGAGGAATCGTCCTGCGCAGCCATGCCGCGAGCGAAGGCCTGCAGGTACTGCTGCTCGGCAGAGGCGGCAACAGGCACTGCGATGCCTGCGGACTTTGCGGCGGCAGTCACGATGCCCATGTCCTTGACGAAGATATCGATGCGGCTCTTGACCTCCGCACCTTCTTCGGTGTAAGCGTCCAGCATGCGCTCACCGCGATCGCCCAGCATGAAGGAAGCCGCAGCACCGCTCATCAGGGCATCCAGCGTAGCCTTCTGATCCAGACCAAGCTCGCCTGCCAAGGCGAGGGCCTCACCGGCAGCAGCAATGTGCACGCCACAGAGCAGCTGATTTACGGTCTTCAGTGCTTGCCCTTTGCCAGGATTGCCACCGACAATCACAAGATTGCCGGCCATGGCCTCAAGAACATCGCGGTAGCGGTCGACGACTGCAGGCTCAGCACCGACGGTGACCAACAGATCACCTTCGCCGGCGCGGACCGGGCCGCCGGAAACGGGGGCGTCGATAAGTGCAATTCCCATTTCTGCGAGCAGCGCTGCGGTTTCTTCAACAGCTGCGACACCGACGGTGGAGATCAGTAGGATCGCGGCACCGTCCTTCATGCGGTCGGCAACGCCGGCTTCCCCGAAGAGCACCTCGGTAAGCTGCGCGTGATTGCGCACGGCAAGCAACACCACATCAGCACCCTCGACGGCATTGAGCGCGGTGTTGAATACCTCCAGGCCAGCCTCGTGGCCGAGCGCCAAGCGCGCTTCGTCGATATCCACGCCGCGCACTGAGAGGTCGTGGTTACGCAGATTCGTGGCAATCGGCAGGCCCATGGCGCCGAGGCCTACGACGGTGATGATGTGCTGTGACATGTTGAGCTCCTTAAAGTTAAGTGTTTGCAGTGGTTTAGTTGTGCTCCGTAGAAAGGGCGGCGACGACCTCGGCGAGCGAGTCATCGGAACCCACGTTTCCGGCGAAGACGATGTACGGTACGCCAGCGGCAGGGCCGTCAAGCAGCTGCCACATGGAGATGATTCCTGGCTGCATCGGACCGATGACCATCGCGCGAGTCATCTCCAGCCCCTTCGACGCGACATCGGAAGACGTGATGCCGCCCTTCGCAATCACGAATGCGGGTGTGACGCGATTGACTACGCGGTTGACCACCGTGACCAGGGAATCGGAGACCTTGCGGGCAATTGCAAGCGACTCATCCGGGGTTGCGCCGCGTACTAGCTCACGGGAGGTATGGAAAATTACGTTGCCATGGGTGAGTAGCTGCTCAATCTCGGCGGAGAGCTCCGCGATATAGTCCTCGCTGCCCTCCTCGATCACGCGCGCGACATCCATCTCCACCACGGGCGCATCGTCAGTCTTCTTCAACCGTGCAAGCTGACGTGTAGTGGTGGGCACATGCGAGCCAATCACGATCAGACCACCGTCGACGTTGTCAGTGTTTTGTCGCAGTTCAGCCACACGCTCCGGGTGCACCGGCTCCGGTACATCTTGGCCAATCCGCGCACGCACAAACGGCGGACCGACACGGTAAATGAAGTTCTTACCTGCACGTTCAGCCGCAATCAGACCGAGTGACAGCAGACGCAGATCATCTTCCGTGACAATGTCCACCGCGATCGGGACGCGGTCGCGTGCTTCGAGCAGTCGCTTTTCGACGCCTCCCGGCTCCCCCCGCACCACGTCTAGAGGGATCTCAATCACGTCGGCGGCCTTCACTGCGCCATCAGTTTTCTCTTCCACCCAGTCAGCGATGCGGGAGTGCTTGTACCCAAACGTGGCGTCCTGGGCGAATTCGGTGTCTTCCACCTTTTGGTAGCCATCCGAGTCATTACCGGCGTAGTGCACCCCACCGACAGTGATACGGCCGGCATCGCCGAAAGCGGGAACAATGATGTAGCCGTCGATACTCTGGCCATTCGCCTCGGCAACTTCTGCAAGCGTGTCCGGTTCAAGCGGATAGTGGCCGCGCAGCGTGGAGTCAGACCTGGACACGAACGCAACCTTCTTATCCAATTTCTTCGCTGCGGCGATCGCGGCGTGCGCGACATCAAGGTTGATTGCTCGAGCATCAACCGGGTCAAGCGAACGGGAGTTAGTCATGACATAGATCGCCGAGACGTCCTGCTGGAGCGCCCACACCATGTCGTCCTCTTTCCAGCGGGTCAGCACCGGGAGGTCAGCAACTGATTGAGTACCCGTCGGATCATCATCCAGCACCACTAGCGTGATCTCGGTAGCGGGGATGTCAGACGCGGAAATGCGGACTGCGTCGGGGTAGCCCTCAAGCAGTGTGTGCAGGGAAACCATAGTGGCTCGCTTTCTTCTAACCAGATCCTCAGACCTCTGAGGAGTTACTCGCAGCGTAATACATAGATCGCACAGCGCCCTAAATTGTGATCTGCGCCACCAGTAAATTACCCCTGATTGTAAGGTCAGTCGGAACCTCGCAAGTCTTCCCAAGTCTGATTCATGTGCGCGCGCATGGCATTTTTTGCCCCCTCAGAATCCCCCGCCGAAATCGCTTGCAGTATCTTCCGGTGATGCCAGTCCGCGCGGGAGCGCACTTCAGGATCCGCTGTAGTCCTGCGCCGAGATTCCGCCAACGCTCCCTCGAGCGGTCGCATCACGGCCATGAGAAATGGATTCTTGGTGGCACGGAGAATTTGATTATGAAAGTCCACATCCGCCCTGTTCGCACCTTCAAGATCTCCGGCCGCGGCCGCCTCCGAAAACCGCTCGAGGCAAGCCTCGAGCTGAGTGATATCTTCCGTCGTTCGATTGTTGGCGGCATGGCCACATGAGCCAACCTCAATCATTCGACGCACTTCAGTAAGCCGCTCATCCACCTCAGACTGAGGCAAGACCTGGCCCCACACTTCAACCAGAGTATCCACATCGCGCCACTGAGCGCGTGGCAATACGAAGGTCCCCCGCCCATGGACCACCTCTAGGACCCCTCGGTCCGCTAACGCACGGACCACTTCCCGCATAGTCGGCCGAGAGACTTCCAGAAAATCAGCAAGCCCTTGCTCACCAGGCAAGGCCTGCCCCTCAGGGAAATGGCCACTTGCTATTGCGTTGACCAGCTTCTCAATCCCCGCAGTCACCAGATCCCGTCGCACGTTTGCTTCCTAGTGCCCGCGTGCCTGGTTCAGTGCCTCGCCGTCTTCGAAGTGCGGGCGCAGGTGGTTATCAAACAGGGACAGCGCCGCGCCGATGGCCATGTGCATGTCCAGGTACTGGTAGGTGCCCAGGCGGCCGCCGAAAAGCACCTTGTTCTCGCGGGATTCTTGTGCGGCGAGCTCGCGGTACTTCTTCAGCTTCTCGCGGTCCTCGGGCGTGTTGATCGGGTAGTACACCTCGTCGCCGTCCTCGGCGAAGCGGGAGAACTCCTTCACAATCACCGTCTTGTCGGCAGGGTATGCCTCCTGCCGCTCCGGGTGGAAGTGGCGGAACTCATGGATGCGGGTGTACGGCACGTCCGCGTCGTTGTAGTTCATCACCGGGGTGCCCTGGAAGTCGCCGGTCTCCAGCACCTCGCGCTCGAAGTCCAGGGTGCGCCAGCCCAGGTGGCCCTCGGCGTAGTCGAAGTACTGGTCCACGGGCCCGGTGTAGACCACGGGGGCGTCGGGGGATTCGGCGCGAAGCTTTTCGCGGACGTCGAAGTAGTCGGTGGACAGGTGGACGTCGATAAGCTCATGCTCCGCCATCTTCTCCAACCAGGCGGCGTAGCCGTCGACCGGCAGGCCCTCGTAGGTGTCGTTGAAGTAGCGGTTGTTAAAGGTGTAGCGGACCGGGAGGCGGGAGATGATCTCCGGCGGCAGGTCGGTGGGGTCGGTCTGCCACTGCTTGGCGGTGTAGTGCTTGACAAAGGCCTCGTAGAGCGGCTTGCCAATCAGCGCGATGCCGCGCTCTTCCAGGTTGGTCGCGGCGGCCGGGTCGAGGCCCTCGCGCTGCTCCTCGATGAGCTTGCGCGCCTCATCCGGCGAGTAGTACTTGCCAAAGAACTGGTTGATCAGGCCCAGGCCCATGGGGAACTGATACGCGGTGCCGTCGTGCATGGCAAACACGCGGTGCTGGTAGTCGGTGAAATCCGTAAAGCGGTTCACGTACTCCCACACGCGCTTGTTGGAGGTGTGGAAGAGGTGCGCGCCGTATTTGTGCACCTCAATGCCGGTGTCCGGGTCCTTTTCGGAGTAGGCGTTGCCGCCGAGGTGGTCGCGCTTTTCCACGATCAGCACGCGCTTGCCCAGCTCGCTCGCGGCCTGCTCCGCCACGGTCAGCCCAAAGAATCCGGATCCAACAACGATGAGGTCATAAGTCATGGCCTCAATCTTTGCATATTTGCTTATCGACGTAGCCCTGCCCGACACGACGACACGCCGGAAGTCTCAAGACTTACTTTAGACTTTAGATTCCTCTACACTGCTCAACAGATAACTGTTTTCACATCCGCCACAGGAGTTTCCAGGAGTCCTACCGTGCAACAACGCAAACGCCTTAATCCGGCGCCCACCCGGACCTCGCCGCTGCTGACCACCACCGTGGCCGCAATCCTCACCGTGGCCGTCGTCGCCGCGGGCGCCTTCGGCGGCAACCACATCCTCAACGTCCAGTCGGTCGGCAGCGCGGACGCCGAAATCTACTCCGACACCGCCCCCTTTGACACGGGCAACAACACCACGGTGGACGACGCCGCCGTGAAGACCCAGGGCGGCGACTCGCAGGCACGCCGCGTGGTCAAGGAGTTCAGCCGCGACCGCGAGTTCAACCTCTTCGGCCTGACCTGGAAGGGCGACCGCGACATCGTCGCCTACGTACGCTCGCAAAAGGCCGACGGCTCCTGGACCGAATGGTTCGAGATGGACCACGCCGACAACGCGCAGGGCGAGACCAACGGCACCGAACCGATCTTCGTCGAATCCACCAAGCGCATCCAGGTCTCCACCGGCAACGTCGACCTGCTGGATGAGGGCCGCACGGACTCCGCCGCCCCCACCACCGCGAAGGACCTGCAAGCCGTGTTCCTGGACGGCGGCAGCGGCAACGCGAACCCCATCGCCCCGGCGGCCGACTCCTACACCCGCGGCATGCCCAAGGTGATCACCCGCTCCCAGTGGGGCGCGGGTGCCTCCTCCAACCCCACCTACACCGAGCCGGTGACGGCGGCGACGGTGCACCACACCGCGGGCTCCAACAGCTACTCCGAGGCCGAGGCACCGGGCATTGTCCGCGGCATCTGGCAGTACCACGCCCGCAACCTGGGCTGGGGCGACATCGGCTACAACGCGCTGGTGGATAAGTACGGCAACATCTACGAGGGCCGCGCCGGCGGCCTGGACCGCGCCGTCGAGGGCGCGCACGTGGGTGGCTTCAACCAGAACACCTGGGGCGTGTCCATGCTGGGCAACTACGAGACCGCCTCCCCCACCGAGGCCGCCATCAACGCGATGGGCGAGATCATCGGCTGGAAGGCCGCCGTCGCCGGCTTCGACCCGATGGGCTCCGACTACCACTACGCCGACTTTTCCTTCCCGGGATCCCGCTACCCCGCGGGCCAGGGCGCGATGTTCCCCAACATCAACGCCCACCGCGACTTCCACTACAACGCCTGCCCGGGCCAGAACCTGTACAACCGGATGGGCGACATCCGCCGGATTGCCAACCGCAAGTACGACAGCCTCAAGGGCTCCACGGGCCTCGACTCCATCCTCAACCCGTCCAAGCCGGGCAACAACGGCGGGATTGATAACGGCCTGCCCGACAACGCCAACCCCGACGTCGAGGCCACCGACACCACCGTCGGCGACCTCTCCTCCGCCCTCGGCTCCAGCGACGCCGACACGGAGACCGTCACCAACCCTGACGGCACCACCACGACCGTGGTCCGCCCGAACGGCGATGCGCAGAAGGCGAAGAGCAACGTCTCCCTCGAAGGCCTGGCCTCCGGCGACGCCGTCGCCATCGCCGCCGCTGCCGGCACGCTCGCTGGCCTGGTCATCCTGTACGCCAACTCCCGCGGCCTGTTGCCGGGTGCCACCAAGTCCGTCGCCGGGATGGAGATCATCCCCGGCCTGACCGTGCAGCAGCTCACCCCGTACATCGGCCCCGCGCTGCAGGCGGTGGGCAAGCAGGACCTCGCTGACGTGTGGTACCAGTTCGAGCCGACCCTCGGCGCGATCACCGCCGGCGTGGGCGGCCCGCAGGTGGGCGGCCGCGAGTACGCCTTCTTCCAGAAGGGCATCGGTGTCAAGGACCGCCAGGGCCAGATCTACACGCTGGCTGGCAAGGTGGCGGACGCCTGGCTCCAGCAGGGCATGGACGCCGGCCCGCTCGGCATGCCGATCTCGCAGGAGCGCACGCTTGGCGACGGCACCGTCCAGGTCACCTTCCAAGGCGGCTCCATCAGCTACAACCCCGCCACCAACGCGGTAAACATCACGACCAACTAGGCCGTCAGGCCCGCAGCTAGGCCTGGTCGTAGGAGCGGCGCACCGCGTCCTCCCACCGCGCCACCAGCCGGTCCCGTTCGGGGCCGGCCCACGTGTTTTCCCAGGCGGTGGTGGGGCCGAGGGACAAGGGGGCGCAGATAAGCTTGGCCCCAATGCCCGCAGCCGACGCCGCGCCCATCACCGTGGTTTCCGTGTTTGCGGGACGCTCGACGCGAAGGCCGAGGATGTCGGCCTGCATCTGCATGAGCAGGTCATTGGTGGTCATGCCACCGTCGACGCGCAGCTCCGTTGGCTCGCCACCCATCGCGCGCACCACCTCGAGCGCCTGCAGACAGGTGGCCTCGAGCGCGGCGCGGGCGATGTGGCGGCGATCCACAAACCTGGTCAGGCCCGTGATCACGCCGCGCGCGTCGGGGCGCCACCGCGGCGCGAACAGCCCGGAGAACGCCGGTACGATCACCACCCCGCCGCTGTTGTCCACCTGCGCCGCGAGCCGCTCCGACTCCTCCGCGGTACGCAGGATGCCCAGCTGGTCGCGCAGCCACTGGATCAGGGAGCCGCCGACGGCCACGGACCCCTCCTGCGCGTACACCGGCGGCTCGCCGTCGATCTGGTACGCCACGGTGGTAAGCAGGCCGTCGCTGCTGATTCGCGGCTGCGCACCCGTGTTGAGCAGCATGAACAGCCCAGTCCCGTAGGTCATCTTCGCCTCGTTCTCGCGCAGGCAGTGCTGCCCGAACAGCGCGGCCTGCTGGTCGCCCAGCACGCCCGCGATGGGCACCCCTGCGAGCGGGCCGCGGCGGCGCACGGTGCCGAAAGTGCCTATCGACGCCCGTATCTCCGGCAGCAACCGCCGCGGAACCCCGATCTCCGCGCACAGGTCCTCGTCCCACGCAAGCGTGCGCAGGTCCATGAGCAGGGTGCGCGAGGCGTTCGTGACGTCGGTGACGTGCAGCGCGCGCTCCGGTTCCCGCGCGCCGCCGGTGAGGTTCCAGATCAGCCAGGTGTCAATGGTTCCGGCGAGCAGCTCGCCGCGCTCGGCGCGCTCGCGCGCGCCATCGACGTTGTCCAGGATCCAGGCCCACTTCGGTCCGGCCGGGTAGGAGTTGTGCAGCAGGCCGGTCCGCTCGAGGTAGCGGCCCGGGTCGGCGTCGTTTTCCGGGTTGGTGCGGGTGTCCTGCCACACGATCGCGTTGTAGATCGGCGCGCCCGTCGCCTTGTCCCAGATGACGGCGGTTTCGCGCTGGTTGGTCAGGCCGAGCGCGCCGATGTCGTCCTCGGCGATGTCGGCCTCCGCCATCGCCTCGCTCAGCGCGCGGCGGGTGTTGCGCCAGATCTCCATGGGGTCGTGCTCGACCCAGCCTTCGCATGGCATGTGCTGGGTGTGCTCGAACTGCGCCTGGGCGACGACGCGTCCTTCGGTATCGGTGATGACCGCGCGGGTCGAGGTCGTGCCCTGGTCAATGGCGGCGATGAGAGGCATGCCGACAATTGTATGGTGTGGGCTAGAACCAGTGTTCCAGCACCTGCGCCACCCCATCTTCGGAGTTGGTGGCGGTGGTGTAGTCGGCGGCGTCGAGAAGCGCGGGCGCGGCGTTGCCCATCGCCACGCCCATCCCGGCCCAGGCGAGCAGCTCGAGGTCGTTGGGCATGTCGCCGAACGCGATGACCTGGGAGGCGTCGATGCCGTAGCTGGCGGCGAGCACGGACGCGCCGGTCGCCTTGTTCACGCCCGGGTGGGACAGCTCGATGAGGCCCTCGTCCATGGAATAGGTCAGGTGCGCGTCCTCCGGCTCGATGGTGGGCGCGACCAGGTCGAACAGTTCCGCGGAGCGCAGCTGCGGGCAGCGCACGAGCAGCTTGGCGGCGGGCTCGGCCACGATTTCCGCGGCGGTGCCGATGCCGAAGCTGCTGTCCCAGGCGTCCCGGTTGTACTCGGGGGTGATGAGGAAGCAGTCCTCCTCCGGGTCGAGCGCGCTTTGGCCGACGCGCTCCACCCCAAAGCCGTGCTGCAGGCCGTGCGGGGCGAGCGCCTTGCCGACGGCGTCGACGACGCGCTGCATCGTCTCCGGCGCGAGCTCGAAGGAGCGCACCACGGTGTCATTCACCGGGTCGTAGACCACGGCACCGTTCGCGCACACGCAGGTCGGCGCGATGGGCAGCTGATCCAGCACCGGCATGAGCCAGCGGTGAGGGCGCCCCGTGGCCAGGGCGAACTTGGCCCCCGAGCGCACCGCGCGGACCACCGTGTCGCGCAACCTCGGTGTCACCCGGCCGGTGGGGGTGATGAAGGTGCCGTCGATGTCGCTGATGATGAGCTTGGGGGCGTGCATGGGTTTAGGTGCCTTTCTTGGCTTGCTTCGCGGCCTTTTTCGCCTTGCGTTCCGCGCGTTCGCGCTCGTACATCTCCGCCGCCTGCTCCAGCGTGGGCGCGCCGCCGCCGAGGGAGGCGGGCACCCACTTGTCGCCGGGCGCGAACGGGCCGAACTCCGCGTCGTACTCAGCGCGGGACTGCTCGAGCATGCGCTGCATCGCCTGCTTGAGCCGCGCCGTGTCGGCCTCGGCGTCGCCGGTGACCTCGACCGGTGCGCCATAACGCACGATCACGCCGACGCCGCGGAACTTTTTGGGCAAATCTTTGGTCCAGATGCGGTGCGAGCCCCAGATCACGCACGGGATCAGCGGCGCGTCCGCCTGCGCGGCGATGCGTGCCGCGCCCGTCTTGAAGTCCGCGAGCTCAAAGGAGCGCGAGATCGTGCCCTCCGGGAAGATGCCGACCAGGTCGCCGTCGCGGAGGCCGCGCACGGCGGCGTCGACAGCCGAGCCCCCGTTGTCCCGGTCCACCGGCACGTGCTTCATGGTGCGCAGCAGCGTCCCCAGCACGGGGATGTCAAACACGCCCTGCTTCGCCATGTATCGCAGCAGGCGCCCGCCCTGCAGGAGCGGGCCGGTGCCGGTGAGCATGAAGTCGTAGTAGCCGGTGTGGTTGGCAGCGATGATCGCGCCACCGCGCTCCGGGACGTGCTCCGCCCCCACCACGCGCACGCGCATGCGCTGCAGGCGCATCAGGCGATTGAACATGCGCACGGTGAACGGGTAGAGCCGCTCCTTCGACTCCACCGGGTGCTTCGCCGGGGCCCGGTAGTCCGCCGGGACGGTGAACCCGCGCAGCGTCTTCCACTGCGGTGCGGTGCCCATTAGGCCTCGAGCACTTCCTTGCCCACCCACGGCTGCAGCGCGGCGGGCACGCGGACGGAGCCGTCGGCCTGCTGGTTGTTCTCCAAGATAGCCACCAGCCAGCGGGTCGTGGCCAGGGTGCCATTCAGCGTCGCGGCGATCTGGGTCTTGCCGTTCTCGTCGCGGTAGCGGATGTTCAAGCGGCGGGCCTGGAAGGTTGTGCAGTTGGAGGTGGAGGTCAGCTCACGGTAGGTGTGCTGCGACGGCACCCACGCCTCGGTGTCAAACTTGCGGGCCGCGGAGGAACCGAGGTCGCCCGCGGCGACGTCGATGACGCGGTAAGGCACCTCCACGTCGGCGAGCATCTCGCGCTCCAGCCCGAGCAGCTTCTGGTGCATGTCCTCTGCCTCTTCCGGCTTGCAGTAGACAAACATTTCGAGCTTGTCGAACTGGTGGACGCGCAGGATGCCCTTCGTGTCCTTGCCGTAGGAGCCGGCCTCGCGGCGGAAGCATGAGGACCAGCCAGCGTAGAGCAGCGGGCCGTCGGAGAGATCGATGATCTCGTCCTGGTGCAGGCCGGCCAGCGCCACCTCGGAGGTGCCCACCAGGTAGAGGTCGTCGCGCTCGAGGTAGTAGATCTCCTCGTCGTGCTCATCCAGGAAGCCGGTACCCGCCATGATCTCGGGGCGCACCAGCACCGGCGGGACGACGACCTTGAAGCCAGCCTCGCGCGCCTTCTTCGCGGCGTGCATGAGCATGCCCAGCTGCATCCAGGCGCCGTCGCCGACCAGGTAGTAGAAGCGGGCGCCGCCGATCTTGGTGCCGCGCTTCATATCAATCGCGCCGAGTGCCTCGCCCAGGTCCAGGTGGTCCTTGACCTCAAAGTCGAACTCCGGGACCTCACCAACGTGCTCGAGCACGACGAAGTCTTCCTCACCGCCGGCGGGCGCGCCCTGGATGGGGTTCGGGATCTTGAACTGCAGCGCCTTGACCTTGGCCTCTGCCTCCTCCTGCTCGGCCTCGGCGGCCTTCACGCGCGCCTTGAGCTCGTTCGAACCCTCCAGCAGTGCGGGGCGGTCCTCCGGCGCCGCCTGCCCAATCTTCTTGCCAAACGCCTTCTGCTCACCGCGCAGCTCGTCCGCCGCCTGGATCGCGGCGCGGCGCTGCTCGTCGGCGGCAATCAGCTGGTCAACCAGCGCCGGGTCCTCACCGCGGGCGGTCTGGGATTGGCGTACAACGTCCGGATTTTCGCGCAGGAATTTCAGATCAATCACAAGCACTCACTCTACCTTGTCGCCGCCCCACCGCAGCCGGGAATGGGGCGTGGCGTTGCGCACCGAGCTTAGCGACGCACACCACATCCCATTTCACCCCAGCTGGTCATAACCAGCGCGGTATGGTGGAGGTATGATCACCAACGGCCCGGTCCCCAAACACGCCCAGCTGCGGGCGCTGTTGGAGCGGCGCTGCGCCGAGGAACTCGCTCCCGGGGACCTGCTGCCCGGCGAGCGGGCGCTGGAGGAGGAGTACGGCGTTTCGCGCATCACGGTACGGCGCGCGATCGGGGACCTCGTCGCGGACGGGAAGCTGCGGCGGGTGCGCGGCAAGGGCACGTTCGTGGCGCCGTCGCCGCTGGTAAGCCGCATGCACCTGGCGAGCTTTTCGGAGGAGATGCGTGAGCAGCGGGTGGACGCGGCGTCGATAATCTTGCACTCTGGCCTCGCCACTCCCCCGCTCGACGCGGCCGAGTTCTTTGGCACCGCGCCGGAGACCCCGCACATCCAGCTGCGCCGGCTGCGGCTTGGCGACGGCCAGCCCTACGCCGTGGACGACGCCTGGTACAACGCGGCGCTCGTCCCGGATCTACTCGAGCACGACGTGGAGCAATCCGTCTACTCGCTACTCCGTACCCGCTACGGGCTGCCCATCACCGAGGCGGAGCAGACCGTCACCGCAGCGAGCGCCACGGCCGCCAACGCGAAGGCGCTGGAGGTGCAAACCGGGACCGCACTGCTGCGCATCGTGCGGCGGGCCGGAAGCGGCGCGCGACCGGTGGAATACTGCACCTCGTGCTACCGCTCGGACCGCTACTGGCTGACCACCCGCGTCGGCCAGGACGCCGACTGCGGCGAGCAGTTGCCTAGTATGTAAGGCATGGTTTCGACTTCCAACGCCACCCGCGCGTTCCTCATCGCCGCGCTCGCCGGCTCGGTGGGCATGGGTTCCTACGCCATGACCACCGACGCGAACGCCCCAGGCGGGGGCGCGAACGGCGAGCAGGGACAACCCCAGGCGCAGACCAGCGAGCACGGCGCGCCGCCAACGCCGTTTACCACCGCTGACCAGGGCGCTTGCCTGACTTGGAACGTGGCCGAGGACGGCAGCGTCACCGGCTTTGAACAGACCGACTGCGCCGTCGAGCACCGCTTCGAGGTGGCCTCGCGCCAAGACCTGGCCATCTACCCCACCTCCGAGTTTGGGCAGGACGCACCCATGCCCAACCCGACGCGCCAGGCGCAGCTGCGCGAGGAGCTGTGCGGCGCGTCCACCCTGCGCTACCTGGAGGGCAAATACGACCCGAACGGCCGCTACTCCATCGCGCCGATCCTCCCGCCGGCCACCGCCTGGGAGGCTGGCGACCGCACCATGCTGTGCGGCCTGCAGGAGACCAACCGCGCCGGCGAGCAGCTGCTCACCACGGGCCGCGTCGCCGAGGAGGACCAGGCGCGCACCTTCGCGCCCGGCGAGTGCGTGGCCATCGACGGCGCGAACAACGCCACCGTGGTCGACTGCGGCCAGCCGCACCAGATGGAGATCACCAGCAAAGTCGACCTCGCACCGGTCTTCCCCGACGGCACGCCGTCCGTGGAGGACCAGGACAAGTACCTCGGCGACGCCTGCACCGAGGCCGCCCACACCTACCTGGGCAGCGAGGAGAACCTGTACCAGATCTCGCTGCAGCCGTTTTGGACCACGCAGCAGCCCGCCTCGTGGGAGGGCGGCTCGCACAGCGTAAACTGCGCGCTCGTCTTCTCCTCGCCCAACGGCGGGTTCTCCGAGCTCACGGGCTCGGCAACCGGAGGCCGGGAGGCATTGCTTATCGACGGCACCCCGCCGCCGGAGCGACCCCAGCGCCGCCCGCTGCGCGAGAACCAGACGCCGGCGGCCTCCTCCGCCCCGGACTCGCCTGCCCCAGAAGCCGCCCCAGAAGCCGCCCCGGAGACTGTGCAGTAATGGTCGAGGTCAGCGACGAGGAGTTCGAGGCGATGATCGACGACGCCCTGGACACCATCCCCGATGAGTTTGCCCGCCGGATAACCAACGTGGTCATCCTTGCGCGCGAGTTCAACGAGGACCAGCCCGAGATCCTGGGCCTGTTCGAGGGCGTGCCGCTGCCGGAGCAGCACGCCAACCACACCGGCTACCTGCCCGACGCGGTGTTCATTTACAAGCAGCCGCTCCAGGCGATGTGCCACTCCGTGGAGGAGCTGCGCCACGAGGTGGACGTGACCGTCAAGCACGAGGTGGGCCACTACTTCGGCATGGAGGAGCACGAGCTCCACGCCCTCGGCTGGGGCTAGTCGGCGCGCCCGGCGCGGGCCGCGTCGACCCACTCCGCAGCCGCCGCGATGCGCGCGTCGCGCACCGGGTGCGGCCCGCCGGCGCAGCGCGGCCACGACCCGAGGAACCGGATCCGCGAGGAGCGCAGGTACACCCCGCGCAGCGCCTCCGCCACCGGCGCGTCATCGATGTGGCCGACGAGGTCGGCGAAGAAGTTGTACGTGTTCGGTTCCTCGCGGGTCGGGCGGGACTCGATGCGCGAGAGGTCCACGCCGCGGTAGGCGAACTCCTGCAGGATGCCCACCAAGCTGCCGGGCTCGTTGGGCGTTTGGAAGACGATGGAGGTGCGGTCGTTGCCTGTGCGCGCGGGCGGGGCCGCCACCGGGCCCGCGAGGACGAAGCGGGTGCGCGCCGCCTCCAGGTCCGCCACGTTGCGGGCGTGAACCTCAAGCCCGAAGAGCTCGGCGGCGCGCTCCGGGGCGGCGGCGACGTCGGCCGCTCCCTCGGCGACCTGCTGCGCGGCGGCCGCGTTCGAGGTCGCGGCCTGGAAGGTGGCGCCCGGCGCGTGCTCGCCCATCCACCGTTTCACCTGCTGGTAGGCGACGGGGTGGGTGGCGAAGCGGGTGGCGCTCGCAAGCGATTGCCTCTTGCGAGTCATGATGGCAAACGCGATCTCCAGCTCGGTTTCGGCGAAGATCTGCACGCCCGGGGTGGCCAGGAGCGCGTCCGAGGTGGTGGTCACGGCTCCGTCGACCGAGTTCTCGATGGCCACCACCGCGCGGTCGGCCCGCCCCTCGGCCACCGCGGCGAGCGCCTCCGCCGACGAGTCCACGGCCACGAGCTCCGGTGCGGGCAGCGCGAAGGCGTGCACAGCCTGCTCAGTAAACGTGCCGGCAGGTCCCAGGTACGCGATACGGGTCATGGGCTTAAAGTTATCGCATGCGCCGCCGCCTCATCACCGAAATTATTCTCGTGCTCGCAGTCACCTTCGGCATGAGCGGGCTTCGCTCCGGGCTCAAGCTTATCGACGCCTACCTCACCGCCCCCTTGAACGAGCAGTCCACCACGCTGGTGCAGCAGGCCTCGGCCATCGGCTGGTTGGACCTGGCCATGCAGGTCGCCTCCGCGGGCACGCTGTTCGCGTGGGGCGGGCTGGCCTGGTACCTCCTTGGCTCTCGATGGTGCTGGCCGAGGTGGCGCGACTGGGCGCACGCGGCGGGGTTGGCCGCACTCATCGGGCTGCCGGGCCTGGCGTTTTACGTCGGCGCGGTGCACCTCGGCCTGTCCAAGGTGGTGGTGCCCGCCACGGAGGCGGTGCAGATCCCCGCCTCGCTGCTGTGGGCGCTGGCCAACGGCTTTGGCGAGGAGGTCGTGGTGGTGGCCTACCTGGTGACCCGGCTGCGGGCCCTGGGGTGGGCACCCTGGCAGGCGGTCGCGGCGTCTGCGCTGCTGCGCGGCTCCTACCACCTCTACCAGGGCGTTTCGGCGGGCGCGGGCAATATTGTGATGGGCGTGGTCTTCGCGGGCTACTTCCTGTGGCGGAGCAGGCGGAGCCACTCTGCGGCCGCAGAGTGGCGCACACCCGAGATCGGCGCCGTGTGGCCGCTGGTGCTCGCGCACTTCCTCATCGACGCCGTGGCGTTCGTGGCGTACCCGCTTGTAGACCTCTCCTGGCTGGGTATCTAGATATACTCACTGTGCTAGTCGGCTCCGCTGGTTTTGCCACAGTCACACGTCCTCGCAATCCGCCAGGATGCACGGCCTGGGCGCTGGCGAGCACGTGTCTACTCCTTGGAATTCATGCGCTGCCTAAAAAGCTGGCAAAGCAGTGCCATCCCGGCCACGGCAGCTGCAGAGCTACAGAGAACGGTAGGCGCCGCCTGTGCCGCTACGAGCAGTGAGCCAGCAGTCGCGCCCAGTGCCGATCCCAAGTAGTTAGCAGAGGCATTCGCGGCCACGGCAGTGGCGCCGTCAGCCGGGTTTGCCTGGAGAAGGATGTGCTGCTGGGGCGCAAGTGAGGCCCACCCACACATTCCCCAAACAAATAGGCTCGCAACCAGAAGCCAGACGGTCTGCCCCTGCGTCATGCCGAGCAACGCGCAGATGAGCCCCACGAGAATGGTCACACTGAGACGCAGCGGGTTGCGCCGATCCATGAGTCTGCCTATACCTAGCGCACCCACCGCGCCTCCAACGCCCCAAACCCAAATCGCAAGAGTCTGGTGTGTGGCGAGACTTCCCACGGACAGAATCACGGTCATATATGTATAGAGCCCCAGAGAAGCTACGCCAGTCAGCAATGTCACTGTCACCGTGAGCAAGTTCTTGGGGCGCGCGATCGATCGCAGCCGGTCGCCCGCACCCGACGCAGGTATTGCTGGCAGTTCTCCTCCGCGCACAGCGACTCCCACTAGGGATGCGCCGCCGATAGCCACGATCAACAAAATGGCGGCTCGCCACCCCCAGCGATGTGCCAGCTCCAAGCCTATCGGGACACCGAACACGGTACCAACTGCCAAACCCGCAAGGACCAGGGCTAACGCGCGTCCCCGGCGTTCTTCTCCCACGAGTTCGGCGGCAACCGCGGACGATAAGGGCGAGTACACCCCCGCTGCCGCGCCAGCCACTATTCGGGTAACCAAGAACACCACGACGGTCGACGAGAGCGCTGTGGCTAAGTTCGCCACTGTAAAAACCAGAAGGGAAAGGATCAGGCTCCGTCGTGATCTCCGACCCGCACGCCCAGCCAGCAGGGGTCCTGCTACTGCATATGCGCCGGTGAAGGCCGCCACCCCCAGGCCCACGGTGGATTCGCGTGCATTCATGGACGAGGCAATAGCAGGAAGAAGACCGGCAACAACGTAGGCGTCTAGCCCGAGAGCAACACTGCCCACCACGAAGGGCCAAAGCCGCCCCATCAAGCTCGTCCCGCCTTCGTGCCGGCGTTGGCGATCACAGCCGCAAGCACGCCCGGGAACAACTGATCTAGATCCTCACTTCTCAGCCGAATGAGACACGCACGACCTTCACTCCGCGTCCATGTCACACCCGCATCGCGCAGCATGCGGGTGTGATAAGTCAGGGTCGACCGAGGAAGATCGTCTGCGAGCTCGAGACTATCGTGCTCACCCCCGTCCGCTAGGCGACGAATCATCTCCAGACGCGTGGGATCGCTCAGGGCTGCCAACACTCTAGCCAGTGTGATCTCATCGGTTTCTGGATGGTGGTATGTGCGAGGGGACATGAAACCTCCTTCTTTCGTGCAGTGATACCTGCATGATAATCGTGCAGCAATTGTTGCACAACTCTTCTTCGGTAGCTTCCGACCGCCCCGTCCAGGGCATCTACTGGCGGATTTCCCGGCGAACTCCCAGCGCGGGACGCTACGAAGCAGTAGGTCCCACGCGCCACAACCGTTACACTAAGTGCATGTCTTCGACGCCCCACTCCAACGACCCACGCGATCACCTGGGGGAGTTCGTGCTGGGCAAGGATGGAAAGCCCCTGGTAGACCGGTACGGTCGGCCAATCCGCAAGCGCAGCGCGCGCCAGGAGCCTCCCCGGCAGCCGGCGCCGCGCCAGGAATACGAGCCGCGACGCGTCCCCGAATTCACCCGCGTGGAGCGCCCCCGACAGCAAGCACCCCGCCAGGAGTACCAGCCCCGTCGCACCCCGCAGTACTCGCGCCCGGCGCCCGAGCCGGTGCCGTCGCAGGTGTCGCGGGGGCGTCGAAGGGGAACGAAGCGGCGTCGAAAAGCGAAGGCCCCAGGCTGCGGCGTCCTCTTCCTCGCGCTGATCGTGCTCGTGGTGGTGGGCACGCTGTTTACCGACGCCCGCCTCACCCGCATCCAGGCGCTCCCGCCCGAGCAGATTGCGAACACTTCGGGCACGAACTGGCTGCTCGTCGGCTCCGACTCCCGCCAGGGCCTGAGCGAGAAGGACGTGGAGCGCCTCGGCACGGGCGGCGACCTGGGCACAACCCGCACCGACACGATCATGCTGCTACACCTCCCGCTGCACGGGAAGCCGACGCTGGTGTCCATCCCGCGCGATTCCTACGTGGCCGTGCCGGGCTACGGCTACGACAAGATCAACGCCGCGTTCGCGTACGGCGGCGCCCCGCTGCTGGCGCAGACCGTTGAGGAGAGCACAGGCCTGCACATCGACCGCTACGCCGAGATCGGCATGGGCGGGCTGGCCAACGTGGTCGACGCGGTCGGCGGCGTGGAGATCTGCGTGCAGGAGCCGATCGACGACCCCCTGGCCAACATCTCCGTCCAGCCCGGTTGCCAGAAGATGGACGGCGCGACCAGCCTGGGCTACGTGCGCACCCGCGCCACCGCACAGGGCGACCTGGACCGCGTCATGCGGCAGCGCGACTTCCTCGGCGCGATGCTGGACAAGGTGACCTCGCCCGCCGTGTTCCTCAACCCCTTCCGCCTGGTCCCGCTGCTGTGGACGGTGCCGACGATGTTCTCGGTCGGCGAGGGCGACCACATTTGGAACCTGGCCCGCATCCCGCTGGCGATGCGCGGCGGCATCAACGCAGAGACGATCCCGCTCGGTGGTTTCCAGGACACCGACGTGGGCAACGTGTTGCTCTGGGACGAGGCCGCGGCGGAGGAGCTCTTCGCGTCCCTGCGGTAATCACATCAGCCCCGACCACGCCGAGGACGTGTTTTGGGGCGACGCCGCAAACTTCTACCGGCTCTACAGGTAGTCGTAGTTGATCTCGGTGTCCGGGGCGAAGAAGACGCAGCCGCCCTCCATCGGGCGCAGGTAGATCGTGTCGCCCTGATCCACGTTGATGCCGCGCGGCACCTTCACCGTGATGCGGTCGCCCCGCACGGCGATCACGTCGTCGGCTTTCTCCTCGCGGCTGCCGTAGACGTACAGCTCGGAGCCGAGGTGCTCCACGATGTCCACGCGCACCGGCAGGCCGTACTGCTCGCCCGGCTGGTTCACGCCGAGGATCTCCCAGTTCTCGGGGCGGATGCCCACGATCACGCGGTCGGACTGCACCTTGGCCATCTGCTCCGCCGGCATGTGGTAGTCCAGCGCGTGGTCCTTGCCGCCCGCGACGCGGTTGCCAACCACCGGCACGTTCTCAATCAGCGTCATCGCCGGGGAGCCGATGAAGGTGGCGACGAAGGTGTTGCCCGGGTTCTCGTACAGCGTGTTCGGGGCGTCGACCTGCTGGATGATGCCCTTCTTCAGCACGCAGACGCGGTCACCCATGGTCATCGCCTCGGTCTGGTCGTGCGTGACGTAGACCGTGGTGGTGTTCAGCTCCCGCTGCAGCTGCAGGATCTGGGCGCGAGTGGACACGCGCAGCTTCGCGTCCAGGTTGGACAGGGGCTCGTCCATGAGGAAGACCTTCGGCTGGCGCACGATCGCGCGGCCCATGGCCACGCGCTGGCGCTGGCCGCCGGACATGGCGGAAGGCTTGCGGTCGATGAGGTCCTCGAGCTCGAGCATCTTCGCCGCGAAGTTCACGCGCTCCTCAATGGTCGCCTTGTCCACCTTGGCGTTCTGCAGGGCGAACGCCATGTTTTGGCGCGCCGTCATGTTGGGGTACAGCGCGTAGGACTGGAAGACCATGGCCACGTCTCGGTCGCGGGAGCGGGTCTCGGTGACGTCGGTGCCGTCGATAAGAATCTGCCCCTCGTCAACCGGCTCCAACCCGGCGAGCATGCGCAGCGTGGTGGACTTGCCGCAGCCCGACGGGCCGACAAGCACCAGGAACTCGCCGTCGGCGATCTCCAGGTTGAGGCGGCTGACCGCCGGCGGCTTCTGCGGATCGTAGATCCTGGAGGCCTGGCGGAATTCAACAGTGGCCATGATGTCCTTTCAGGTGGTGCGAAATGTGCAGGGTGCGGGCTTAGAGCTTCGGTGTGATGTCGCGGTCGATGACGCCCTGGGTCTCCTTCTGCAGGTCGGCGAAGGTCTGCTCCACGTCCTGGCCGCCGACGGTGATGCGGTCGAGCGCGCCGCCGATGCGCTGGCCGCCGCCCGAGACGAACACGCGGGCGTAATCCTGCGGCTTGGTGTTCTCGTTCAGCTGCTTGATCGCGGTCTCCGCGTTCGGGTTCTCCTCCAGGAACTTCTTCTCCTCCGGATCCTCCAGGGCGTCCTTACGCACCGGCATGTAGCCAGTCTTCTGAGAGAACTTGATGGTGTTCTTGGTGTTGGTCATGAAGTCGATGAACTTCACCGCGTTGGCCTTGCGCTCATCAGAGATGCCGTTCGGCACGGCCAGGCCGGCACCGCCGGTTGCGGCGGACGGGCCAGGGCCGGGCAGGTAGGTAGTGATGAACGGGATGGTCGCGGTCTCCTTCAGGCCGCCGAGGGAGCCGGTGGACTCCAGCAGGCCGGACGCCTTGCCCGAGCCGAACGCGACGGTCGGGTCGGTCGCGATCTCGATGTGGCCCTCCTTCACCTGATCCTGCAGGAACTTGCCCGCCTCGATGGACTCAGGGGAGGTGAAGTTCGGCTCCCACTCGTTGGAATAGGAACCGCCGAATGCCCAGATCATGCCCTGGAAGTACCAGTCCAGGTAGTTGGAGCCGTCCGGCACGGTCACGGCCGGCTTGTTCAGCTTCTCCTTGATGGCGGCGGCCCACTCGTCGAACTCCTGCCAGGACTCCGGGCCGCGGTCAGTCGGCAGGCCCGCAGCCTCGAGGTCGTCGGTGTTCCAGTACATCAGGTTGGTGGAGCGGGAGTACGGGACGCCGTAGTGCTTGTCGTTGTACTTGTAGTCCTCGCGCAGGGTGTCGACGTAGCTGTCGGCGTCGATGTCGTTCATCTCCCACAGCTCATCCAGCGGGGTGGTTGCCTCGTTGAGCGCGAAGTTGAACCAGGTGACGTCGGAGGCCACGAGGACGTCCGGCTGGTCGCCGCCGGCCAGCGATGCATTGAAGCGCTGCGCCACCTCCTCGTAGTTGGAGCCCGCGGTCACCAGCTCGACGTGCAGGTCCGGGTTCTCCTGCTCAAACTCCTTGATCATTTCCTCTTCCAGGTCGCGGGAGGAACCCGGGTGGTTGGACCAGAAGGTGATGGTGTTGGCGTCGCCGGAGTCCTTGGAGCCGTTGGAGGCGGTGGTGGAGCCGCCCGCGCAGGCGGTCAGCGAGACGGTGGTGAGCAGTGCTGCGCCCAGGGCGGCGATGCGCTTGGTGTGACGGGACATGGTGTTTCTCCTTGATGTGTTGTTGGAAGTGTTGCGGTTGGTGGGGGTGACGGTGGCGTCGAAAAGCGCCTAGCCCTTCACCGCACCAGCGGTGAGGCCCTTGATCATCGGCTTCTGCAGGATGAGGAAGATGATGATCATGGGCAGGGTGGTCAGCACGGTGCCGGCCATCACCGGGGCCCAGTTGGTCACGCCCTCGGCGTCCTGCAGGCGAGTCAGGCCGACGGGCAGCGTGGCCGCCGCCGGGGTGTCCGTGATCAGGAACGGCCACAGGTACTGGTTCCACTCGTTGACCACGGTGATCAGGACGAACGCGGAAAGCGTCGGCCACGACATGGGCAGCACCACACGGAAGAGGGTGGTAAAGAAGCCCGCGCCGTCCATGCGGGCGGCCTCCAGGATCTCAGGCGGCAGCGACTGGAAGTGGTTGCGCATAAGGAACGCGCCGAAGGCGACGCCGGCCAGCGGGATGATCACACCGGCGTAGGTATCGCGCCAGCCCAACGACGCCACCAGCGAGTAGTTAGAGATGATGGTGATCTGGTTGGGCACCATCAGCGAGGCGATGATGAGCAGGAACAGCAGGTTGCGGCCCGGGAAGCGCAAGAACGCGAAGGCGTAGGCCGACAGCACGCCGAGGACCACCTCAATGATGGTGAGCACGAGCGTGATGATGACGGAGTTCTTCAGGTAGCTGGCAAAGCCGGAGGTCTGCCACACGTACGAGTAATTCTCCGCCTTGAACGGGTTGGGCCAAAACGAGATCGGATCCGAGTAGACATCCTGGAACGACTTAAAGCTGGTGATGAAGATGAAGTACAGCGGCACCATGATCACCAGCACCGTCAGCACGAGCGCGATGTAGCCCAGCACCTTCACCGCCGGGTGCGAATGGTCCATCGGCGCGCCCTTGCGCTTGCGCTGCGTTTCCGTGATCACCGGCTCCGCGTCGGACTGGGAGCCCGGCACCGGGGGCAGGTCGCCCTGCGGTGCGCTGTGGGCAGCGGTGTGCGTGACCGCCGGGATGGTCTGCTTCGTAGACATCTACTTCTCCATCCTTTCCTGCATCTTCACCTGGATGACCGTGATGATGAGGACCACGAGGAACATGATCGTGGCCACCGCGGCGCCGTAGCCGGCGCGGTTGTTCACAAACGTCTCCTGGTAGACCTGGAACACCATCGTGGAGGTGCCGTAGCCGAACGGACCGCCGCCGGTCATGGCGTTGATGATGTCGAAGACCTGGAAGGAGTTCAGCAGCACCGTGATGAGCAGGAAGAAGGTCGTGCCGCGCAGCTGCGGCAGGACCACGCGGAAGAAGTGGCGCGCCGGCGAGGTGCCGTCGATCTCCGAGGCCTCGTCCAGGTCGCGGCGGCGCCCCTGCAGCGCGGCGAGATAGATGACAAAGACGTAGCCCACGTTCTTCCACACGTAGGTGACGGTGACCATGAACAGCGCCCAGTTCTGCTGTTGGTAGAAGTTGGGCACGTCCACCCCGATCTTGCCCAGGAAGAACTGGATGAGGCCGTAGGAGGGGTCGAAGACGAACTGGAAGGCCACGCCGATCGCCGCGCCGGCGATGACGTAGGGAGCGAAAACCATGGAGCGCACCGCGGCGCGGCCGAACAGCTTCTGGTCCAGCAGCAGCGCCAGCGCCAGCCCGATCACCATGGAGCCGGCGACGGCGAAGAAGGTGAACACGACGGTGTTAAACACCACGCGCCCGGTGTCCGGGGCCTGGAACCAGTCAATATAGTTCTGCAGGCCGACAAAGTGCATCGTCGGCGAGGAGATGTTCCAGTCGTAGAAGGAGATGCGGATGTTATCTACCAGCGGCCGGTAGGTAAACAGAATGAGGAGCAGCAGGTTCGGGCCGATGAGCAGCGCGGCCAGGCCGATCTGCCGCCAATCAATCTTCCGTTTGCGCGGGTTGCGCGCGTACTCCTCGGAAACCTCCGGGACTTCGGAGACCGCGGGAATCCGCGCGCGCGTCTGCGATGTGGGTTGCATGCGCAAGAACTTAGAGGCCCCGGGTGAACATCCGGTTGACAGAAAGTTCTCCCCGAGAAAACTACTTGCAAACTTCAAGAGATCTGCAAGAGATGTACAAAAGCTCTGCGCGACAACTGTCCTTCAGCTGGGTTTAGATGGTCACCTGGCGCGACTTGATGTTGTCCAGCTGTTTGCGCTCGGCGGCGGTGAGCTGCGCGTCGTTGCCCAGCTCCGCCTCCAGCTTCGCGTCCAGCGCCTTCAGCGCCTCCGCGTAGGACTCCGGAGCGACCTCCGGGTCCAGGTCCCACACCGGCACGACCACGCCGTGGGTGCGGAACGCACCGGCGAACTTCGTGCCCTCGCCCAGCACCAGCTCGCCCTTCGCGGCGATGCGCGCGAGCGCGTTGAGCACCTGCGACTCGTTGTCCTCCGTGCGGATCCAGCGGATGTGCGCCTTCCCGCCACCCGGGTTGACCCACCACACGGCGCCCGGCACGCCCGCGCTGACCTCGGCGGACGGCCACACAGCGCCGTTCGCCTGGTTCATCGCCTGCCGCAGCTGCGCGGGGACGTCCTCGCCCTCGGCGAACCACCAGTTGAAGTCGTTGTGAACGGTGATCTCGGGGGTGAAGGTGGCGTCGACAAGCGCCTTGAGCTCCGGCTGGCTCCCATCGGCGGCGGTGGACTGGAGCGTCTCGCCCGGCTTCGCCTCGAGCACCCAGCTCAGCGCGTACGCGAGGTCGCGGCCGGGGTTCTGCGAGTGCGCGCCGACCTGCAGGGCCACGAGCCGCTCGCCGCTCTCGCGCACCATCGCCGCGGCCGCGCCCGGCAGCACGGTGGCCACGGTGACGTCCTCGCCCTTGACCTGGAACTTCGCGCTTGCCGACGGCACGAACTCCTGCAGCGCGATCAACTCGGCCTCAGCGGCGAGCCCGCCGAACGGGCGGGGATCCTTCTGCAGCGCCTCGCGCTCCTTCGCGCGCGCGGCCATCTTGGCCTGGCGGCGGCTCATGCCCTCGGGCAGGTCCTCTTGCTTCTTACGCTTCTTCTTAGCCATGCGGTCAAATCTACCGGAAGCGCGCTACTCGCCCGCGAACGTTTCCAGCGCGAGCTGCGGCAGGTCCGTGGCCATGAGGTCCACCCCGCGGGCGCGGCACCACTGCATCTCGCGCGGCAGGTTGACGGTCCACACGTAGGACGGCTGGTCGGCCGCGCCGAGCGCCTCCGGCTCCGCCTGCGCCTGGCGCACGGACGGACCTGGGCCCGTGGCCTGGCCGAAGTCCACCGGCAGCGGCTCGGTCGGGCTCATCAGGGCAAAGGAGCGCAGCTCAGGCAGCAGCTCGCGGAAGCGCTCGATGGCCTCCGGGTTGAAGGAGATGAGGTGCACCTGCTCGCCGGTGTCCATGCCGTGCGCGCGCACGACCCGCGCGACCTCCTCGTCCAGCTCGGCGCCGAACGGGGACGGGTGCTTCGTTTCAATGAGCAGGTGCTTTCCCGGGTACTGGGCGAGGAGGTCGAGCAGCTCGCTGAGCAGCATGATCTGCTGCGGGTCCTCCGGAGTGCCGAAGTTGAGCTGGCGGATCTCCTCCAGCGTCAGCTCCGCGACCTCACCGGTGGCGCGCTCGCCGTCGGCGGTCATGGCGGTGCGGTCCACGGAGAGGTCGTGGATCACCACGGCCTGGCCGTCCTTCGTCATGTTCACGTCGCACTCGATGCCGTAGATGTCCAGCTTGAGCGCCTCCTCGAAGGCGCGGCGCGTGTTCTCCGGGTAGCAGCCGTTGAATCCGCGGTGCGCGACGATGCCGGGAATGTTGGAATCCATGGAGTCTCCTTAACTCGCAGGTGCCGGGGCGGGCACGCTCGTGGCGTCCGCGCGCGCGAACGTCTCCAGCGCCAGGTTGGGCAGGTCGGTGGCCAGGACGTCCACGTTGTGGTCACGGCACCACATCATCTGCCGCGGCGTGTTCACGGTCCACGTGTACGTCTTCAGCCCGCGCAGCCCGACCAGCTGCTGCCGCGCCTGCAGGTGCTGGATGGACGGGCCGACGCCGTACGGGCGCGACAGCATGGTGCCGCGCGGGTTCCACCGCTTCTCGCGCACGCGGAACAGGTAGTAGGTCTCCAGCTGCGGCGCCATGTGCGTGAAGTAGCGCACCGCCTTGTGGGAGAAGGAGATGATGTGGATGCGCTCGCTGTGCAGCAGCCCCGCGTAGGTGAGCACGCGCAGCGTCTGCTCGTCCACCTCGGGCCCGTAGAGGGTGGGGTGCTTCGTCTCGATGTAGAGGTGCTTGTCCGGGTAGTCCTGCATGAGCTCCAGCAGCTCCTCCAGCAGCATGATCTGCTGCGGGTCCTCGTCGGTGCCGCAGTTCAGCTCGCGCAGCTGCGCGTAGTCCATGCAGTCGACGCGCCCGCGCCCGTTCGTGGTGCGCGAGACGTTCGCGTCGTGGAAGACGACGAGCTTGCCGTCGCGCGAGAGGCGCACGTCGCACTCGATGCCGTGGATGGGGAGCTTCAGCGCTTCCTCAAACGCTCGCCTGGTCAGCTCGGGGTACATGCCGGAAAATCCGCGGTGCGCAACAATGTTCGTCTGCCTCACAGTGCCCAAACCTACAACGGGTTGCGCCCCCGCGCGACCGGAGAAACTTTGTCATAATGCTGGGCATGGGCACACCCAAGCTTATCGACGCCACCGCGCCCCTTTCCCGCCTCACCGCCGGTATCGACTCGGCGCGTCGGGCCGTGCGGCGCGCCCGCGGCCGGTACAGCTTCGACCGCCACGGCGTGCTGGCCGCCCCGCTCGCCGCCGTGGAAATCCTCGCGGACCTCTCCCCCATCGTCCGCCTGCAGGGCCTGCGCCGCCTGCCCAACAACTTCCGCTCCGGGGTGATCGGCGCGGAAATCGCCTCGTGGGGCGCGGTCGCGCCCTCGCTGCTGCCCCGCCGCTGGTGGACCACCGCCGCGAACGTGGCGATCTGCCAGGCCGTCGGGCACATGATCGGCTCGGGCGTGGGCAGCGTCGCGCGGGCCTGCGGGACGAGCGGGCCGCGGGGGCGGCACGCCAACCCGGCGCGCATCGTGATGAGCTCGATGACGATGGCGGCCTACGGGGCGTCGTTAAGCGTGCATGCCCGGCAGGAGCGGCTGGTGGAGAACCCGCGCCCGGTGCGGGCGGCCGACACGGTGGCCGGCTTAGCGGTGGGCACGCTGGGGTACGGCGCGACGCTGCTGCTTGGCGAGGCCCTGCAGACCTCCGTCGACCGCATCAACGCCGTCTTCGGCCGCCGTCTCCCGCCCGTGACCTCGTGGCCGCTGGCAATTCTCGCGGTGGGCGCGGGCGCCTACCTGTTCACGGATCGCCTGGTGGTGCGCAACTTCCTCTCCAACGTGTACAAGGAGGCGGAGGAGCTTAACCGGCAGTTCCTCCCGGGCGCCGCGCAGCCGCGCGAGCCGGAGCGCACGGGCTCGCCCGCGTCCGGCGAGGCGTGGCGCAGGATGGGCCGCCAGGGCCGCGCGGTGGTCGCGGGCGGGCCGCGCAAGCGCGACATCGGTCTGGTCCTGGGCGAATCCCCCGACAAGGTCAAGGAGCCGATCCGCATCTTCATCGCGCTTCGCGACGGCGACCGCAGCCGCTCCTACGAAGAGATGGCCGCCGCCGCCCTGCGCGAGATGGACCGCACCGACGCCTGGTCGCGCCGCCACATCGCGGTCCTCTCCGCCGCCGGCACCGGCTGGATCAATGACTTCCACACCTCCGGCTTCGAGTTCGTCGCGCGCGGCGACTGCGCCATCGTGGCCATGCAGTACTCCTACGTCCCGTCGCTCTACTCCTACATGGCGGACCGCGAATCCGCCGTCCAGTCCTCCCGCATCCTCATCAATGCGATTCGCAACCGCATTTCGCTTCTCGACGCCCACCGCCAGCCCAAGCTCTACGTCGGCGGAGAGTCCCTCGGCGCTTACGGCGTCGCCGACGCCTTCCACGCACCCGAGGAGCTGCTCGCCCGCACCTCCGGCGGCGTGTTCACGGGGGCGCCGGCGTTCTGCGCCGCCCACGCGGCGCTGACGCGACGGCGCGAAGAGGGCAGCCCACAGCGCCTCCCCGTCGTGGACGGCGGCCGCCACTTCCGCTTCATCTCCCACCCCGACCACCTGGACCACGACTATGCGGGCAACGAGTACGACGCCCCGTGGGAGTTCCCCCGCGCCGTCTTCGCCCAACACGCCTCGGACCCCATCGTGTGGTGGGACTGGAGCTTGCTGTGGCGGGCCCCCGACTGGCTCAAGGAACCCGGCTCGCGCGGGGTCCCCGCCCCCGCCGCCCAGCACTTAGACGTGCTGGACACGCTGCGCTGGTGGCCGTTTGTCACCTTCTGGCAGGTGGGTATCGACCAGATCAACTCCAAGGACTTCGCCGCCCCGCACGGGCACAACTACCACGCCGAGACCGTCGCGGCGTGGAACAAGGTGCTCGACGGCGGGCTCACCAACGCCGAGCTGGAGCGCATCAACCGGTGGATCGCGGCGGACGCGACGAAGCTGCGCGCTTAGATCCCGCAGGCGACGCCCGTGGAGTGGTGCGGGCAGTAGCCGTTGGGCACCTTGTGCAGGTACTGCTGGTGCTGTTCCTCCGCCAGGTAGTAGTCCACGTCCGCGCGGACCTCAGTGGTCATGTCCCCGTAGCCGGCCTCCTTGAGCTGGCGGCCGTACTCGTCGCACCACTGCCGGATCTGTTCCGCTTCCTCTTCCGTGTCCGGGTAGAAGGCGGAGCGGTACTGGGTGCCGTGGTCGTTGCCCTGACGGTAGCCCTGCGTGGGGTCGTGCGCCTCGAGCGCGGTGCGCACCAGGTCCTTCAGGCTGATCGTTTCCGGGTCGTAGACCACCTCGACGGTCTCCGCGTGGTTGGTCCTGCCGCCGCACACCTCGGCGTAGGTGGGGTTGGGAGTCTGCCCGCCGGCGTAGCCCGCGGAGGTGGACTCCACCCCGTCGAGCTCCCAGAACATCTTCTCCACGCCCCAGAAGCAGCCAATGGCGATGCGCAAGCGGCGCTGCTCCGGCTTCCACGGCCCGGTAATCGGGGTGCCCAGCACGGCGTGCAGCTGGGGGTTTGGCAGCAGCGGCTCCGCGCGGCCGGGCAGCGTCTGGTCGGCCGGAACGAGCTCAGGTGTCAGTGCAAAAAGGAATCCCATGTGTCTAATAACTAACAATTGGGCCCCGGAAATTCCACGGATATTTTCATTGCACGAAATGAGTTTTTGTCTACTATGGGGCACGTCATCACAAGCTGACGAAAGGATTTAGCACAATGGCTGTTTACGAGCTTCCGGAACTCCCGTACGCATACGACGCGCTTGAGCCCCACATCTCCAAGGAGATTATGGAGCTGCACCACGACAAGCACCACGCAACTTACGTCGCTGGCGCGAACGCTGCGCTCGAGGCCCTCGAGGCTGAGCGCAACGGCGAGGCAAACCCGGACAAGCTGCGCGCGCTGTCCAAGAACCTCGCGTTCAACCTGGGTGGCCACACCAACCACTCCATCTTCTGGAAGAACATGGCATCGAACGCTGGCGGCAACCCGACCGGCGCAATCGCCGAGGCCATCGACCGCGACTTCGGTTCTTTCGAGGCATTCCAGAAGCAGTTCGCTGGCGTCGCCACCGGCCTGCAGGGCTCCGGCTGGGCCGTCCTGGGCTACGACCACATCGCTGGCCGCCTGATCATCCAGCAGCTGACCGACCAGCAGGGCAACATCTCCGTTGACTTCACCCCGGTCCTCATGCTGGACATGTGGGAGCACGCGTTCTACCTGCAGTACAAGAACGTCAAGGCTGATTACGTCAAGGCTTGGTGGAACGTCGTCAACTGGGACGACGTCAACGAGCGCCTCGCCGCTGCGTCCAAGTAAGGTCCTAGTAAGGCCCGAGTAAGACGCCGCACCCCGCGCCGACCACGCACCCGCGTGGCCGGCGCGGTTTTTTATGGGCACGCCACAGGAAATCCGGCGAAACCGTTGCGGGAGCGCGCAAAAAGGTGGACCATAAGTCCTTATGAGGAAGGGCACGATTGAGTATCGCAGGGCGTCGATAGGCATGCTCCTCGTCGGCCTGGCGATCTTCTCCTCGCTCTACGCCACGCAGGCGCTGCTGCCCACGCTCACGCACGAGATGGGGATCGACCCGTCCACCGCCGCGCTCACCGTGTCCGCCGCGACGGGCGCGCTCGCGGTGTGCGTGGTGCCGGCGTCGATCCTGTCGGAGAAGTTCGGGCGCGGCCGCGTACTGGTCATCTCCGCGCTCGCCGCCACCGCGCTCGGGCTGACGTTGCCGCTGGCGCAGAGCATCGAGCAGCTCGTGGTGCTGCGCTCGCTCCAGGGAGCGCTGCTCGCGGGCACGCCCGCGGTGGCGATGGCGTGGCTGTCGGAGGAGCTGGACGAGCGCGACCTCGCCGGCGCGATGGGGCTCTACATCGCGGGCACCTCGGTCGGCGGGCTGACCGGCCGCCTCATCCCGGCGTTCATGCTCGAGGTCACCGACTGGCGCTGGGCGCTGGCCACGAGCGCCGCGGTGAGCCTCGCCCTGGCCGTCGCCACCGCCATCCTGCTGCCGGAGCAGCGCAACTTCCGCCCGAAGGCGTCGATCCGCCCGGGCGCCGAGGTCCGCGCCGTGGCCGGCCACCTGCGCAACCCGCGCCTGGTCGGGCTGGTCGCCACCGCGTTCATCGCCATGGGCGTGTTCGTGTCCATGTACAACTTTTTCGGGTTCCGCGCCATCAATGATTTCGGGCTCGCGCCGTCGCTGGCGGGCCTGACCTACGTGATGTACCTGTCCGGCACGTGGTCGAGCGCGCGGGCGGGCAGCTTCGTCTCCCGCTTCGGTCGCGGCCGGGTCGTGCTCGCCGCCGCGGTGCTCATGCTCACCGGCGCGCTCATCGGGTCGAGCGGCAACCTCATCGTCACGCTGGTGGGGCTGCTCCTCTTCACCGCCAGTTTCTTCGCCCTGCACTCCACGGCGTCCGGCTGGGTAGGGCTGATTGCGGAGAAGGACCGCGCGGAGGCGTCGAGCCTCTACGTGTTCTGCTACTACATGGGATCGTCGCTGTTGGGGGCGGCGACGGGCCAAGCGTTTGAGGCGCTGCCGTGGGCGGGGTTCGTGGCCGTGCTCGCGGCGCTGCTGGGCGCGCTCATCGCCATCGCGGTCGCGCTCGCCGTGGCGGAGAAGCGCTCAGAGTAGCGGCAGGCCCGGCGCGCCCGCGTCGAGGAACTCGCGCACGGCGCGCGTGGCCCGGCAGTCGTCCTCGTTGTAGCGCAGCAGCGTCTCCCGCGCCGCCGCGCCGTCGACGCCGCCCTCCCGCGCTGCGCGGCGCAGCGCCACGGAGACCTCGCCGTCCACGTCGTCGTCTTCCCAGGTGAACCCCACCACCGGCCCGAGGACTTTGAGGCCCAGCCCGTCGGTGCCCACCAGGTGCGTGCGCACGTGCGCGAACACGTCCACCCACTCGTCGGAAGCGATGAAGGCCTGCACCTCGGCCAGCTCCACGGAGTCGAAGCGCTTGGCAGACGACTTCATCCAGTGGTTCTCGCCGCCCGCCGCGTAGCAGTAGGCCGCAAACGTCTTGCCCGCCGCGTGCGCCGCGTCGCGCACGCCCATCAGCCAGCGCCAGAACTGCGTGAAGTTGCGTTCCTCGGCCTCGCCTCCCACGTCGTCCCAAGTGACAAACGCGCGGTACACCGCGCCGTCGTACGCGCCCCACAGGTAGGCGCCTTGGTCCAGGTACGCCTCCATGTCCACGTCGATCTCCACGTCGGCGCGCGGCACGCGGATCGGCCCTTGGCGTCGCAGCACAGGGATACCCTCGCGCCAGGAGCGGGCGATTACCGACGCCTCGCCGCAGGAGGCGTCGATAAGCCCCTGCACCGTGACGATCCCCCTGTCGCGCCACGCGTCGCCCCGGCCGCCGGAGAAGACGAGCGAGATGTCGTCGAGTTCGCGCAGGCGCGGCTCGCAGAGCTGCCAGAACCGGCAGCCCGCGCACTGCTTGAGGCGCAGCGGCTCGTCCGGGATCGGTGCGCCGAGCGCGCGCAGCATCGGCGGCACGAACCGGGTGACCTCGCCGAGGTAGGCGCGCTCGCGGTCCTGGCCGATGCTCGCGCCGAGGCCGGTGGCGGAGTCGCCGAGCAGGAGTTCCGCCATGGCGAGGCGGTAGCCGTCGATGGTGTGGTGGCGCGGCTTGGCGCGCACCGCGAGCGGTTTGCCCAGCCCGAGCCGGCCGGTGGGCACCATCCGCGTGCTGGACTCCGGGTCCTTGCGCGCGACGCGGTGGTTGGACACGATGACGGGGAGGTAGCCGTCGTCGGTGCGCACGAGCACGTCGATTTCGTCCACCACGCGGATCCCCTCGAGCGTGCCGCAGAGGACCGCGCGCGTGATCAGGTGGGCACCGCGGCGCATCGCCGCGCGCGTCTCCGCGTCGCGGCTGAGCAGCTCGGTAGGGGTCGTGGCCGGCGGGAGGTCGACGCGGACGAAGGCTTTCCGGCGGCCGTCGCCAACCGCCCGCTTCGTGGGCAGCGCGGCGAAGACGAGTTCGCGGGCGGCCTCGAGCTGCGCCTGGCGGGACTCGCCGCTCGGGGTTGGACCGATCTCCGGGTGCGCCCAACGCTGGCGCAACCGGAACCTGCATCCCACGAGGTCCGCGGGACGGACCTGAAACGGCTCATTCACAATATGGACCACATTACCTGGACGGCGGGTAAGATCGGGACAGCGAAAAACGACACGACCAAGGAGCACCACCCCAATGGGAGTTTTTGAAGCGATCCGCAAGGCCCGCGCGAGGACGAAGGCGGAGATCAAGGCCGCCGAGGCGCGCGCCCGCAAGATGGCCAAGGAGCAGGCGAAGGCCGATCAGAAGACGGCGAAGCTGCTGGACAAGGCAGAAAAGCGCCTGATCAAGGAAGAGAAGAAGGGCCTGAAGCGTAAGCGCAAGCACGAGAAGCAGCTGGCCGAGGCGCACCTGAAGCGCATCGAGCAGACCGGCTTTACGCAGAAGAAGGCGAAGCAGTGGGTCGGCGCGTCGCGCATCCTCGTGCCCATCCTGCTGCCGCTGGCGTACAAGGCGTACACCTCCTACCAGCAGAGCCGCATGAACTCCCGCGCCGCCGGCCTGGGTGTCAACCCGCAGGACCTCGCGCGCCACTCCGGCCGCGGCGCCGAGCTCAAGGCGCGTATTGACGCCCTGCGTACCTCCGTCGAGTCCGCCGACAACCTGCCGTCTGGCTTCTCCGGCGACGCGAAGGTGCGCCTCAACGAGCTGGCGCGCAACGTGCGCGACGCGGAGCACCTCAACCCGGAGCAGCGCCGCCTGGCGTACGGCACCGTGGAGGAGGAGCTGGACACACTCGGCGCGGAGATCGCCAAGAAGTCCCGCTAAGCCTCGGGGCTCTCGGAGCTCTTGGGGGTTACAGCACCCCCTGCTCGCGTGCCGACGCCACCGCCGACGTCCGCGAGCGCACCCCCAGCTTGTCGTAGATGTGCACCAGGTGCGACTTCACCGTTGCCTCCGACAGCATGAGCTGCTGGCCGATCTCCCGGTTCGAGGAGCCTTCGGCCACCAGCTGCAGCACCTCCAGCTCGCGCGGCGTAAGCGAGGAACGCGGCGCCCTGTCGCGCGTCTCCAGCTTGTCGCGCACGACCGGCGACAGTGAGGCGTCGCCGCGCGCGGTGGAGCGCACCGCGGCGAGCAGCTCCTCCGGCGGCGCGTCCTTGAGCAAGTATCCCACCGCGCCGGCCTCGATCGCGCCCAGGATGTCCGCGTCCGTGTCGTAGTTGGTCACCACCAGCACCTTCGGCGGCGTCGCCATGCTGGAGCGGATCTCCGCCGTCGCCTGCGCGCCCGTGGTCACCCGCGCGCCCTCGGACCCGGCGCCGAAGCGCAGGTCCATCAGGATCACGTCGATGCCGCCCGCCTGCGCGGTCGCGATTGCGGCCTCGGCGGTCGCCACCTCACCCACGACGCGGATGTCCTCCGCCGCCTCGAGCACGGAGCGCAGCCCGAGCCGCACAATTTCGTGGTCATCGGCCAGCAGCACCCGGATCATCGTTCACCTCGTCCTTATCTTCGTCGATGCGGTTGGCCGCATCATTCTTTTGATTGACATTACTCGGTACCGCGACCGAAAGCGCCGTAGGTCCACCCGGCGCGGACTCCACCACCAGCTCCCCGCCCAGCTCCGCGGCGCGCGAGCGCATCGCGTCCAGCCCCAGGTGCCCCAGCCCCGCGGGCTGCTCCGCCTGCGCCTCCGTGTCGAACCCGTGGCCGTTATCCACCACGTCCAGGCGCACCTCCCCCGCTCCGTACGTCAGCGTCACCCGCATCCGCGTCCCGCCCGAATGCTTCACCGCGTTCGCCATCGCCCCCTGCGCGATCCGCAGCAGCCCGGCCTCGGTGCGCATCGGCAGCTGCTGCGCCTCCCCGTCCGTGTCGATCTCAATGCGCATGTCGCTCGCCGTCTCCAGGTCGCCCGCGATGCGGGTGAGGGCATCGCTTAACGACGTCTCACTCAACGGGGCCGGCGCCAACGCCGCAATCATCGCCCGCGTCTCCGCCAAGTTGTTGGACGCAGCCCGGCGCGCCGTCTCCATCCGCTTCAGCGGTGCCTCCAGCTGCTCGGCCGGGACGTCCAGGCCCGCGAGGTCCCGCTCGGCGGCGTGGAGCAGCATCTGGATCGAGGACAGGTTCTGCGCCACCGTGTCGTGGATCTCGTGCGCGAGGCGCTCGCGCTCCTGCGCCACGCCGGCGGCGCGCTCGGTGGCGACCAGTTTGTCGCGGGTGGAAAGCAGCTCGTCGATAAGCGCCTCCCGCTCCTTGCTCACCCGTCCGATGGTGGTGAACGCGTAGTTGATGGCCACCACGACCGCGGCGGAAAGGACCGGGCCGAGGACGCCGCCGAGGGTGAGCCCGCCCGGGATCTGGATGAGGACGGAGATGATGAGGCCGGCGGCGACAAGGAGGAGGCCGCGCCAGTTGTTAAAGACGCGGAGGAAGACGAAGAAGAGGATGAAGACCCAGTAGACCGCGACCGGTGAGATGGTCATATCCGCGACCCACACCGCGGTGAGCGCGAGGCACCACAGGCCGCGCATCCAGCGGCCCCATCGGTGCATCTCCACCATGCCGTAGAACAGGACGAAGGAGAAGGAGGAGACCAGGAGGATCTGTAGCAGCGCCAGGTTCAGCGGCATCCGGGCCAGCGCGCCGAGGGAGACGAGCACGAGGCACACGGCGAGCACCGTGATGCCGGTGTCGAGCGCCTTGTTGTCCGGCACGTCTGCGGTCGGCTGCGCCGCGCTGGCTAGTCTAGAGCTCATGCGTTTGACACTACCCACTGTGTGGATGACCCCCGTGCTCGTGGCAACCGGTCTCGCGCTCGCCGCGTGCGGCAGCGGTAGCGAGGGCGGAGCAGGCACCGCGGGTGAGGAGCCGACGGAAGCGGCCGCGCCAGACTCCGGGCTGCCCGTCGAGGCGCTGCCGGCGACGGACCGCAACGGGTGGGTCGACTGCCCCTACCTGGATACGGAGTGGGTGGCGCAGACCAACGGGCAGCGCGTCACGGGCGTGGGCATCGACGAACGCTTCGACACGCCCGCCTGCCAGTTCTGGTCCTACCCGGAGGAGCCGCAGCTGACGGTGGTGGTGCGCCACATGGACAGCCCGGAGGCGGCGATGCAGGTGGTGGACTGGGCCACGCCGATCGCGTACACCTCGCCCGCGGACCAGCCGGTCGGGTGGAACGGCGGGCGCCACGGCGGCGGCGAGGTCCCCGACCGGATCGGTGCCGCATACTCGGTGGCCAAGGGCTCTCACGCCGTCACCGTGTTTACCAACCAGGACGAGTCGGTGAAGGCCCAACACGTGGCGGAGCAAGTTATCGCTACCCTGGGCCTGTGACCGAACACGTAACGCCCCCAGACCAGCCACTCGCAGAGATCATCGTCGCCGCAATCGTCTTCCGCGACGAGGAAGGGCGGGTGCTGTGCGTGCGCAAGCACTCCAGCCCCCGCTACCAGCTGCCGGGCGGCAAACTCGAGCCCGGCGAGAGCCCCCTGGACGCCGCGCTGCGCGAGACGCGCGAGGAGATCGGCGTGGAGGTCGAACGCTCGCACCTGAGCTACCTGGGCCGCTTCAGCGCGGAGGCGTCAAACGAGCCGGGGCACACCGTCACCTCGACCGTGTACGTGCACCCCGCCCCGCCCGCCGCGCCGGCGCCCGCGGCGGAGATCGCCGAGGCCGCCTGGATCGACCCGGAGGAGCCCGGCGACCGGCAGATCGCGCCCCTGCTCGCCTCGCGGATCTTCCCGGCGCTGCGCCCGCGCCGGCTGCGCGCCGTCACCGTCTTCGCCGGGGCCAACCCCGGCAAGCGCCCGGAATACCTCGAGCAGGGCCGCCTGCTCGGCGAGGCACTCGCCCGGCGCGGCGCTACCCTGGTCTACGGCGGGAGCAAGGTGGGCGTGATGGGAGCGGTGGCCGCGGGGGCGTCGGCAAGCGGCGGCTCCTCGCTCGGCGTGCTCACGACGCAGCTGGCCAACTACGAGCTCAAATTCGACGGGCTGGACCGGCTCGAGCTGGTCGGGTCGATGGCGGAGCGCAAGGCGATGATGAGTCAGCAGGGCGACGCGATCGTGGCGCTGCCCGGCGGGACGGGCACGCTGGACGAGCTGTTCCAGGAATGGACGAGCCAGCAGCTCGGGCTGCACTCCAAGCCAATCGGGCTGCTTGGCAGCGAGTTCTGGCAGCCGCTGCTGGACATGGTGGATCACATGGTGCACAACGGGTTCGTGCGGCAGACGGACCGCGACCACCTCGTCGTCGCGGACGACCCGAACGAGCTGCTGGACAGGCTTGAGCGCTGGGTGCCGCCGGTGCCGCGATGGACGGACTAGACATGGACGGACTAGACATGGACGGACTAGACGGCGCTCAACGGCGCTAAACGGCGCTAAACGGCGCTAGACGGCGCTAGACGGCGACGTCGTTGTACGGCATCATCGCCGAGATCCACGGGAACACGACCTCCATCAGCAGGAAGAACACCGCGACCAGGACGACGACGGTGATGAGGGCCTTGACCCACGTGTTGCCCGGCAGCTTGCGCCACAGGAATGCGTACATGCGCTACTTCACCTCCGACATCGCGCTCGGGAGGGTGTTGCCCTCCGGGTTCTTCGGCAGGACCTCGGTGCGCATCGCGTGGACCACCATGCGCTCCGCGTTGGAAAACTGCGGGTGGCAGGTGGTCAGCGTCATGATGCCCTCCATGCCGTCCACCACCTCCATGGACTTCGTCTCCGGCATCGGGTTGACCACGTCGATGTCGCCGGGCAGCGTGATGTGGCGCCCCTGCACCTTGCCGTAGTCGCCGGTGGCCACCCGCTCGTTCATCTCGCCCGGCAGGCAGTCCGCGGTCTCGGCGCGGCGCTCGTCCGGCTGCTGCGACATGGGGAGCACGCGGTAGGTCACCCACTGGGTCTGGGTTTCCACCACGATGGCGTCGCAAGCCTTGAGCCCGCCCAGGTCGTTGAAGGGCGCGCCCTTGCCCACGCGGTGGCCGGCGACGGCGAAGTTGCCGTTCTCGCCGGGCATCTGGGTGTCCGGGTAGCGGCCCGGCCCGACGAGCAGCTCCTGTTCCTGCACGCCCTCGATGATGGCGAACTCGTAGTCGGGGCCGAAGGCAGGGATGTACATGCGCGCGAAGGCGTCGCCAAGCGCCGGCGCTTTCGCCTCGCGCGGGTTGACCCAGCCGTCGCCCCATTGCAGCTCGAGCTTCTGCTGCGCCTCATGCTGCTTCTCGCCGGAGGCGATGTTGGTCCAGAACGACTCGTAGAACGCGAACAGGAGGAGGAGGGCGCCTGCGGTGAGCAGGAGTTCCCCGATGACCTGTGAGGCACTGATGCGGTGTGGGGCTGCGGGCATGGCATAACATTAACCCACGACCGCTCGCGCGCGGCACTGCGAACGACGCTACGAAAGGGGCGCTTGCTCAGCATGCTGGAAATGTTGGTCTACCCGGTCTCTGCGGTGATTAAGCTGTGGCACTGGCTGCTTGCAGACGTCCTGGGCATGGGCCCCTCCGCCGCGTGGGTCGCCTCCGTGATCCTCCTCGTGGTCACGGTCCGCGCGCTCATCATGCCGTTTGCGCTGCAGCAATACCGCATCAGCCGCGTCGGCTTCCTGGTCCGGCCGCACCTCGCGCGCATCAAGGCCCAGTACGCGGACGCCACCTCGCCGGAGGCCATCGCCGCGGAGAAGCAGGCCATGAAGAAGGTCCAGGACGAACACAACTACAACCCGCTCGCCGGCTGCATCCCGGCGCTCATCCAGTTCCCGGTGTTCATCGGCCTCTACCGCCTGCTGCGCTGGATGGCCGTGCCCACGGACGGCGACAACCACACCATCGGCATCCTCACCCCGCAGGACCTCGAGACGTTCCGGGCAGCTTCGCTTTTCGACGCCCCCCTCCCCGCCTACATGGCCATGCCCCCAGAACACCTCGCCGCTCTCGGCACCACGGAGGCGCAGGTGCGGGCCGTAGCCCTGCCCATGGTGATCGCCGCCGTCATCTTCACCTGCTCCAACCTTGCGATCTCGCAGATGCGCAACCGCTCCACGCTGGACTGGGAGAACGCGATGACGCGGAAGTCCTACGGCCTGCTGTGGTGGGCCATTCCGCTCATCGCCCTGAGCCTCATCTCCGCCGGGCTCTCCGGTATCGTCCCGATCGCGGTGCTGCTGTACTGGGTCACGGGCAACCTGTGGACGATGACGCAGACGATCCTTTTCTGGGCCTGGACGGTCCGCCGCTACCCGGCGGAGGCGCTGCACCGCGAGTTCTGGGCGGAGACGAAGCAGAAGGCCGAGGAGCTACGCGCCGCACGCAAGGAGCGCACACGGTCGCGCCGCGCGAAGCGCCTGCGCGCGCTGCGCCACCCGGGTGAGGCGGGCGCAATCGCCCGCGAGCTGCGCGCCGAGAAGCGCGAGCGCAAGCAGGAAAAAGCGCGCGAGAAGCAGGAGCGGAAGGCACTCCAGAAGGCGCGCAACGAGGCGAGCCGCCAGCTCGCGCGGGACAAGAAGCGCCAGAAGCAGGATCAGATGGAGTAGTCTGCGGGCGGCGCGCCGAGCTGGCTTTCCGCCAGGTCGCGCGCCTTGCGCAGCGGTGCGACGTCGCGCAGCAGGCGCGCGCCCGACATCCCGCCGTCAAGGAAGATGAGCAGCTCGTCCGCCTGGTTCGAGGAGTCGTAGCCGTTCTTGTTGCTCAGCAGCTCCGTGAGGGTGTCGTGCATCCAGGTGCGGTGGTTCAGGCAGGTCTGCACGATCCGCTGCTCCGACTCGGTGTCGGGGCGCGGGTACTCCGTCGCCGCGTTGAGGAACGGGGAGCCGCGGAACTCGCGCTGCGGTTCCGCCTCGATGGCCATGTCAAAGAAGGCGAGGACCTTCTCGTCCGCGCTCGAGGCTTTGACCGCGCGCTCCTCCCACCGCTGCCGGTACTGCTCGTCCAAGCGCTCCAGGTAGGCGATGACCAGGTTGTCCTTGGAGCCGAGCAGGCTGTACAGGGACGCCTTCGCCACGTCGGCCTCGCGCAGGATCCGGTCGATGCCGATGACGCGGATGCCTTCCTCGGTAAAGAGTTTCGTGGCCGCGTCGAGGAGGCGCTGCCGCGGGCTCGGGCGGTTGCGGCGACGAGTCGTCGTCGTCTTCTTTTTCGCCGTGCCACTGCTCACGTTGCGTCCTCACTTCCTCCGGTCTTTGCGTCTGGTCTCAATATAGACAAACCGGTACGTACATTCCAGTCGGCCGGGCATATCTTTCACCCCGCGCATGCGAAAGCCCCCGGTGGTGCTGCGGTAAGCCGCAGGCCGATCCGGGGGCGAATCGTGATCTAGCGCTACTTGCGCTTGTTGGTCACCGCGTTGATGATGCCAAGGAGGATCGCCGCGCCCAGCAGGCAGGTGAGGAAGCTGAAGAACAACCCGGCGCCGGCGACGTCAACGCCGAACAGGCCGAGGACCCAACCACCGATGAGGCCGCCGACGATGCCGACGACGATGTTCAGACCGATGCCCATCTGCGCGTCGCGGCCCTGCATCTTGGAGGCGATCCAGCCCGCGATGCCGCCGATGATGATCCAGGCGATGAAGCCCATAGACAGAGTCATAGTGAGAAAATTCCCTTCGTATTCGTGCGTACCTTCGTTCGCCCTCCCATTATGCCCGGCTTATATGAGGACCGCTAGACCTTACTCCTCCGGGCGGACCACCATCATCGGGCACGGAGCGGATTGCAGCAGCGCGCGCGAGGTGGAACCGAGCAGCATGCCCTTGAAGCCACCGCGGCCGTGCGAGCCCGTGACCAGGAGCTGAGCGCCTTCCGACGCCTCCGTCAGCGCTCGGACCGGACGGTCGCGGGTGATGAGGGTGCGCACCTCGACGTTGGGGAACTGCTCGCGCAGCGTGCCCAGGTACTCCTCGAGTTTGTCGGCCTTTTCCTTTTGCACGGCCGCCCAGCGGTCATCGTCCACGGCGAAACCGGCGCCCGGCGCCTGCACCTGCGTATCGATCCAGGTGTGCACCGCCACGAGCTCCGCCTTGCGAGCGTTCGCCTCCTCAAAGGCGTACTCAACGGCGCGACGGGACACCTCAGAACCGTCGACGCCGACAACAACCGGGCCGTACTTGTTGGCGTCGGTGACGTTGTTGTCCTCGCGCACCACCACGACCGGGCAGGACGCGTGGGAGACGACGGCGCCGGAGACGGAGCCCAGGACCATGCCGGACAGCCCGCCCAGGCCGCGGGAACCCATGACCACCATCGTGGAGCTACGCGACATCTCCAGCAGCATGTCAATCGGGGAGCCCTCGGCGACGGCGTGGCCGATCTTGATGTCCGGCGCCACCTCGAGGGCGATGTCGCGGGCCTCGTCGATCTTCTTCAGGGTTTCGCGCTGGAGATCGTCGAAAAGCTCTTGCGGCGGAACCATACCCTCCGCGTAGAGGAACTGGGGCATGGTGTAGCTGGAGGCCAGACGCAGCGGGATGCCTCGCTTCATGGCGGTGTTTGCCGCCCAGCGCACCGCAGTCTGCGATGCGGGGCTGCCATCCACGGCGACAACGACGATGTCTTCGCGGTCTTCCAGGTTTTCTCGTTCTTCGCGGCTCATAGCCTCCGCCCTTTCGATTGGGGAACTGGTTATATCCTCAGTGTAGCGCGGTGGCGGGGGCGCAGTCGCTGTTACTGCGGAATCTCAACCTTCTCGGCGGCTTCCGCGTTGGCGGGGAAGAAGACCTCGTACAGGAACCCGAACAGGTCAGCGATGCCCTTACCGATCCCCTCGGAAAAGAACTGCAAAATTGGGTCTAGCATTGCTCCAATGTCCATGCCGGATACGCTACTACATACTATGGCCCGCAAAAAGAGCAAGCTCGCACCGCCGTTGCCCCCGCGCGACGGCCTCGGCGCTTCCCGCGTCCGCGTGCCCGAGACCGACGCGCCGCTCACCGCCTTCGAGTTCCTCGCGGAAGTCATCGCGAGCCAGCGCCACCGCCACCCCGAGGACACCCCCGACGCCGTAGCCCGCCGTTTCGCCGACGGCGAGGTCGTGCTGCGCAGCGGCCAGCCCATCGCCGCCGACCGGATTCTCTCCCCCGGCACCGACGTCTTCTTCTACCGCCGCCCCGCCCCGGAGCGCGAGGTCCCGTACCGGATCACGACGGTGTTCGAGGACGACGACATCCTCGTCATCAACAAGCCGCCCTTCCTCGCCACGATGCCGCGCGCCGCCCACATCACCGAAACGGCCACGGTCCGCCTCCGCCGCGCGACCGGCAACGAGGAGCTCACCCCGGCGCACCGGCTCGACCTCATGACATCCGGCCTCCTCCTCTTCACCAAACGCCGCGAGCTCCGCGGCCCCTACCAGGAACTTTTCGCCCGCCGCGAGGTGCGCAAACAGTACACCGCCATCGCGCCGCACCGCCCGATCTCGCCCACCACGTGGCGCCACCGCATCCACAAGGTCACCGGCGACATCGCCGCCACGCTCGTCCCCGGCACACCCAATGCCACCACGCACGTCACGCAGATTTCGCTTATCGACGCCCCCTTGTCCCCCTCCCTCGCCTCCACCTATTCCACCCCAGAGCCGCTGGCCAGCTACCTCCTCGAGCCCGTCACCGGCAAGACCCACCAACTGCGCATCCAGATGTGCGCAGCCGGTGCCCCAATCCTTGGCGACCCCATCTACCCCACCATTCGCCCCTTCGGCACCGAAGACTTCTCCCGACCGATGCTGCTCACGTCCGTCTACCTCGGCTTCACCGACCCGCTCTCCGGCCGGGAGCGGGAGTTCCGAGCTGAGGCGTGGCTGCCGGGGGCAGGGTGGCGCCTATAAGCAAACCGCTCCCACGCCGCGCGCTGCTGCTTGCCTTGAGCGACGAGCTGCGCAAACAGCTCGTCCTCGGGCGCCTCGTCCGCGATCTGCGCGAGCCGCTGCACCATGCGGCGAAACTGGCGCCGGTACGACAGAGAGAGGACCTGGCGCGCGTACTCGGCGGCGAGCAGGTCGTTCGCCTGGAGGCCGAGGAGCGTGGCCATGAGCTCGGTGGTGTCGCGCGTAGTCATCCCGTCTTTCGCGCCCTTGGCGCTCAGCGTGGCGATCACCGTTGCTGAATCGGTCGGGCGATCCTCCGCGGCACGCTCCTGGATCGCTCGGAAGATCTTGGCGTAGTTAGGGCGGTAGAAATCTCCCGCCTCGACGATATTGAGGGCTTCGTTGACAGTCTGGAGATCGCCGCGCTGACCTGCCCACAAAAGCGCGGAGAGGAGGAGCGCCTCGCTGTCGTGCCGAGGGTTGTAGGGAGGAAAGTCCGGGTCGAGATCGGGGTGCCCCTCCGTCTCGACCTCGATGTAGCGGCGCTGTTGATCTGCCATGCCACTCCTTTCAGCTAGTTGACTATTCGCACATACTAGCGGATGGAACGGAGTGGTGCGCGGCTACGGAATAAGCGCGGTGACTTCCGCCGGAAGCATCGGCGCGATCTGCGGCCACGCGGCACCGACTACCCCGCCGACGACGAGAAGCGCGAGAAGCGTGGGCCAGAGGATCATTGCCGGCATCGGGGAGCCGTCCGGGTAGAACAGCCCTGATTGCCACTCCGACTCGTCGTACGACAGGTTCCGCCCCTTGATGCACGCACGTAGGCCCGGTGCCAGGTAGGACCCGGCTCCGTTTACCTCGAGGTAGTCATCAATCCCCTCCGAGGAACCAGTAGCCGGGCGCTTGCCGCCCTTGTCCAGGTAGGCCTTCTCCTTAGCGATGATCCGGTCGAGCTCCTTCTGCGCCTGAGCCTTCGTCATAGTACGGGTGCGCACCTTCGTGTAGGGAGTACCCAGGTCGCCGGAGTAGTTAAAGGTGCACTTGTCACCCTTCACGATTACTTCGGAGGCCGACGACTCGAGAGGTGCTGCCACCATTACGGCAGCGGCGAGCGAGGCGGGGAGGGCGATGGACGTTGCGCGGATCTTCGGGGCACTCATTGTGGTCTCCTTGTGTTGTACTGCACTGCTGCTCCCGCTGGACGGGAAGCGAACTGAGTGTTTGAGCACAGCATAATCAAGAACCGTTAACGTGGGGTCGTTTTCGGGGCTGTTGTGTTGATAGGGACCGAAAGTTGCCGACGCGCCCCCGGGAAGTGGGTTCACTCTCTGCGGTGGGCGGGGTGGAGTAAGTGGTTGCCGACTCAGGGCGGCCTTCGTCTGGCTCGCTGTTTCGGTGGGGTGTGGTGTCGGGTGTTTGACGAGAAGACCATGTGTTTGATGGCAGCTGTGTGTGTTTGACGAGAAGGGGGAGAGTGTCCGATTGTTTGTGTGCGGGGGCTTGGTTTACAAGTAGTCCGCGAATCGGTCGGGGTAAGCCACGGCTAGTTGGTTGATGGCTTGTTTCCACCCGGTGGCTTTCGCCCCTTCAATATAGCCGTTGCGCTCAATGTCGCGCTTCGCTTTCTTCGCCCGCTGAGCAGCACGCTTGTCCTCGATGTTGCAGATCATCAGCCAAAGCGTCTTCAGCGCCGCGGTATCGTTCGGGAACTGACCCCGGTTTCGAGTAGCTTTACGCAGTTCAGCATTCAGCGACTCGATCGAATTGGTGGTGTAGAGCACCCGCCTGGCCGCAGGCGGGAACTGCAGAAACGGCACGAACCGCTCCCAGGCGTCGCGCCAGACTTTGACCGACTGGGGGTATCTCCGGCCCAGTTCACTGGCCTCGAACGCATCCAGGTTGGCGCGTGCGGTCTCCTCGTTGTTGGCGGTGTAGACCTCACGTAGCGCGCGGGAGACAAGTTTGCGGTCCTGATAAGACACCCACCGGTTCGCAGCCCGAATCAGGTGCACAATGCAGGTCTGCACCATGGAATTCGGCCAGGTCGCCTCCACAGCTTCCGGCAGGCCTTTGAGCCCGTCGCAGCACACGATGAACACGTCCTGGACCCCGCGGTTGGCCAGATCTGCGCACACCGATGCCCAGAATGCGGCGCCTTCATTCTCAGCGATCCACAATCCCAGGATGTGCTTGATGCCGTCCATGTCGACACCAACTGCCATGTAGCAAGCCTTGTTGACCACGCGGTGGCCGTCACGAATCTTCACGCGTAGCGCGTCGAGGAAGATCACCGGGTAAAACTCGTCGAGCTGCCGGTTTTGCCAGATCATGACCTCTTCCAAGACCGCATCGGTAATGGTACTGATCGTATCCGGGCTCATATCCACCCCAAGCGTGGTCGCAAGATGGTGCTGAATATCGCGCACTGTCATCCCACCGGCGTAGAGCGAGACGATCATGTCGTCAAGCTCGGTCAACCGGCGTGCGCCTTTGGGCACCATGCGGGGAGTAAACGTGCCGGCACGATCCCTGGGCACGGTTACTTCCACCGCGCCGTAGCCAGAATTGACGGTCTTGGTGTACGACCCGTTGCGGTGGTTATTCTCCTGCGCG